>JBKQKO010000069.1:0-32231 GCA_052147455.1 Desulfobaccales bacterium | reverse complement strand
TGCGGGTGGGGGGAGGGGGTGTGGGGAAGGGGGGAGGGACGGAGTCCCTGGCCCCCTTCCCCAACTCATCACACCAATTGGTTATACAGCTCCGGGGCGGCCTGGGCGCTCTTGGTCCAGGAGAAGTCCTGGGCCATGGCGTTCTGCATGAGGCGGCGCCACAGTTTCTGATCTTGGTAGGCTTCCAGGGCGGTATGGATGGCCTTCAGGAAGGCCTCAGGGTCATAGTCGTCGAAGACGAAGCCGGTCCCCGGTTCGATGGGTCTGCCCAATGGAGTGACGGTGTCCGCCAGGCCGCCGGTGGCCCGGACCACGGGAATGGTGCCGTATTTCATGGAATAGATCTGGTTGAGGCCGCAGGGCTCGAAGCGCGACGGCATGAGAAACATGTCGGCCCCGGCCTCTATGAGGTGGGCCAGCTTGTTGTCGAAGGCCACCAGCACCCCCAATTTCCCAGGATACTTGGGGGCCTCCGCCGCCAGCCAGCGGTGGTAACGCTCTTCGCCGGTGCCCAGGATGACCACCATCAATTCCTGGTTCATGAGCTGGGGGAGCACCTGGGCCACCAGGTCGAAGCCCTTCTGGTCCGCCAGGCGGGAGATCATGCCCAGGATGGGGGCCCTGGCCAGCTTCTTGGAGAGTCCGAAGGCCTCCATCAGAGCCGCCTTGTTGGCAGCCTTGCCCTTGAGGTCGTCCCGGCTGTAATTGGCCGGCAGCAGCGGGTCGGTTTCCGGGCTCCATTCCCGGTAATCCACCCCGTTCAGGATGCCGTGCAGGGCCGCGCCGCGTTGGCGCAGCACCCCTTCCAGGCCACAGCCGAACTCCGGGGTCTGGATCTCCTCACTGTAGCGCTGGCTGACGGTGGTGATGGCGTCCGCAAAGACGATGCCGCCCTTGAGGAGGTTGATCTGGTCGTAGTATTCCAGGCCGTTGATCCCGAACAGGGTACCATCCAGGCCCAGCCGGGGAAACTTACCCTTGGCAAACAGACCCTGGTAGGCCAGGTTGTGAATGGTCAGCAGGGACCTGGTCCCGGATAGCACCTCCTCTTTCCCGCCCCAGAGATTTTTCAGATATACCGGAACCAGGCTGCTTTGCCAGTCGTGGCAGTGGATCAGGTCCGGCTTGAACCCCATGGTCCGGCAGATGGGCAGCACCGCGGCGCTGAAGAAGGCGAAGCGTTCCAGGTTGTCGCAATAATCGCTCCTGGCGGTGCCGTAAAGCTGGCTGCGCTCGTAGAACTCGTCCCGGGCCACGAACCAGAAGGGATAATCCGGGGAGCTGGGGGCCATCAGGTCGAAACTCAGGTTGAGGGGCTCCGGCAGGGACGCCTCCAGGCCCTCGGCCACAGTCACGGTGGGGATCTTGCCCTGTTTCACCGCACCGTAATAAGGCAGCAGGACCTTGACCTCTACCCCCAACTTCTGGAGGGCATAAGGCAGAGTGCCCACCACATCCGCCAACCCCCCGGTCTTGGCGAAGGGTATCCCTTCTGAGGCCACGAACAGCACCCTCAGCTTATCAGTCATAGCCACTCCTCCAGTTTTCCGTTTCCGTTTTCTGTTTTCCGTAAAAACCATAACCCTTTGACCGCTTGGGACTATTGTGTTTTCGGGCCTGATTAACCAAGAAAACAGCTAACAGATAAAAATGTAGGGTGGGCACGAGCCCACCAATTACTTCAGAGAGAACCGCCCAATTGAACCGTATTGGCCTTAACACATAAAACAGAAAACAGTAAACCGTCAGTATTTATAGATCAGATCGATATTCGAGGCGACGAAGCCTTTCTCCCCTTCGTTGAGGGTAAATTCAAAGATGAAGTCCCGGCTGGGCAGGTTATCCAGATGAATTCCCGGGGGCAGGTCCTTTTCCATGAAGAACACCGAGGCATAGGGCGATTCTTCCAATCGGGTATCGGTCACCCAGACCTTGCCGAAGCTCTGCATAAACCGGAAAAACCCATAGGACCGGTCCAGGAAGTACTTGGTGCAGACCCCTCGCACCCGGCTGCCCACCTCGCCCCAGGGGGGCGCCCCGGCATAGGGCGGCGAAGTGGGCAGCAGGCCCGGGACCAGGTATCCCGGGACAAACAGGTCCACCTCCCGGCGCAGCCGCCCGGAGACGTTGGCAAAGGCGATCAGTTCCACCCGGCAGCCTTTGTTTTGCACCATGGTCACCACGCTGCAGAAATCGCCGTCACCGGTGAACAGGTAAAGCAAATCCAGGCGCTCCGATTGAGAAACGATATCCAGGGCCATCTCCATATCCAGGTTGGCCTTACCGTAGGTGCGCCCGGAGTCGTCTGTGTACCAGCGGATGGGCTTCTCCACCGCTTTAAAGCCCAGGTCCCGCAGGGTGAGGATGAAATTCAGGGTATTTTTATAATTGGGATCGGAGATGGCCCGCTCTTCGTCGATGGCCACGTAGGCATTGAGGCGCATCACTTCGTCGCCATCCCGGCCGACGAAACGGCGGACGACTTCATAGCGCATACCATAGCCGCCGCTGCGCATAATATTCATGGAATCCACATAGACGCCGATTCTTCTGGTCATTTAATCAGGCTCCTTTTGCCGCTTCACTAAAATTGGGAAATACCTATGCTCCATATCGGCAGGTACTCTGGCAAGCACGATCCCTTCTCGCCAGGCTATCTAAGTACTTGATTTATTAAATATGGTAACGTTTCTTGTCGCCCCCCCTCTCCCCCAATGGGGGACGACACCGGGTGAGGGGGAATTAATCACTTGCTGCCGCGGTTAATAAATACGCTACCGGATCTATGAATCTCGGGTACTAAGATAACCGACGCGGTGCTGGCGCCTGACCCCGAGGTCAGCGGCCCTGCCCGTTGATTTTAAACCATCAAATTTTAGAGGAAAAACCACCGGGCCGCAAGTCGCCTTGACGAAAAGTGCTTCGCACCAAAATAAGCCTGCCGCAGACTTGCAACACCGGTCAGGCCTCCTTAATATTAAAACTGCCCGGGTGACCCAATCACCGGCTGGAAGCCTATGCTACTCGCCCCGATATCTGACCCAGCAAAGGACGGATTATGGCCAATCACCGCGTGGATTCGCACCTGTTCGTGGTCTTCGGCGCCACCAGCGATCTGATGCGCCGCAAGCTGCTGCCGGCCTTCTATCAATTCAGCGAGCATTATGGCCTGGAAAAACGCCTCCTGCTGGTGGGGCTCTCCCGCCAGAACCTCGATGATCAGGCCTTTAGGGCCCTGGCCCGGGAGGCCCTGGCCGAGGCCGGGCTTCCCCAGACGGGCCACGCCGACGCCTGGTGCGATGAGTGCCTCTTTTTCCAGTCCCTGGGGAAGGAAACCCCCGCAGATTACCGGGCCCTGGCGGACCGGCTCAAGGCCCTGGAAAAGGCCCACCGGCTTCCGGGGAATCGCGTCTTTTATCTGGCCCTGCCCCCGGAGGCCTTTGAACCGGCGATTACCGGCCTGGGCCAGGCCAAATTGAACCACAGCCCCGGCTGGACCCGGCTGGTGGTGGAGAAGCCCTTCGGCCGGGACCCGGAGTCGGCCCTGAGTCTCAATCAATTGCTGCACCGCTATTTCGAGGAATCCCAGATCTATCGCATCGACCATTACCTGGGTAAGGAGACGGTGCAAAACCTCCTGATCTTCCGCTTCGCCAACAACATCTTCGAGCCCCTCTGGCACCGGGACCTGGTGCAAAGCGTCCAGATCACCGTGGCGGAAGCCGGCGGGGTGGGCCATCGGGGCGCCTATTACGAGGAAGCCGGGGCCCTGCGGGACATGGTGCAGAACCACCTCACCCAGCTCCTCACCCTGATCACCATGGAGGTCCCGGTGACCTTCGAGCCGGAGGCCATCCGCGCCGAAAAAGTCAAGGTCCTCCGGGCCGTCACCCCGGTGCGCCCCGAGGACGTGGTTTATGGCCAGTATACCCGGGGAACGGTGGCTGGCCAGATGATGCCCGGGTATCGGGAATTGCCGGGAGTTTCTCCCGATTCCGCCACCGCAACCTTTGTCGCCTTGAAGCTGGCCATCGAGAACTGGCGCTGGCACGGGGTGCCCTTCTACCTGGTCACCGGCAAGGGGCTGCCCTCCCAGTTCACCCAGATCGCCGTCACCTTCCGCTGCCCGCCGGTGTCGCTCTTCCAGCCCCTCAAGCCTACCTGCAACCCCAATGTCCTGGTGCTCACCCTGCAGCCGGATGAGGGCTTTGACCTTCATTTCCAGGTTAAGGCGCCGGGGGAGCCCCTGGAACTGAAAACCCAGCGGCTAAGTTACCGCTACCGCGAAGCCTTCGGACCCTTGCCGGAGGCCTATGAGACCTTGCTCACGGACGTCATGGCCGGAGACCCGACCCTCTTCGTCCGAGCCGATGAGGCCGAGGCGGCCTGGCGCATCTATGCCCCGCTCTTGGGGGAGCCCCACCTGCCGCCGCTCTTTTACCCCGCGGGCACCTTCGGGCCGCCGGCTGCGGCCCGCTTCATGGAATGGCCCGACCCGGCTTTGCTTGCCGCGATCAGCTAAAAGCTCAACCTGGTTGCTGGGGTGCGAGACGTTATCCTCTTGGTTTTTGCCTGTTATAAACAGCCGCTAGCTGACAGTTCCCGGGAACCAACGGGGCACCCCGGGAATTTCGCAAAAACTTGGGGGTTACCGGAGGAACAGGCCCGCTTGCCGGTTCTTTTATAAAAAAATTTCCGCCGGGGCGCGGCCTCAGGAGTCCAACTTTATGCCGGAAAGACCTGACGAAAAGGGCGAAAAACTCAAATCCGGGGGCCGGGCCATCTTGCGCTGGTACCTGAGCAAATTCCCCCTGCGGGATGGCAAGGTTTTTTTGTACGAGCATCTCCACCAATACCTGATGCCGTCTGAGCGCCTGGTCACCGCCACCCTGGATCCGGGTTTTCACATTTTTCGTATGAGGCTGGACCTATGGGATGCCGAACAGCGGAAGGTCTATTTCTTCGGCCATTACCACGAACGCTACGAAGCTGCCCTGGTGGCCAGGATCCTGGACCCGGGTGAGGTCTTCTGGGATGTGGGGGCCAACATTGGCTATTTTTCCCTGGTGGCGGCCGCCGCGGTGGGGGAGCGCGGGGAGGTGGCGGCCTTCGAGCCGGGGGCCGCGGCCCTGGCCCGTCTTCAGGAAAATGTTTCTCTGAACCATGACAAAAAAGGCCAAAACATCAGGATATTCAACCTGGCGGCGGCTGACGCCGACGGCGAGGCCGTGCTCTACCGCCGCGAGGGGATCGCCGACAGCAGCGCCAGCCTTTATACCGGCGCCGCCGGGGCCGCGGGGGGCGAGACTTGCGCCACCGTCGCCCTGGACCGCTTTCTAAAGAGAGAAGGTTTGCGGCCGCCGGACTTCATCAAGCTGGACGTGGAAGGGGCCGAACTGGCGGCCTTGCAGGGCGCCGCCGCCATCCTCGCCGACTTCCGGCCCCTGCTGCTGGTGGAAATGGAAGACAAGAACCTGCAGGCCGCCGGCGCTTCCAAGGCGGCCATCCAGGCCTTTCTGAGGGATTACGGCTACTGGGCCGCCCACCTGAGAAAGGGTCGCTGGCGACTCCTGGACGACGTCCACCACACCCGGGGCCGCAATCTCTTCTGGTTCAACCCCGATATTCCCAAACACCGGGAAAAGGCCGGGCTGGTGGGGATAACTCTTTCCTCCAATTTGTAGCGGCAGGGCAACTCCGCAGGCTCATGAGCGACTGTCCCGCATCATAATATCCTCGTAACTACCGAACCATTTACCGCTTTTATTCTTGTGAACCTGCTCCAACAAAAAAGGGCGGCAGGAGGAGTTCCCACCGCCCTAAGAATTTTTTGGTTAGTTAGATTATGGTCTTAGCGGGCCGTGGCCTTGGCCAGTTTTTCCCGTTGGGACATGCAGCCGCGGCACAAAGGGGTCTCGGGCATGATCTCCAGACGCCGGGGTTCGATAGGCTGGCCGCAGACCTCGCAGAGGCCGTAAGAGCCGTTTTCCAGGCGCTGCAGGGCCTCCTCGATGGCCTCCAACTCCTGGCGCTTGGGTCCCAGGAGGGTGAGGCTGGTTTCGGCCATCAGGCTAACCGTGGCCTGGTCTTCCTCATCCCGGGCGGTGGCCAGCATTTCCTGGTAACCGTCGCCGATGCTGCTCTTGAGCTGGTCCTTGACCTCCAGCCAGAGGTTCTGCTTGCGTTCCAGCAGGCGATCCTTTACCTCCGCCAGTCTCTCGGGGGTCCGTCCTGCCATCCTTGGTCCCTCCACAGGATCGTTTGGCGGGGCCGCCACGGAGGGCCAGCCCCTTGGGGTTACTCCAGAAAATCTTCCAGCGCCGCTTTGCGGGTGGGGTGTTTTAGACGCTTCAAGGCCTTTTTCTCGATCTGGCGGATGCGCTCCCGGGAAACCTTGAAGGCCCGGCCGATCTCCTCCAGGGTGTGCTCCACCTCTTCCCCGATGCCGAAGCGCATCTTCATGATCTTCTCTTCCCGGGCGGTGAGGGTGGTGAGGATGGACCCGGTCTTCTCCCCCAATTGGGAATCCAGAATGGCCTCGTAGGGGGAGACCGCCTTGTCGTTGCGGATGAAGTCACCCAGCCGGTCCCCTTCGTCCCCCACCGGGGTCTCCAGGGAGATGAGCTCATCGGCCAGGTTAGTGACCAGGAGGATCTTATCCTCGGGCACCCCGGAGCGCTCGGAGATCTCCCGCAGGATGGGCTCCCGGCCCAATTCCTTCAGTAGATCGTAAAAGGCCCGGTAACAACGGTTGCGAATCTCCTGCAGGTGCACCGGAATCCGGATGGTCCGGGTCTTGTCGTAGATGGCCCGGGTGATGGTCTGCCGGATCCACCAGGAGGCAAAGGTGCTGAGGCGGTAGCCGGTGGTGTAGTCATAGCGGGTAACCGCCTTCATCAGCCCCAGGTTGCCTTCCTGGATCAGGTCGGAGAAGGTCAAGCCCCGGTGCAGGTACTTTTTGGCGATGCTCACCACCAGACGCAGGTTGGCCTTGATCATCTGATCCCGGGCCTGGTTGACCTCGGCTTCGGTGACCTGGATGCGCTTGGCCAGTTCCTCCACTTCATTGGCCTCGGGATGGTGCTTCTGAATCTGAATCAGTTTCTGATGGATAACCTTGAAGAGCTTCTCTTTGCTCTGCGCGGTCTTATCCAGAGTTTTAAACCATTCCTGGACCTTCTTTTGAAGATTGCAAATCTCTTCCAAATCGGAGACCGCCTGGGAAACCAGGTCGAAGATGGCCTCCTGTCCCTCTTTGATGATGCGCCCCAGATGGCGCTCCTCTTCCGGGGAAAGGATGGCATAGCGCAACATCTCCCGGAAATAGGCGGCTACCAGCCCCTCATGTTCCGGGATCTCCTCCACCTCCACGTCTTCCAGTTCCTCCTCCAGACCTGCCTCTGCCCCGCCGCCATAAGTGGCCACGTCCAACTGGTCGGTCACTTCCAGTTCTTCGTCGGCCGGACCTTCGTAAGGGGCCCGGAAATCCAGGGAATCGTTATCTTCCCCGGGAACTATGAGGTGAAATTGATCATAGGCGACCAACGGTTCGTTGGCGCCACCCAGATCAAGGAACTTTTTCAGGTAGTCTTTTTCCATGTATTGGTATTCCCGTGGTTGCCCAGCTCCTGAGGTTAAATGATGTATTGTACCTCTTCCTTAATTATAGTCAAGCAAAATATTAACTTTCCCTTAGCGCCCACCGGCCATAATGGACCCGATTTTTAATCTAGGCATCATTAATATATCGTCTAATCTACCAATTTCTTTAAGATAATTATCTTTAAAAGGTTGTCAAGGGCCGCCGTGATTTACCTCCACTTTATTTTTTCCAGGTACCCGGCCTTGACCCGGCCCCGGCCCGGCGGTATGATACCGCCACCCCATAGTTGCGAGGTCCCTAATGCCCCATCGCTTTATCGACCAACTGCAGGAAGGCATGGCGGTGCACCAATTCTTCCTGGTGCGCCAGGTAGAGAGCCGCACCGATAAGACCGGCGCCCCTTACCTGTCCCTGGTGCTGGGCGACAGGAGCGGCACCCTGGTGGCCCGGGTCTGGAGCAAGACCCTGGCCAAGTGTCCCGGTCCCTTCGCCTCGGGGGATTACGTGGGAGTCCAGGGCCAGGTCGATTCCTACAAGGGCGAACTCCAGCTCACCGTGCAATACCTCAATACCGTTGCCGCGCTGGCGGCCCTGGGCAAGGACCTCAAGGATTTCGAGCCGGAAATCCTGCACCTGTCCACCCCCTATGACCGCCAGCAGTTGTGGCGGGAGTTGCGCCAATTGGCCGAGGCCCATATCCAGCCGCCCCTGGGGCAGTTGGTGCTGCGCCTGCTGGACCGCTACCAGGAGATTTTCCTGGTGTGCCCCGCGGCCCGCCTCTATCATCACCCTTATCTGGGGGGGCTGCTGGAGCATACCTGGTTCGTGGCCCGCCATGCCCAGGTCTCCCTTACCATCTACCCCGACCTCAACCCCAGCCTGGCCCTGGCCGGCGCCATCCTCCACGATCTGGGAAAGGTCAAGGAAATCACCAATCCCACCGCTCCGGAGTTCACGGTCCCGGGCCAACTCCTGGGCCATATTGTCCTGGGCTGGGAGATGGTGCGGGAGGAAGCCCGGGCCATGGAATTCTCCGACGCCAACCTTCTTATTCAGCTAGAACACATCATCCTGGCTCATCACGGCGTCCTGGAATTCGGCTCCCCCATCCCGCCCAAGACCCGGGAGGCCATGCTGGTTTATGCCCTCGATGACCTGGACGCCAAGCTCAAGATGATGTCCCAACACCTGGAAAGCGACGGGGGGGAGGGCGATTTTACCGCCTACCACCGCGTCTTGCAGCGGGGACTGTATAAAGGCGGAAAAACTGTGGAGACCGGCGGCCAGGAAAAAAATGATTGAGTAATTGGCATTTTTGTATCTAGTGCTTAATTTAAATTTAAATCTAGCAGGGCCGCGGCGAGGCGCCTTTGGGCTAGCCCCCGCGAAAGTCAACCAGGAGGGCATTTATGTTCCAAAAGATTTTGGTTCCACTGGACGGTTCGGAAATTGCGGCGAAGGTTCTTCCCAAGGTGGTGGAGCTTGCCAAGTGCTGTCAGCCCAAAGTGACCCTCTTGCACGTCTGTTATAGTGGGGTGGGGGCCTCATCCGGCGAGGCCTCTCCGGGGGTGATCGAGAACGCCGAGGCCCAGGAACAAAAATTCTGCTCCACCTTCCTGGCCGAGGCCGCGCAGGACCTCCGCAACCAGGGCCTGGATGCGGATTCGGCTTGCGAGGACGGGGTGCCGGCCCGGGAAATCATCGCCTTCGCCCAGGATAAAGGTTACGACCTCATCGTCCTGGGCACCCACGGGGCCGGGGAAGTGGCCTGGTACATGGGCGGGGTCGCCGACAAGGTGGCCAGTCATGCCACGGTGCCGGTTCTCCTGTTCCGGACCCTGGAAATCAAACCCCCGATAATGAAAGAGATTTACTCTGCGGTGCCAGGGGTTATTTCCTAAAATAATTACGGTTTTCAGTCAATAACAAAATCTCCGGGACTGGCGGGCTTGGCCTGCCGGTCCCGTTTAGCTTCAGGGCCGCGGTCCAGGCGGCCTGCTTGCTGTAAAAAAATCCGGTGGACGGCAACTCCCTCCGTCCACCGGATTCAGAGCAATTTACGCCCCTGCGGGAGCAGCTTCCGCCGGAGCAGAAGTCTTGATGAACGAGGCTCCTATGATGCCGATCACCACACAGAGAGCAATGAATATCCAGGCCGCCGTGTAGGTCTTGGCCCCGCTCGCCTGGGTAACTACCAGCATCCCGAAAATTTTGGCCGCAAAGGCGGCGACGAAATAGCCGACCCCGTTAACGAAGCCCATCGCCTTGCCATAAACCTCAGGGGTAAAAATTTCCGCCGGCACGGCGAGAAACGGTCCCCAGGCCATGTTGGCAAAGAAACCCATCCCGCAAAGAGACAGGGCCAGAATTGAATGATCCGCCGCTTTCAGCGAGGAAAGCAGCAGAATAAAAGGTATCAGGCCGATAAAACACACCAGGATCATGATCTTCCGGTCATTCCGGAACAATTTGTCCGAAAGGTAAGAGGAGGTAAAGCTCCCGATGGCCCCGGCAAAAAAGTAAAGCGAACTCCATAAACCCATGGTCGCCAGTTTAAACTTGAAGACATCCGACAGATAAAGAGGGATAAACACCAGGGTTCCCCAAAACGCTATCTGCATGACAATATCCACTACGATGACGGCCACATAGCTGCGATGCTTGAACATGTCCACGAACGAGAATTTTTTGTGCGAGAGGATTTTGGCCTGGGTGTCCTGTAATTCACCCTTCTTGAGGATGCCTTCCGCCAACTCCTCCTCATACGAATATTCCAGTTCTTCCTGGGTGATATGCTTATACTCCTCCGGCCTGTCGAAGACCAGGAAACAGATCAGGAGCAAAGGGACTATGCCTACTGCCGCGGTAATAAAAAATACGATGCGCCAGCCACCGAAAAAGACTGCCATCTGGGTGGCAAGAATGCTGGCCCAGGCCGGCGTCAAGATCCAGGCCCAGGAGAGCATCGCCTGCGCTTTGGCGCGGCCTCCCTTGTTAAACCAGCGCATCAGCACCCTGGCGGAAGGAACATATTCGGTCCCGACCAGCAGTCCGAACAGGGCCATTCGATAGTAGTATTCCATCGGAGTGCGGAGTAATCCCATCCAGGCGGTCATTAAGGACCAGGCAATTACCGAAAAAATCAGGACTTTCTTCGCTCCGTATTTGTCGGTCAAAATTCCGGAAATATATTGGGCGGGGGCGTAAAAAATCATCATCAGCATGGCGCCCGTGCCCACACCCGAAGCAGTCAGTCCGATATCCTTCATGATCGCCGGGTTCAGGACCGCGGTTTTTACCCGGTCCAGGTACTGGATGCTATAGCAAAAAAACAGAGTAAACGCGATGATCCAGCGATACGGAATTTTCCTCATCTACTTTCCCTCCTTGAAGTTTTGATATTATGACCCCAGCGGCTTACTGCAACAGGCGCTTGACCAGGGTTACCGCGTCGCCGGCATCGGCAGCATATCCATCCGCGCCGATATCTCTGGCGAATTTCTCGTTTACCGGGGCGCCGCCCACAATTACCTTCACCTGATCCCTGAGTCCTTGAGCTTTCAGGGAGTCGATGACCTTTTTCATCTGCGGCATGGTCGTGGTTAGCAGGGCTGAGAGTCCCAGCACGTCTGGTTGGTATTGGGCCACCTCTTGAACAAAGGAATCCGCAGCCACATTAACTCCCAGATCTCTGATTTCGAGACCGACGCCTCTTAGCATCGTTACCACCATGTTCTTACCGATATCGTGAAGATCGCCCAAAACCGTGGCGATTAGAATCTTTCCCCTAACTTCAGCCTTCTCCGCGAGGTAAGGTTCAAGAACGGTCAGGGCTTCGTTCATGGCCCTGGCCGAGAGCAGCACTTCCGGGATGAAGACCTCACCTGTTTTGAACTTGGCGCCGATGACCTCCATCGCCGCAATCATCCCCTTATTGAGGATGTCCGGCGCGCCGAAGCCTTTGTCCAGCATCTCCCGGATGTGCGCCTTGATGCCGAGGTGGTCTCCTGTGAGAACGTCGTTTTTGATGGTCAGGAATTCTTCAGCGGAGACCGCCTCGACTGCGGCTGGGACCGGAGCGGCCTCTGCCGTTACCGCTAGCGGGCGGAATCCACCCGCTTCCAGAGGCAGCCGTCCTTCTTTGGCAATCCGCTCGCCCAGGCGCACCAGGCGGTCGAAAACCGCGTTGGGCGGGGTGGTATCCGCTATCCCCACGATGATGCGGCTGCCGGGGGCCACAGCCTTGAAAAAGTGGTCGATATATGCCTGAAAGTCCTCTTCGGATGCGGTTTCCTCTAGCAGCAGGCTCTGGGGAATGCCGCCAAAAATAGTCAATGGGGGGCACCAGCGCTGGTAGTATTCTTCGATTGTAACCTTGGTCATGGGGAATGGGCAAATGGCCTCGGCGATGTGAATCCCGGAGTCCCGGATGAGGTCCATCAATCCTCGGTTTTCGCCGTCGCAATGGCTGATCAGAAACTTCCCTTTCCCCGCCAGAACTCGAGACACTTTTTGGAGGTAAGGCTGGATCTCCTTGGCAAAAAAGGGCGTATAGGTGATCGTGTCGTCGTAGTTGGCCCCCCACAGCACCACTTCTGCCGGAGAATCGGCCACGATGCTCAGAATCTGCTCGTACACCCCCTCGATGCTCTCAGCCAGGCGGCGCATTTCCCTTTCGTGGTCTTTGAACTCATAGTAAAAGTCGGTGGCATCGAGCAGGTCTCTCTGGACGTGATGAATCCCGGAGGCCGAGAAGGTGCCCATCATGCAGGCAATGCCGTCATCACCGATCGAGGCCTGCCAGGCCGCGTACCTCTCGTAGTCTGGAACGACGGTCATGTGGTCGAAGATAAAGGAAAGTACCCGGTAGTCCTCCACCTTCTTGATGGCTCGCTGCTGCAGCCAGGTTATGGAAGCTCCCGCCTTTCTCATCTCCTCCGTAATCGTCTCGGTGACGCTGACCATACCCAGCGGGGTATGATATTCCACCTGTTTCAGATCGCCGTCCTGCTTCACCTTTACTTCGACCTGGGAAGAGAGCTGGATGCGGTATCCGTTTTCCTTAAGCGAATAGACCCCCAGACCTCGATGCAGGTTTTCCTCATGGCGCGCCACCTTGAGCAGTTCGGGGATCACCTTGTGCAGTGCCCAGCCTTCGGCGCGGGCGATTTCATCGGCGGTCCGCCCCCGGTGTTGCCGGGGCAGAGTGCCCATATAAGAGTTGGCGTTATACCAAAGGTCGAAGCGCGGCGCATACGGCAGCACTTCTGGCAGCTCGCCTCTGGCGGCCATGAGCATTCTTTCTTTGAGAGTCATTTTGACATCCTTCCAAAAGTTGTTAGCAATTCTCTCCCCCAGGGGAGAGGCAGGTTCATGACCAGAAAATCGCCTGGGAATTCATCGAGTGCACCCGATTTTGGGGTTCGCTCAGTCCGGGAAATTCATGCCCAGAATGTATTCCCTTTGAAAGTCGGGCTCCTCCGCAAGTTCGACGCAGCGCACCATTTCCGACAGTTCAATCGCCTCAATTCGCCTTTTCCTGTCCAGCAAGGCCAGGATTGCCCCCATTCCCGCGGCGTTCCCCGCCACCTTGATGTTGGCCCCAAGGTCGGGAAACATGCCTATCGATACGGCGTTGCCCCAGTCAAAGCGCGCCCCAAAGGCCCCGGTAAGCACCACCTGGTCCACCCGGCTGAGGCCCGCCTGGCGCAGGAGAATTTTGATTCCGGCGAACAGGGCTGCCTTGGCCAATTGGACCTGCCGGACATCCTGGATGGTGATGGCGATTTCCCGGCTGGAATCTTCCGCCGGCGCCAACACAAACCGCTGTCCGATATGGCCCCCATCGGCAAACACACCCGGCATGCCCTCCACGAGTCTGCCGTTTGGCCTCAATAGGCCCGCCCGCCTCATGGCAGCCACCGCGTCAATTATTCCTGACCCGCAGATCCCCTGTGGCTGGACTCTGCCGTTATCGCCCAGGACTTCATAAGATGGCCGGAGGGTTTCCGGATCGATATCGACCTTGTGGATCGCGCCGGGCGCAGCCCTCATGCCGCGGGAGATGTGGGCCCCTTCGAAAGCGGGCCCGGTGGCGCAGCTCGTGGCCCAAAGCGCTTTCCTGTTGCCCAGCACGAGTTCCCCATTGGTGCCAATGTCAATGATTAACAGCACTTCGTCTTTATGGTGAGGCTGCTCCGCAAGGATGGCGCCTAGAGTGTCGCCGCCCAAAAACCCGGAAATGACCGGAAAAACATAGATATTGGCGCCGGGATTTAGATCGACCCCGAGGTCCCTGGCCCTAAAATCCCCCGGCAGGCGCCGCGGCGGCAGGTAAGGGGAGACTCCCAGGCTGTGCGGATGAAAGCCCGCAAAAAGAGTTTCCATGGTGGTGTTGCCCACCACGACCATCTCGTCAATATCTTCCCGGCGGATCCCGGCGCCAGAGATGAGAGGGCCGGTCAATTCGTTGATCTTATCGACCACCAATTTCTGGAGCAGACCGGCTCCTCCCTCGTTATTGTCGGCATAAGCAATCCGGCTGATGACATCTTCGCCAAAGAGGCGCTGCGGATTGCCTGTCCCGGCCGTAGAAACTACCCGGCCGGTTTGCAGATCGCACAGATAGAGCGCCAGGGTGGTCGTGCCCAGGTCCGCGGCAATACCGAACGAGCCTTGGTGCTCGCCGCTCAGAACCGCGGTTACCCCCCTTTCCCGGTGGCCAACGAGAGTCAGGGGACCGCCGGTTCTGGCAGCCCGGCTGAGTTCCGCGATGGCGGTCACCTCTGCGAAGCTCACCTCTTTACCGAATAATGAATGGGCGCAAGAGGATGCCGCCGAGGTGAGATCGCCACAGTTGGCCCGCAGCTCCAGCCCGGGAATAACGAGGCGATCGATGGCCGCATCTACCGGAAAGGCGCCGGAAATTCCCGTTTTGAACGACACGTCGATTTGATCTGAGATAAGAGAATCAATTACCCCGGAACCTCTAATGCGCGCCTGGCAGGCCAGCCGCTCCCCCCTGGCCAACTGGTCCGGTGAAAGCAAGGATCGCTCTTCCCCGGAAACAGGCCCGAGGCAATTTTCCGGATGTGCTGCAATGAGGCATTTTCCGCAGATTGCCTGGCCCCCGCAGTCTGACTGGATCTCGATGCCATGACTTCTTGCCGCCTCGAGGACGGTTTGGAGGTCCTCGACCTCGCATAGTTTGCCGTAAGGCTGAAAGAGGATGCTATGAGAAGATGCGTGGGCTTGGGTTTCCATAAACGGGTCAAAGCCGCCTTTGGGTTAGCGGGTGGGCGCCGGCATTACCGGACTCGCCCCGGGCCTCATTCAGAAAGTGAGAGAAACATTTCCTGCGTAAGGTGCTGACCTGCGGCAATCGAGATAAAATCGTCCGGGACCATGCTTCCGTCTAAAAGGTCCGGACTAGCCATCTTCCTGAAATAATCAAGGGTTCCCGTTAGTTCGAGATACTCCTTCCCGAAGAAGGCGGCGTTTTCCTTGGCCCGGCGCCGATAGGGTTCAATGTCGGTCAGGCCTGAGCTGATCAGCGCTATATGGGTATAATGTTTCAGTTCCTCCTGCATCGCCCAGATAGCTGTTTCAGAGCCGACGCGGGGGGTGTACTCGAATTCGACTATACCGAGCGGGTCCTTTTTTTCTTCGATCCATCCCGGTGTCAGGTAATAGGTACCGGGGATTTTGTGGAACAGCTCGTCGTAAGACGCCCTGGATCCCAGGAAAAGCGTGATGCAGTCGTGGCACCGGGGTACGCTGATACTCTGCCGCCGGGCGGCCACTCCCACTATGCCATTGGAGCAAAGACCATATCCCAGCACGATCCGGCCGGCATAGCTGGAAACTGCATCGACCTCGGCCTGCAGGCGGCCCGTCATCAGGTGCGGCGTTCGGTGCAAGGCCTGCTCCAGGTAGCGCACCTCAACATCGGTATCCGGAGAGAGCACCTCCTCTATTTCGGTCCGCATCACGCTGCACGCCAAAATTACGGTTTTCCTGCCTGAATCCAGGTCCGTGGCCACGCCTATCCCAGCCTGCCAGCCCTGAAAGCCTGGATGTATTCCATGCAGTATTCATCCTGCCCCGCGACTGCCACCGCGGCCCGGAGCGAACCGTAAAGCTCCTTGTCGGTCGGATCCATGATGGCCCCGTCGAGGCCGCGCATAATCGCGGCAATGAGGAAGGTGCGGTTTATCAGCTTGCGGCTGGGAAGGCCGTGGGAGACGTTGGTAAGTCCGCAGATCGTATGGACCCCGGGGAATTCTTGCATTATGAGGGCGATGGCGTCCAGGGTGGCCGTTGCCGACCTGATGTCAGTGCCGAGGGGGTAAACCAGGGGGTCTAGATAGAGATCATCCAGGGGGATTCCGGCAAGGTTTACCTTTTCTACGAGCCGGCCGGCCAGCTCCACCTTGGCCGCGGTAGAATCCGCCATCACGTCTTCGGATTGGCAGAGCCCGATGACTTTGGTCTTCAAAGCCGCAACCAGGGGAAGGATCCCCTCGAGCCGGGCGGGTTCGAGGGTGATGGAATTGACCATTGGGGTAATCCTGGCCAGGGGCAGGACCTCCTGGATCACTTTTACATCCGGACTGTCCAGGCACAGCGGCAGGTCGCAAACTTCCTGCACCGCCTCCATGGTCCACTTGAGATATTCCGCCTCTTTTTCGAGAAAGGCTCCGGCGTTGACGTCGATATAGTGCGCCCCAGCCTCTGCCTGGGCCTTCGCCTCTTTCTGGATAAAGCCCCGGTCACGGGAGGCGATCGCCTCTGCGATCCTTTTGCGCGACGAGTTTATCCTTTCGCCAATAATCAGCATAAGCATTCCTTGCAGGGGAGCAGTGGGAAGAGTGCCGCCCATCCTCCGCCAGTAAAAAGAAAAAGATTAATAACCTTCATGCACCGCGGCAACCAGCGCCTTGAGGTTCCGCATCGGGGTGGCAAGCGGAATGGCGCATTCCGGGGCAATTATGTTGACTCCGGCCTCAATCGCATAGCGGACCTGCTCACGGACATCTTCCGGAGTACCTTGGAAAAGGGTCTGGGGATTGTTCACATTGCCGACCAGGCAAAGACGAGAGCCGATTTTGGCGACGGCAACCCTGGCGTCCACCTGCCATTCGAAATGATAGCCGTCGAATCCGGCCTCCGCGAAGAGTTCGAGCCGGTCCAGGCAGTTCCCGCAAACGTGCAGGATCAGAGGCCCTTCGATCATTGCCGTCATTTCCTGATGGAGCGGCAGCAGGTATTCCTGGTAGTGATAGGCCCCAACGAGATTTCCCGTGGCATGGTCCGCCAGAACTACCAGGTCGGCCCCGGCCTGAAATTGCGCTTTGGCAAAAGCTACACTTACCGGCAGCAGTTGCCGGAGCATCCTGGAAACTTTATCTTTTTCGCCCATGCCAACCTGCAAGAGCAGATTCTGGGTTCCGGCCATATGGTAGGCAAGGGTCCACGGACCCATTACCTTGCCGATGATTGCCGCCTTTCCTCCGATATGGCGGCGCAGGATCGAGAGGGCTTCCAGAACCACGCGCATAGAGGGTTTTTCGAGAATGTTCTCCGGGACCACGACCTCAGAGAAATCCGCATAAGGGAAGTTCCGGCTGTCGGGCATCTGGTCCCTGGAGCCCCAGTCCACTTGGCACCCCAAGGCGGCAGCCTCCTGATGGACGCTGTATTCGGGCATTACGGTATCAAAACCGATGATTTCATGCCCGGCCAGAGCAAGTTCGGCCATGGCGCTCGCATCGACGTGGGCCTGCGGAAAAGATATTCCCGCAGCGTCCATGAGATCGTGGCAGACTATCGAGGTAGGATTTCCCGCCGGAGGGCGGGTCCCTTTTCTCCCATTATACAGAGCCGACATGATCAGATTGTATGACGTCGACTTCATTTCTTGACGACCTCCATTTGCATCGATTCCGACAGGAATTTTTTTTGCCGGTTGCACCGCCTCGCCTGCATCTTTGCCGGAGCCGCCGGCCCCGACCTGCCGGTTAGGCGTTGGCAGGGGCGGTTACCGCCCCCTTGTCCCGGCTTTTGTCCACGAGCAGAGACGAGGCCACCACCCCTATCAGCGCGGTGCAGGCCACCCAGATCCAGGCCCAGAAGTAGCTGGTCGTTTTGGTCAACGGGTTTTCGATGATCAGCCATCCCATTATATAGGGGCTGGCGGCGGCCACCATGTAAGCAACGCAGTTAACGAACCCCATCGCCTTGCCATAGGATTCCACCGGGAACATGTCCGCGGGCAGGCTGATTGCCGGTCCCCAGGCCATGTTGGAGAAAAAACCCGCGCCGGTCAGGGTCAGAAGCATGATCCAGGGGGAGACGCCTTTTACCAGGGTGGCCAGGATCAGCACGAACGGGATCATGCAGGCAAAGCAGACCACAATCATGGGTTTTCTGCGGCCTTTCAGAATCTTGTCGCTCATATACCCGGAAAGGAAGGCTCCCAGCATGCCGCCGATAAAATAGACGGATGCCCAGAAGCCCATTTTCATGACGCTGAACCCGTGCACCTTGGTCAAGTACTGGGCGGACCAGGTCATAACGCCCCAGTAGGCAAGCTGCGACGCGATGTAAACGAATACGAGAGGTATGTAGCCTTTGGTGCTGAGAATGGTGAAAAACGGAACATCGAGGGCCTTGGTTTGCCTGGTGATGATGGCGGTTTTGCCGGCCAGGACATCCTCCTTCCTGACAATGCCCTGTTCGATTTCCTCGGTGTAGGATTCGACCGCCTCCTCCTTGCTGACGAACCGGTTGCGTTCGGGTTGGTCATGGACAAAGATAAGGATCAACAACAGCGGGATTACACCGAAAAAGGCGAGAATATGGAACACCTCGCGCCAGTTGTTGCCCAGCGCAGTGTACATGAACGTGGCCAGGATGGGGGCCCAGGCTGGAGTCACGATCCAGGACCAGGAAATCACGCTCTGGCCCCTGGCCCTTTCGAGGGGCGGGAAGTAGCGCACGATCAGCCGGGTGGAAGGGATAAACTCGGTCCCGATCATGATTCCAAAAATGGCCATCCGGAAATACCACTCACTGACGCTATGTATATTCCCCAACCAGTAGGTGAGAAAGCTCCAGGCTATGATCGAAAAGATCATGACCTTCCGCGAACCAATAATGTCGCAGACCCAACCGGTAATCAACTGCGCCGGGCCGTAAAAAATCAGCATGAGCGACGCGCCAATCCCTATCTGAATATTGCTCAGCCCGATGTCGTGGCTGATGAACGGTATCAGTACGTTGGTTTTTACCCGGTCGAGATACTGGATCGAATAACAGATCGTGAGGATCGCCAACAAGAGGTAGCGGAAACGATAGAGGGAGGATTTCGCGGCTTCGACCATAAGATGGCTCCTTTTCTCTTATTCAACCCCTGATAATTGAAGCGCATATCATCAGAACTCTCTAAACTGCACTCCCTCCGGCAAAAAGATCCGGGGTGGGCAGCGCTGCCCGCTTGCTAGGACCGCCTGGGGGACACGTTCTTCTGCAGTTGCCTGCATATCCTGCCAACGTGGGCCCTGATGGTCTTCTCCGCCCTGCCGCCCTCACCCGCTTTCAGCGCTTCCAGAATGGCCCGGTGATCCTGGTAAGAGACCTTTAAAAGCGGGATGAAATTCATTCGGGTTGGTTGCGTCCTGCCTCTGATGAAATCCAGCATTTCCTGAAGGAACTTGTTCTGCGAGAGCTCGCAGATCACGTCGTGGAACTCGAAATCATATCGAGAGTAGCCGATCAGGTCCTGTTTCTCGACCATCTCATACTGCCTGGCCAGGATCCTCTCCATCCTGGCCACCGCCTCCGGACGGATATTCCCGGCCGCGAGTTTGGCGGCCATACCTTCCAAAGAGGCGCGCACCGTGTAGATTTCCAGGGCGGCCTCCGGGGTAATTTCGGCCGCGAAGACGCCACGGTTCGGGACGCTGAGCAGCAGCCCCTCTTGAATAAGCCGGTTTACCGCCTCCCAGAGGGGGGTGCGGCTGATTTCCATGTCCCGCGCCAGTTGTTGGACATTGAGCCTGGCCCCTGGCTGAAAGCGGGAATTGGTGATCATGTCTCTCAGGATCCGGTAGGCCTGCTCGCTCAATTTTGCCTTCGCCAGTACTGTTTTCATGCTTCCAACATAACGCAGTGGCAAATTTTGTCAACAGATTGCATTCTTAATTTTTCATGCAATATGCAGTTTTTGGGAACGCGGGATTGGGCCTGGTTAAGTTTCCCTTTGAAAAAGGGGGATTTAAAAGGATTTCAATGGGTTATCTTAAATCCCCCCTACCCCCTTTTCCAAAGGGGGTTATCAGCCGCCAACGCGGTCAAAGGCACCGCTTCCCGGGTCAATTCAAACCGGAGTCAGGCCGGAGATGGAGCGGCAGGCGGAAGTGCTAGGAAAACTCTTTTTTCTCATCAAAGACCTGAACCAAAGAAGGGTGCCTGAAGGCAAGTGGTCATGAGCTACGATCTATAATGGTTGTGTTGCTATGACGATCATATCCGGAGTTTCTGAGAGCCTGGTGATAACCATTGATTCTGGCAAATAATTCGCTATTCAAAGGAAATATATCTATAACGCCAGGAGAATTTCTGCTATCATGGCGTCCATGAGAGAATTTAGCTCCAAAAATAGAAACTTTATGGAATTCTCCCCGGCAAAAAGGTTCCCAAAACCATTTTTGGGCAGGGTTAGCCAAGACTGCGGCATAATCCCGGTTTATTATTTGTATATATAAATTAACTTCCCAAACCCAATGAGGACAGGAGTACCAGACACAGCGATCCCCGCGATCTTGTCCCTTGGCCAAATTCTATATCCACGCACACCCGGGAGGGCGGCATGAACGGTTACGGTCTGGCGAGATTTTTCCTGGCGGGGCTGGGGCTTCTGGCCCTGGCGGCCTGCGGCGAGAGGCCCCTCGACGTGGAGGCCATGAAAAAACAGCCCAAGCAATACGTCGGTTCGGATACCTGCAAGCTATGCCACTTGGAGCACTACGACTCCTGGAAGATGACCCTCCATTCCCGCGCGACCCAGGACGCCCAAAAGAACCGGGACGCCATTGTCGCCCCCATCGATGAAAAAGTAATTCGCGCCGATTTGGCTAAGGCAAAGCTCAAAATACCGGTTGACCAGGTCTACATCCCCAAAGAGGAAGATATCAAGTATACCCAGGGCAGCCAGTGGAACCAGCGCTTCCTGGTGGAAAAGGCTGGGAAACTATACATTGCACCCATCCAGTACAATATCGATAGCCACCGCTGGATGCCTTATGCTGAGGGGGACCCCGATTGGGATAAGAAACCTTGGATACTCAAATGCGGCGGCTGCCACGCCACCGGGGTAAATATCGAGAAAAACACCTTTGTCGAGCCCGGGGTTGGCTGCGAAGCCTGTCACGGCCCGGGTTCCTGGCACGCGGCCCTGCCCAAGACTGCGGTCTTCGAGAAACGCCAGACCATCGTCAACCCGGCCAAGCTTACCATGGGAGTGGCGGTGCAGATCTGCGGCTCCTGCCATACTCGGGGCGAATCCACCCAGGTGCAGGGCGCTGATTGGCCGGTGGGCTACCAGCCCGGCAAGGCCATCGGACCTTTCTTCAAGGAGCCCACCATTCCCGCCGGCGACGTGGTGACGGCCTATGCCAGCGAGTTTACCAAAGGCCACCATCAGCAATATCTGGATTGGAAGCAATCTATGCATTATAAAGAAGGGGTGACCTGTACCTCCTGCCACTTTGTGCACCAGATCGGCATGCCCCCCACCCGGTCCCAAACTGTCCAGGCCGGCTCCAAGCAGTGCCTTACCTGTCATGATATCATCAACAGGAACCTGGGCCATTCCATTCACTCCTTCGGCAACTGCGTGGGTTGCCACATGCCCAGGATTGTCACCAGCGCCGAATCCGGGGATCTCCACAGCCATGTCTTCGTCTGTCTGCTGCCCAAGGATTCCATAGCCAATTCGGCCGTCCCCAATTCCTGCGAGGGCTGTCATATTTACAGAGGAGAGAGTCTCGATTACCTGCAAGCTGCCTGGGATGCCCTGGTGAAGCTGCCGGTGCCGGTGGGCCAACCCGTGAAGATGGCGATCCCCGAGTCTGAGGCTCCGCCAGCGGCGCCTGAGAAAGCGAAAGCCGCCAAAGAGTCGCCGAAAAAATAAATGGGAAGCTCAATGAGGCCGCGGCGGATTCTCAGGCGAAGCATCCTGTGGATGGTACTGGGAGGGCTGGGGCTCCTGCTGGTATTACCCGTGGTGGCCCCGGCCCAAGAGGAAGTGACCACCTCTCTAAGGCGATACAAAGACCGGGAGACCTCGACCGGGTACTACGAAGACTCCGAAGTCAAGCCCTATCCTTTTAGCTCTTTTTTGGGCGTCCCCGGGGTAGTGCGGTCCCCCTTCGCTTATAGCCCTGAGGTCCCAGCAATCCCCCACACTTACCTGGCCGATTCCCATCGGGCCGTCCTGTTTTACAGTGTCCAGACCTGTGTGGCCTGCCACGCGGACGAGGCCAGGAACATCCACACTACCCGGGGCAACCTTACCTGCCGCCAGTGCCACGGCGGTGAGCCCATTGCCTCCATCGCCCATTACTTCTCCCCTCTGAACCCCGTCCGGCGCCATGCTTACGTGTGCTCCAAGTGCCACGAGGGTTCCGGCGCCTCCTTTGCCACTTACGTGGTCCATGAACCCAAAGCCGGGGCCTTGGAAACCCGAAAGACTTTCCCCTCCCTGTTTTACACCGACTGGTTCATGTATCTCCTGGTCGTCGGCACCATGGTCTTCTTTGGGGCGCACACCGCAGTCTGGGTGGGCAAGGAGCTTTACCACGTCTACACCGAGAAAGAGAGAAAGCCCGAAGATGAATGACCAGGTACGGATAATCCGGTTCAAAATCATCCATCGGCTGTTTCACCTGTTCATCATGGTCACTTTTCTCATCCAGGCCGTTACCGGTCTCAGCCGGCTGCTTTACACCACTTCCTGGGGCAAGGCTCTAGCCAATTTTTTCGGCGGCTACGAGTCCGTCACCACCATCCACATCCGGGTGGGCGAGGCTATGCTGCTGGGCTTTGCGGTGCACCTCGTCTATATCCTGCTGAAAGTGGAGTGGAAAGCCCTGCGGCAAAGCCTCTTTCACCCGGACTCCCTGGTGCCGGGGCCCCAGGATGCCATTCACCTGGGCCAGCAACTCCGCTGGTTTTTCGGGCTGGGCCCGCCCCCGGCCTTTGACCGCTGGACTTACTGGGAGAAGTTTGACTACATGGCGGTCTTCTGGGGGGTGCCACTTTTGGGGGTTACCGGCCTCCTGCTCGTGAACCCCCTGGTCACCAGCTATTTCCTGCCGGGGTGGGTGCTCAATGTTTGCCTCTTATTGCACCGGGCCGAAGCGCTGCTGGCTATGCTCTATATCTTCATCATCCACTTTACCGTGGGCCATCTCCGCCACGGCATGTTCCCCATGAATGAATGCATGTTTGCCGGCAGTGTGGAGTTGGAGGAGATACGGCGGGAAAAGCCGCTGTGGATCGTGCGCCTGGAAGAAGAAGGTAAACTGGTGGATGCCATGGTCCCGGCACCGCCCCGCTGGTTCCGGGTGGCTTATTTCATCTTTGGCTTCCTGGCGTTGTCCGTCGGCCTCTACCTGTTGTTGATTATCTTAATTTATCGCAATTACGTGTAGTGGCACTAGCAGGCAGAAGAAAAAGGCAGTTATGATACCCACTAGAGACAATTGCTGGTAGTAATTCACGGCATGGTAACTTGTGGGTCAGCTTTCGGGGGGCAGGCCATTCTGATTCTGCTCCCTTATTCTCTGTGGCGGCGAACCCCTGATCCGGGCCCCAGGCCAACAACAGGCCCAGGGCCAGCACCAAAACCGAATAAAGTGGCGCTCCCCTTCCTCATTCCAGTTGTGGATCGAAGCCGGGGACCAGCCCGAGGTACTGCCATCCGGGGCCCCTCTGGCGGCGCGGCTGTTAGAGGGCCACGGGGGAGATCATGGAGAGGCTCGCTAAACCATGGTGGCGATAACTGCTATCTAGCATGCTCTTAAAAACTGGAAATTACATGTGATATAGCTATCTTAGTGGTCTCCAGGAGACCAATGCCATTGGCATAATGAGGCTGGTTCCCCGTTGATTTGCATCTCCCCGTTATGATATCTAGGTTGCTAGCCGCTCAAGGGCTTGGACAGGCTCTTTAACGGAGGTTCTTAGAGAGCCTCCGGGAGTTCATCTCCCCCTGGCCATTGGGGGGGCAATAACCCGAAGCTTACCAGCACCTTTGGAGTGTTGGCATCCGGCTCGGACTTGAGGTAATCATCTTCCTTCCAAACCAGGGGGTGGAATATGCTCAGACCTGAAGTATACATTACCCGACTCATTCCCCGCGAAGGCATCGACCTGCTCAAAGAAACCTGTGAGGTTGAGATCAATCCCGAGGACAGGCCGCTTTCCCGCGAGGAATTACTCGCCAAGGTTAAAGACAAGCACGGGGTAATCGGCATGGTGGCGGACCGCATCGACGCCGGGTTCTTCGAAGCCGCCAAGGCCCTCGTGGGCTATGCCAACTGTGCCGTGGGCTTTGACAATATTGACGTTGCCGAGGCCACGAGACGAAAGATTCCCGTCTCTAATACCCCAGGGGTCCTCACGAAGGCGACGGCTGAATTGGCTTGGGCTCTTCTCTTTGCTGTGGCCAGGCGCATCGTGGAAACGGATCAAATCATGCGTTCGGGAACCTGGCCCGGCCACGGCCCCCTCCAGTTCATTGGCGCAGATGTGACCGGGAAAACCCTGGGGATCATCGGCAGCGGACGCATCGGCACCGCCATGGGCCTCATGTCCAAAGGCTTTCAGATGCGGGTGCTCTATACCAATGCCTCCGGTAAAGAAAACGAGACTCTGAAAGCGGAACTTGGGGCACAGCTGGTTTCTCTGGACCAGCTTCTGAAGGAGTCGGATTTCATCAGCATCCATACTCCGCTCAGCCCCGCCACCCGGCATCTGTTCAAGGCCGAGACCTTTGCCAGGATGAAGCCTACCGCGATTCTGATCAATACCGGCAGAGGACCCATCATCAAGGAGGATGACCTGGTGGCCGCCTTGGGCTCGCGGACCATCGCCGGCGCCGGCTTGGATGTCTACGAGTTCGAGCCCAAAATGGCGGAGGGGCTGGCCGATCTCGACAACGCCGTGGTGGTCCCTCATATCGGTTCAGCCACCAGCAGCAGTCGCGGCGGGATGTCCCTGCTGGCAGCCAGGAACCTCCTGGCCATGCTGCAGGGCGGGAAGCCGGAATCTTGCCTTAATCCTGAAATCTACGCCTAGCAGGTTGTTGAAAAACGCGTTTTTATGTCATCCTGAACGAAGTGAAGGATCTAGAACTTATTAACCTGACTAGATGCTTCGCTTCGCTCAGAATGACAAATTCTCAATTATGGGAGTTTTTCAACAACCTGCTAGAATATCTTGTTCAGCTGACCAGCAGGCAAATCAAGTCCATCACGTTGGTTCGGGTGGGCCCGGTCTTGAACAACTGGCCCAACTGATCGAAAAAATTATAAGAATCGTTATTCAGAAGGTACGCCAGCGGCTTAATCCCCTTCTGCAGGGCCTCTTTACAGGTATCCCCATCGGCAAAGGCCCCGGCGGCATCGGTAGGCCCATCGGTGCCATCCGTGCCGGCACTGAGGAGGGCGATTCCCGGCCAACCCTCCAGGGCAATGGCTGCGGCCAGGGCCAGTTCCTGATTCCGGCCGCCTTTTCCCGGGCCCCGGATCGTCACGGTGGTTTCCCCTCCGGCCAGGATACAGGCAGGCGGAGCGATGGGATTGCCAGTCGCGGTCATCTCTTTACCAATACCCACCAAGGCCAGCGCGATTTCCCGGGCCTCTCCCTGAATGAAGGAAGAGAGGATCAGAGGCTGGTATCCGAGCGCCCTGGCCTCGGCGGCTGCGGCGAACAGGGCGGCGCGATTGCTCCCCACCACCAGGTTCTGAACTTTTTCAAACACGATATCGCCGGCTTTGGGCGTGTCCTCGATGAGACCTCGCTCCCCTTTATGAAGCAGGTCGAGCACCGGCTCCGGCAGGCTTTGGGTCAATCCGTAACGCTCAATAATTTTTAGACAATCGGCAAACGTGCTCGGGTCGGGAACTGTGGGGCCGGAGGCGATCACATCCAGCGGATCGCCAATCACATCGGACAAAAACAGCGAAACCACCGTGGCCGGGTAGGCTGCTTTGGCGAATTGGCCCCCTTTGCCGGCAGACAGGTGCTTTCTGATGGCATTTAGTTCATTGATGGTGGCCCCGCATTCGAGCAAGAGCTGGGTAGTTTTCTGTTTCTCGCTTAGCGTCAGAGGCGGAAGGAGCGTGGGAGTAAGGGCGCTCCCACCGCCAGAGAAGGCGCACAAGACCAGATCTTCTT
The DNA here is from genome assembly GCA_052147455.1 of Desulfobaccales bacterium. GTDB lineage: Bacteria > Desulfobacterota > Desulfobaccia > Desulfobaccales > 0-14-0-80-60-11 > JAPLJC01. The sequence goes on along the minus strand of JBKQKO010000069.1, from coordinate 6,163 downwards.
CGGTGCATTCCCTCAACCGCTCCAGAATGAAGCTCGCGGCCTCGAACCCGGGCTGGTCCGGCATGGGATGGCCGGCTTCCATGACCCGAATCTTTTTCAGGGGGAGACCGTGGCCGTATTTGACAATGATCCAACCGGAGGTGAGCCGGTCCCCCAGAATTTCCTCCAAGGATTTAGCCATAGGCGCGGTACCCTTCCCCGCCCCAGTGACTATAATTCTCCTGAAGTCCTCCAGAGGATACTCTCGTTCGCCTACCCGGAGCCGATTGCCAATCCGTTCAACGTGGCGCCTGACCGCTTCCTCGGGGTCAACGGCCTTAAGCCCGGCCATAAAGATTGCTTCAAGTGCTTTCCTGGTATCTTGATCCATGCTCACCAACCTTGAGGCGCCTCGTGCAGATGGAATAAGGCGCCCGATGGGATTCCTTTCGGGCCCGGATGTCCGGAGATACAAGAGGCCGTATGCTCTCAGGGCTTTCCGGCCGCGGCGGCATCGGCACCGGGGATGAAGGCCCTGGATCTGGTGATTACCACCAAAGCCGCCCCCAAGGCCATGAACAAGGCGTTGACTAAAAGACCACCGGTATAGCCGTAATGCAAGTCCTTGAGGTAGCCGGTGATGTAAGGACCGAAAAATCCGCCGAGATTCCCGATGGAGTTTACCACCGCAATGCCTCCGGCGGCGGCCGTGCCGCTGAGACGCACCGAAGGCAGCGGCCAGAAGGTGGGCATGGCGCAAAAGACGCCCACCGCGACCAGTATGAAGCCCAAGGTGGCCATGGCCTGGTTGACCGCCGGAGTGAAATTCCCGGCAAAGCCCTTGTAGGCAGTAGCGGCTGCCAGGGCAAAGCCCAGGGCGCCGGCGAACATCGCCCACAGGACGTGCCATTCACGCTCCTTGGTGCGGTCTGAGTGACGTCCCCAAAAGAACATGGTCAGAACGCCGCACAACGGCGGGATGGCCAGGACCCACTTCAGCGGCCCCGAGGGAATGCCCACCCCCTCCCTGCCCAGCATTGTCGGCATCCAAAAGTTCAAGCCATAGAGGCCCACCATCATACAGAAGTAAACCGCACTCAGCGCCAGGATGGATGGGTGAAATATGGCGCGCCCGAGTGACATGTGAGGCTTGGAATGATCCTCGCCAGCAAGCGTTTTTTCGAGCCATTGCTTTTGTTCCGGTTTGAGCCACCTGGCCTCCGCTGGCCGGCTGGTCAGGTAGAACGGCACGATGAGGCCGAGCAAGAGGGCAGGGATTGCTTCTACGATAAACATCCACTGCCATCCAGCCATACCTCCCACCCCTTTGAGCTGCAGCAAATAACCCGAAACCGGCGCGCCGATGATACCGGAGATGGGGATGGCAGCCACAAACAGGGCGGTCATCCGGGCCCGGATGGTGGTGGGGAACCAGTAGGTCAGGTAGAGGATCATACCGGGGAAAAACCCCGCTTCCGCAACTCCCAGCAGGATCCGAACCGTTATATAGCTCTTGGCGCCCACCACAAAGGCGGTAGCCCCCGCAACGATGCCCCAACTGATCAGAATGCGGGCGATCCACTTACGGGCGCCAAAGCGGTCGAGGCAAAGGTTGCTGGGAAGCTCAAAGAAGAAGTAGCCCAGGAAGAAAGCACCCGAGCCAAAGCCATAGAGGGTCTTGCTGATGTTGAGATCCCGGTTCATGTCCATCGCGGCAAAGCCCACATTGGCGCGGTCGAGGAAGGCAATAAAATAGAGCAGCATCATGAAAGGGATCAATCTCCAAGTGATACGCCGCAATGTGTCATCTTGGAAGTTGCCGGAGTACTGCGCGGTTTCCATTTCTTCCTCCTTGGGAAATTAGCCTCACCAAGCTCGCGGGCACCTGGCAAAAGTTTAGGTCGGTACGCGGCCCAGGGCGCTCAAGGCAGGTTCATCGGCTCTGGGCGCACACGGTGAGAGGGGATTACCCGACTCCTTCCGGCCTTTCGAGGCCAGGACATTGAGTATTATTATTGATAATGTTGCCTACACCCGGTCCAGGCAAATTGCAAGAAAAATTTCCCTGGGCATTTTTGGAGTCTTCTAATCTGGAAGTTCCGGATATCATCTAGTTATCAGACCCATAAGATTCAAACTGGTCTTGGGCAATTGAGTGGAGTTTTAAGGCGTTGTCAAATCACGAGAAGCTAGATACGCCGGTCCAAGGGAAAACTTACTCACTGTTTGCTGAGGATGGCGCCAGCGAACGCTACTACGCCGAAATAAAGCGCCTGGCGGATGTTTTCCTTCAGCGTTGTCCCGACCAGAAAAGGCTTTTGAGGTTGATACAGAAGATGGGAAAGAAGCCCTTTCTTTGGGGATTGACAACCACGGGGGCCGATGGGAAGACACTCCGATTCGTTAGAGATACTCTCAGGCAGTCGTTGTCCATCTATACCCGGAAGGTTGCGAACCACCTGCGAAACTTGCCCTTGGCGAAGAGGATGGACAGTACGCTGGCCACGCCGGAGGAAAAATACCACCTGTACATGCTGGAGATCGAATTAGTGAACCGAATCTACCGGGAAGAGTTCAAACGCGCCGCATACAAGTTCGCCCTCCTGGCCCATTGCCTGCGCGACTTCAGGCCGGGATGCCGCTCCGTAAAGGGTGATTTCGAGGCCGTGTGCCAGGGTTGCACTGATGACTGCTTCATTCGCCTGGGGAGTATCCTCCTCGAGAAATACGGCATCAAACCCTATATTTCTGTAGAAATGGACCAGGAGAGGCTCTTTGGAAGACTTAAGCGAGAGCACCCCAGCATCGGGGCGCTGGGAATCGCCTGTATCCCGGAGCTGGCCATGGGCATGAGGCTATGCCTCCGCACCGGCATCCCACCTGTTGGCATTCCCTTGGATGCGAATCGCTGCGCCAGGTGGATGTCCCAGGCTCACGAGACCTCTTTTAATCTCGAACAACTTGAAGAGCTGCTTAGGTGAGCGCCAATGCGGACCAACAGAAAATACCTGTAACCTGGGGCAAGAAACCCGGAATCATTAGAAGAAAATGTAGGGTGGGCACTGCCCACCAATTCCTTGGAACCTCTTTAAATGAAAGGTAATGTGAGCGCACTAAGGCAGGTCAACCACTGAAAGTTCTTGCTTCAACCCCCTCTTACCAGCCACACTGGTTCAGGCCAATACCTTCGCTAAGGTGCTTTCCGGGCTAAAAGATCACATAATCTTCCAATTCGGCTTGCCGCCCTATCTCCGTCAGGCGATGGGCGCAGCCCCCGCAGATGAACTTGGGTTCGGGGTTGAACCATTTGATTATCGGCGTGGTCTGGAAGTTGTCCAGGATCTTGCTGGGCATCCCCGAGCCCTTCAGGTCGGAGGCCACTTCGATCACCCGCCAGCCCACTATCTCCATGAAGATCGGAACATTGGTGTAAACCGATAACTGTTCCACCTTGGAGATAAATAAGGGCGCAGTGGCTTCTTTTTGGCAGATGCTGCAGCGAAAAGAGACCTTTTCCCCCCAGAAAATGTTGGATAAGCCGTCTTTGGGCAGGTGCCGGCCTTGGAACCAATCAATGGCCTTTTCCAGGGAAGGGGCGAAATGGAGCTGGGGAGGGTTCTCATGCAACAGGTAGAACCGGGTGAATTGCAGATACTTGGGCTTGGTGGCAGCTTGAAACAATTCTTCGGCATACATCTCATGACCATATTTTCTTACCCGGACCTGATACCTGGTCAGATCGGCGCACAATCGGTTCTCTACTACCTCAAACTGAGGCTCGGCGCCCCCCCCGCCTCCAAATATTTTTTTAAAAATTCCCATGCTGCTTCCTCTCGCCAGGCGCCCCCAGTCCCCAAATATAACTAGCTGTATATATTAATTATATCACTTAATTTAGACAAATGCAATTTCTCTGCTGCTGAAAAACTTTCTATCCCCTCCCCTCCGTAATGCCGCGCCAGGTTCCCCGGCCAGGTTTTTTTCATGGCGCCATTATTAATATTTTATTTGATTTTGACAAACAAATTCTAGAGTGGGCAGATCGGCTTTGCCTTGGCGCCGCATCTCTTTCCCCCTGCGTTACCCTTCCCGAGCCAGGTTCAGGGCGCCGCCCACCGCCACCAGGCGACGTTGCCGGGCTGAAAGGTCCAGCCGCAGCCAAATTTCCCGGCGGCCCAGCTTCAAGGGCAGCCTTTCGGCCCCCTCCAGCAACAGCCGGCGCACCTGCGGCAGTTCCAGGGTATCCCCCGGGTTAAGCAACTCGTAGTCTCCGGGATTCTCAAAGGTTAAAGGCAGGATGCCGAAGTTGATGAGATTGGCGAGGTGGATGCGGGCAAAGCTCTTCACCAGCTTGACCCGCACCCCCAGGTACCTGGGGGCCAGGGCGGCGTGCTCCCGGGAAGAGCCCTGGCCATAGTTTTCCCCGCCGACAATGGCCCCTTCACCCCGACCTTGGACCCGTCGGGAGAAATCCGCATCCAGGCGGGCAAAGGTAAACTGGCTAATGGCCGGCAGGTTGCTGCGCAGGGGCAGGACCTGGTTGCCCCCTGGCAAGATGTCGTCGGTGGTGACGTTATCGCCCACCTTCAGCCATACCTCCCCTCGCCAGGTCTCCGGCAAGGGCGACAGTTGCGGGAAAGGCACGATGTTGGGGCCGCGCACCACCTCCACCGGGGTGCCGGCAGGAGGTGGCGCCAACAGTGAACGTCCGTTCACCAGGTAACAGCGGGGAAAGGGAACCCGGGGCGCCTCCCCCAGGCTCCGGGGGTCCCGCAGTTCCCCGTAAATGGCCGCGGCCACCGCGGTCTCAGGGCTGGCCAGGTAGACCTGATCATCCTTGGTGCCGCTGCGCCCCGAGAAATTCCGGGGAAAGGTGCGCACCGACACGGCGTGGCTGGGCGGGGCCTGACCCAAGCCGATACAGCCCCAACAGCCCGGTGGCATCAGCCGTGCCCCGGCCTCCAGCAGGGGCAGGAGCCCGCCGGCCAGAGCCAGGTTTTCCAGGACCTGGCGGGAGCCGGGGTTGATCTCCAGGCTGACCCTGGGATGCACCCGGCGGCCCTTCAGGGCCTTGGCCACCACCATCAGGTCCCGGAAGGAAGAGTTGCCGCAAGAGCCAATAAGCACCTGCTCCACCGGGGTGCCCTCCAATTCTTTGACCGGCGCCACCTGATCCGGGGAACCGGGGCGGGCAATGAGGGGCGGCAACCGGTTCAGGTCCACTTCCTGGATTTCGGCATAATCCGGCCGGCCCCGGACCTTAAAGGGGTGAAAATCCGCGTCCCGCCCTTGCAGGGCCATGAACCGGCGGGTCTGGGCATCGGCGGGAAAGATGGAAGTGGTGGCCCCCAGCTCCGCCCCCATGTTGGTGATGGCGGCGCGCTCCGGCACACTGAGGTACGGCAGGGCCGGACCGAAAAATTCCAGGATCTTTCCCCGGCCCCCTTTAACCGTCAGACGCCGCAGCAACTCCAGGATGACGTCCTTGGCCGACACCCAGGCCGGGAACCTTCCCGACAGGCGCACCCCCAGGATCTCGGGCATTTCCAGGTAGTAGGGCTGCCCCGCCAGGGCCAGGGCCACGTCCATGCCGCCGGCTCCGAAAGCCAGCATCCCGGCGCCGCCGGCCGTGGGGGTGTGGCTGTCGGCGCCCAATAAGGTCTTCCCCGGCGCGCTGAACCGCTCCAGGTGCACCTGGTGGGAGATGCCGTTGCCCGGCGGCGAGAAATAGAGACCATAACGGGCCGCCATGGTCCGCAAAAACCGGTGGTCGTCGGCATTGCGAAAATCCGTCTGCATGAGATTGTGATCCACGTAACTCACGGCCACCTCGGGCCGGGCCCGCTCCACCCCCATGGCCTCAAACTCCAGGTAGGCCAGGGTGCCGGTGATGTCCTGGGTCAGGGTTTGGTCGATCTTCAAGGCCACCTCGGCGCCGGGGACCAAGTCCCCGCTCACCAGATGCGCCGCCATTATTTGCTCTACCACGCTTTTGCCCATATTTTATTCTCGGTTTTCTGGCCCAACGGCCGCTAGTGGAGCGTCTCAGGATTATCTTAACTAAGGATTAAGGTCTTTTCTCCCTCCCCCTTGAGGGGGGAGGGCTGGGGTGGGGGTGATTATTTTTTTGTTATCTTAAAACATTACCACCCTCCCCCCAACCCCCTCCCCTCAAGGGAGGGGG
>JBKQKO010000068.1:0-13538 GCA_052147455.1 Desulfobaccales bacterium | reverse complement strand
CTCACCCTGCCCTCTCCCCCCAAGGGTGGAGAGGGAAATAGCTTGTAATTTCCAGGAATTGATTAGCTAGTTAATGTAGGGTGGGCACTGCCCACCAATTCCTTAAAAATCTATACCTGTTTTCCGTAGGGGGCGGACCCAGCTGTCCGCCCAGCAGGGGCGAGTTTAAAACCCGCCCCTGCTGCCCACCATTGTGTGGGGGGCGCACCCAGGCGTGTGCCTCTGCAAGATAGTCCATACCCCCCTCACCCTGCCCTCTCCCTCCCCCAAGGGTGGAGAGGGAAATAGCTTGTAATTTCCAGGGAATAAAACGTAGGGGCGACCCGCTGGGTCGCCCAGGGCAGTGAACAAAACCTGGGATGCGCACCCCAAACCAGCATTCATTAGCTGTTGGGCCTGCCTGAGTTAAAAAAGATCTCTGGTTTTGGTGGGCAGTGTCCACCCTACATGCCTCACAGCAAAAATCTTGCCGGACACTACTGGGTTCGGGGGAGTTATTTCATCTTCTGTTGTTGCAGTCTGGCCCAGGGGTCCTTCAGGGTCACGATGCGGTTGAACACCAGGGCCCCGGGGGCGGAGTCCTTGAGGTCGGCGCAAAAGTAGCCCTGGCGCTCAAACTGACAGAAGCTGCCCGGGGCGGCGCCCGCCAGGCTGGGTTCCAGGCGGCAGGATGGCAGAACCTCCAGGGAATTGGGGTTGATATCCGCCATGAAATCTCCCCCGTGTTCGGCCCCGGGTTCGGGCTGGGTGAACAGCCGGTCGTAAAGGCGCACCTCCGCCGGGACGGCGTGGCTGGCTGAGACCCAGTGCAGGGTGGCCTTCACCTGGCGGCCGTCGGGGGCGTAGCCGCCCCGGGTCTCCGGGTCGTAAGTGCAGCGCAGCTCCACCACCTCTCCGGCCGCGTCCTTCACCACCCCCACGCACTTGATGAAGTAGGCGTAGCGCAGGCGCACCTCCCGGCCCGGGGCCAGCCGGTAGAACTTCTTGGGCGGCTCCTCCAGGAAGTCCTCCCGCTCCAGGTACAGTACCCGGGAGAAGGGCACCTGGCGGCTGCCGGCGGCCGGGTCTTCGGGGTTGTTCACCGCCTCCAACTCCTCTACCCGGCCCTCGGGGTAATTCTCGAGCACCACCTTCAGGGGGCGCAGCACCCCCATTACCCGGGGGGCGCGCCGGTTCAAATCCTCCCGGACGCAGTACTCCAGCAGGGCCAGGTCCACCAGGTTCTCCCGTCTGCCCACTCCGATGCGCTCGCAAAAGTGGCGGATGGCCCCGGCGGGGTAACCCCGGCGGCGCATCCCGGCCAAAGTGGGCATGCGGGGGTCGTCCCAACCGGCCACGTGGCCCTCGTTCACCAGCTTCAGGAGCTTGCGCTTGCTCATCACCGTGTAGCTGACGTTGAGCCTGGCAAATTCGATCTGCTGGGGATGGCAGGGAACCGGCAGGTTATCCAGGGTCCAGTCGTACAGAGGGCGGTGGTCTTCGAACTCCAGGGTGCAGATGGAATGGGTGATGCCCTCCAGGGCGTCGGAGATGGGGTGGGCGTAATCGTACATGGGGTAGAGGCACCATTTTTCCCCGGTGCGGTGATGTTCGGCGTGGAGAATACGGTACAGGACCGGATCCCGCATATTGATGTTGGGGGAGGCCATGTCGATTTTGGCCCGCAGGGTTCGGGCCCCGTCAGGGAATTCGCCGGCCCGCATGCGTTGGAACAAGTCCAGGTTCTCGGCCACCCTGCGGTTCCGGTAAGGGCTCTCTTGGCCCGGCTCAATGAGGGTGCCGCGGTAGTCCCTGACCTGGTCCGCGGTCAAATCGCAGACAAAGGCCTTGCCTTCCCGGACCAGGTGCACCGCGTATTCGTACATCTGCTCGAAATAGTCCGAGGCGTAAAACAGGCGCGCACCCCAATCGAAGCCCAGCCAGCGTACGTCATTGATAATGGATTCGACGTACTCCACCTCTTCCTTGCTGGGATTGGTGTCGTCGAACCTGAGGTTGCAAAGCCCGTCGAACTGCTGGGCAATGCCGAAGTTGAGGCAGATGGACTTGGCATGGCCGATGTGCAGGTAGCCATTAGGTTCGGGGGGAAAACGGGTGCAGACCCGGCCTTCATTCTTGCCGCAGCTAAGGTCGGCGGCCACCAGGTCGCGAATAAAGTCGGAAGGCTGCGTCTCGATCTCGCTCATCTGGACCTCTATAAAAATTTCCCAAAGGTGGTAAATTTACCTACCCGGGTAATTAATAAACTAAGCCATTCGAGGGCAAAGGCCATCGCCGGCGGGGAGCGGCGGTCCAGCCCCCCGGGCGCTGCCAATTTTGACCCCGGCCACCATTGATCGCCTCGGGGTTAAATTATATACTAAAAATAGGGGCGATACCCAATAGGGTCCGGCGACTATTTTGGATTGGCAGACTAACTAACTCAAGTTTCGCATCAATTAACCACACCGGCCAGAGGACTTTTGCCAGAAGCTCTAATAGATGAAAAATGTCCCGGCAGCTCCCGAACTCCCGCCGAAAAAAAGGACCACTTTGATAGATCAAGAACCTTACGGCGGCTTCGAACAAGGGCCCATTCGCCCTCCCAGTGAAGCCGGAAGCCTCTTGCTCCGGGTGACCCGCAACTGCCCCTGGAACCGCTGCAAGTTTTGTCCGACCTACAAAGATACCCGGTTCTCCCGGCGCCCGTTGGACCATGTGATCCGGGATATCGAGGCGGTTTACCTGGCGGCCCAGACCTTCTGCGGCAAGGGTGGCGAGGCCGACCGTCTGGTGCTGGCCCGGCTCAAGGCCGGCGGCGAGGCCCCCGGAGACCCGCGGGCCTGGCAGGCGGCGGCCCACTGGCTGCGCCACGGCCAGCAGTCGGTATTCCTCCAGGACGCCGACAGTCTGGTGATCGGCCCCTCGGATCTGGCCGCGATCCTTTCTCACTTGAGGAAGCGGTTCCCCGGGGTGCGGCGGGTGACCTCCTATGCGCGCTCCAGCACGGTGGCCCGCCTGAGCCTTAGTGATCTCCAATACATCCGGGAGGCGGGTCTGAACCGCCTGCACATCGGCCTGGAATCGGGCGCCAACGAAGTCCTGCGGCTGGTGCACAAGGGCACCACCCGGAACCAGCAGATTCTGGCGGGCCGCCGGGTGAAACAGGCGGGCCTGGAGCTCTCGGAATATTACATGCCGGGGCTGGGCGGACGGCGCCTCTGGCGGGCCCACGCCCAGGACACGGCCGCCGCCTTCAACGAAATCAACCCGGACTTCATCCGCTTGCGCACCCTGGCCATTCTTTACGACACCCCGCTGCACCAGGATTATCAGGGCGGGCGCTTCGAAAGGTTGACCGACCTGGAAATGGCCCGGGAAGTGCAGCTCTTCCTGGAATCTTTGCGGGGCATTACCAGCGTGGTGCAGAGCGACCACTTCCGCAACCTGCTGCCGGAGGTGGAGGGGGCGCTGCCCCAGGACCAGGGACGCATGCTGGCGGTGGTGGAGAATTTCCTCTCCCTGCATCAGGATGAACAGATGATTTACCAGGTGGGGCGGCGCACCGGAATCTTCCAGGGCCTGGAGGATCTTAACGACCCCTCCCGCCGCCGCCGGGCCGAAGAGACCATCTGGAAAAATCGGATCACCCCGGAAAATGTGGATGACCTGATGGCGGAGCTGCTGCGGCGCTTTGACTGATTTTTAAAAAACTACAATTACCAAGATTGCTGGCGGAGCCGGGGTCGTAGGCCGGGACCTCACCGGGGCCCTGCTCAAAAAGGGAAGATATAGAGGTTTTGAATGCAGCATCGAGCCGGCAGGGAATCAAACTGGAGCGCACCCATGTTTCTCTGGGTGGCGAGGGATTCCAGCCCAGTTGCGGTTGATTAGTCCCGCGTGCTGCGGAAAGGAAAGACCATGACTCAGCGAGAAGCGGCGTTAGCCGAAAAAATAACTCCCGCCATGGAGCAAGCGGCCCTCCACGAGGGCCTGGAGCCGGAAACCATCCGCCGGGGCCTGGCCCAGGGCACCCTGGTGCTACCGGCCAACCGGGAGCACCGCGGGCTCAAGCCGGTGGCCATCGGCGAAGGGGTCAAGGTCAAGATCAACGCCAATATCGGCACCTCCCCCCACGATGTCTGCCTGGAGAAAGAGCTGGCTAAGCTGAACGCAGCCCTGAAATATGGGGCCGACGCGGTCATGGACCTGTCCACCGGTGGCAACCTGGATGAGATCCGCACCGCGCTCTTGGCCCAATGCCCCGCGCCCTTCGGCACTGTGCCCATCTACCAGATGATGACCGAGGCCAAGTCCATTGACGAGGTCAAGGGGGACTGGTTCCTGGACATGGTGCACCACCACGCCCAGCAAGGAGTGGATTTCGCCACGGTGCACTGCGGCGTCACCCGGGAAGCCCTCCCCTTGCTGAAAAAAAGGATCACCGGGGTGGTGTCCCGGGGCGGGTCCTTCCTGGTGGCCTGGATGCGCCGCCACGGCCGGCAAAACCCTCTCTTTGAGCATTATGACCGGCTGCTGGACATCGTCAAAGACTACGACGTTACCCTCTCCCTGGGAGACGGGCTGCGCCCCGGGTGTTTGGCCGACGCCACGGACAAGGCCCAGTTGCACGAGCTCAAGATTCTGGGAGACCTGACCCGGCGGGCCTGGGCCAAAGGCGTGCAGGTGATGGTGGAGGGGCCGGGGCACCTGCCGCTGTCCGCCATCAAGAAAAATATCCGCCTGCAGCAGAAATATTGCGCCCATGCCCCCTTCTACGTCCTGGGGCCCCTGGTCACCGACGTGGCCTCGGGCTACGATCACATCGCCGGGGCCATCGGCGGGGCCCTGGCGGCCAGCCTGGGGGCCGCGTTCCTTTGCTACGTCACCCCCGCGGAGCACCTGAAACGGCCGGAGGTGGAGGACGTCATCGACGGGGTGGTGGCCTCCAAGATCGCCGCCCACGCCGCGGATATTGCCCTGGGCTTTCCCGGCGCCGCGGATTGGGACCTGAAGATGTCCAAGGCCCGCCGAGCCCTGGACTGGCAGACCCAGATCCAGCTCTCCGTCAATCCGGACAAGGCCCGGCTCTACCGGGAACTCAGCCAGGCACAGGATGACCAGTGCACCATGTGCGGCAGATTCTGCGCCATGAAGGTTTTCGATGACCGGTTCGAAGAAGGTTGATGGCGGCGGCAGGCCAGTGGCCTGGCAATTGGGTTGGCGGTCACCCGCACCCGAGGCATCCAGGTGATGCCCAGAGATCATGGCGCAGCACAGCTCTGCCAGGATCTCTGGCTTGACTTAACCCCCATCCTAACTTAAAACCTGGTACAACTACTCGGGGCAGGTCAGGGAGAGGTTCCGCCTCTCATAGCTCCCCTGGGATTTGTGCCCGTGTTCCCTGTTTTTGGGCAGGGTTGCCTCTCCAGGAGCTCAGCGGCGGGTAGCATCCATGATCACCTCGGTGATATGGAGGACTTTAATCGGCAGCCCTGCCTTTCTGACCCCGTGGCTCAACTGCAGCATGCAGCCCGGGCATTCCGTTGTCAGGATGTCTGCCCCCATCTTCTTCAGGTTCTCCATCTTCCTTTCCAGAACCTTCATCGACTGCTCGTAGTGCGTGATGTGGTAGCCGCCCCCACCGCCGCAGCACCTGTCTGCTTCGGGCATCTCGGCATAGGTCAGGCCGGATATCTTTTTCAGCAGCTCCCTCGGCTCCTTCACCACTCCCTGGTAGCGGCTCATATGGCAGGGGTCGTGGTAGGTGACCTTCTTGCCGGAAAGCGAGTTGGCTACGAGCTCGCCGACCTGGGTAACCATGAACTCGCTGAAGGCCTTCACCTTCTTCGAGAGCCCCGCGGCGCGCTTCTTCATGGCCTCGTTGTCCTCGAACAGCTCGGGATACTCCTTCAGGAAGGACGAGCAGCTACCGCACTCTGTGACTACTACCTCGGTGTTCAGCTTCTCGAGCGCCTCGATGTTCTTTCTGGCCATGTTGCGGGCGGCCTCCATATCGCCGTAAGCGTAAGCCGGAAGGCCACAGCAGCAGTTGTCTGCGATCCTTACCTTGGCCCCCTGGCCGACGAGCACCTCGATTGTCGACTCGCTTACATTGGGCAGCACGTAGTTGAAGCCGCAGCCGACGAAGTAGCCCACCTCTATCTTCGCCTTTGCAGGCTCGAGTCGAAGGCTCCCGATCCTCTGCCGGAAGAAGCTGCCCGGCATCTTGTCGATCAGGCCATCGGCTTTTCCAAAATCCTTGCCGAACCAGCTCAGGATGCCCATGGCCCTGACGAGCTTGGAGAGGCCGGTGTTCTTGGCGAAGGCAAGGAGGCGTACGTACTTCGCCATCTTCTCCTGGTCCGGGAGCAGCGTGTGAAAGAGGAACTTCATGGCCTTGGGCTGGCCGACGCGCTTGATGTACTCGGCCCTTCCTGCTACGACGGCCTTGTCCGTTCTCACTGCCGGGAAGCAATTGGCCACGCAGGCCTTGCAGAGGAGGCACTCGAAGAGCGGGTCCTTGAAGTCCGGGTTGATCTCCATCTTTTCTTCGGCCAGAAGGCGCACGTGGACGTTATGGCCGCGGGCCACGTTCCTCTCTATGCCGGTGACCGCGAATATGGGACAGTGGGCTTGGCAGAAGCCGCAACGGTTGCACTTTGAAACTTCCTCATATACGCCTTTATATTCTTGATTCATGGATATTCCTCTCTAGATCATCGGGGGAAAGACACTCGCCGGGTCGAGCTTCTCTTTGATGGGCCGCAGCACGAACTGCTCAAGAGTAGCGTCTACCCTCGGCCCCCACTTGCAGAGCAGGCTCCGGTGGAGCCGCAAGGGGACGACATAGCCGTGCGACGCGAGGGCCTTTGCGCCTTCGATGATCCGCTCGTCCGCCCCATATACTAAAAGTACGCCGTTTCCAGCAAAGAGCACCGTCTTTGCGCCGCCTGCGAGGTCCGCAAGCTTGGCGAGCGCGCGGGGACCCTCGGAGATGGGCACGGTTACCTTGATCGCCATCGCGTCGCCGTCGGCCTCGATTGCCCCCTTGAGCTCATGCCGCATGACGTCCCGGCCCATTTTGGCCTCCCCCTTGCCGCCCAGGTTGCCTGCCATGGCGAGGAGATCCTTGTTCTCCCGTTCCACGGCGAGAGGGTGATCCTCGAAGGCAGCAAGGATTCTGAAGCCCCCCTTTCCCGGCTCGACTACCACGCCTGAAGGTATGAGAACCGAGGAGCGGAGCGTCTGCAGGAACTTCTCGACCTCTTCTATCTTCTGGAAGGTCACCTCGCAGACTGACGAGGCCCCGGGCAGGGGATAGACGCGCAGGTTTATGGCGGTGATGAGACAGAGACTGCCGGCTGAGCCGATAAGGAACTTGGTCAGGTCATACCCGGAAACATTCTTTACGGTCTTGCCCCCGAAGCCTATCTCGCTCCCCCCGGCGCCGATTCCCCGGACGCCCAGCGACTGGTCCCGCATGGTGCCGTAGCGGAGACGGGAAGGACCGCTCCCGTTCGAGGCATAGACGCCGCCGATCGTCGCCCTGCCTGAAAAGGGCGGGTCGAGGGGGAGGAAAAAACCTTTGCCCTGGCCGGCGAGAAACTCGTTTATCCCGTCCAGGGTGGTCCCGCTGAGGACCGTCATATTCAGGTTCGACATGTCGAATGCTGCGACCCCTGCCATCCCTGTCGTGTCGAGAACGATATCGACGCGCTCGGGCAGTGTTCCCGCGGCGATGGTTGTAGCCCCTCCCACGGGCAGAACAGTCAGCTTCTCCCTCCCGGCCCTGGCGAGGATTTGCTGCGCCTCCCTCTCCTTCTTGGGCCGTTCCACGTGCTTTGCCGCAACGCCCATGGACTCGAGGGTCCGAAGGAGCGCGCCGTTATCGGTAGTTGGTTTGTTCATCAAGGGCTCGCCTCCTCTTTGGGGATGACCTTTCCGGGGTTGCAGAGCCCCTTCGGGTCTATCGCCTCCTTGATGCCGCGCATCATCCCGATGTCGCCTTTCTTGAATACTAAGGGCATCCCACTTAGCTTTTCCGAGCCTATGCCGTGCTCGCCGCTGATCGTGCCGCCCAGATCGGCGCACACCTTCATGATCTCGCTTCCCGCCTTGTGCACCCTGGCGAGCTCGTCGGCATCGCGGTCATCGAACATGATAAGGGGGTGGAGGTTGCCGTCACCCGCGTGGAAGACGTTGCCTATGGGGAGCCTGTATTTCTCGCTGATCCTCTTCACCTCGCTCAGGGCCTTCGGAAGTTGCGTGCGGGGAACCGTCGCGTCGCAGACGAGATAGGCGGGCCGCACCCTGGCCACCGCGCCGAAGGCGCCCCGGCGCCCTGCCCAGAGGCTGTTGCGCTCGTTATCGTCCTTGGCGAGCCTGTAGCTGGTCGCGCCGTCCTTTTCGCAGATCTCCGTGATCCTCTTCGCCTGCTCCTCCATGCCGTTAGTGAGGCCGTCGAGCTCGATCAGGAGGACCGCTTCGGCATCGAGGGGATAGCCCGCGTGCATTGAGTCCTCTACCGCCCTGATCACGACGTTGTCCATGATCTCCAGTGTTGCAGGGGTGATCCCCTCGGCGATGATGTCGGTGACGGTCTGGCCGGCCGCCTCGACTGAGTTGTAGATGGCGAGCATGGTGACCACGCGCTCAGGGCTGCGCATGATGCGGCAGACCATCTTCGTCACTATGCCAAGGGTGCCCTCCGAGCCGACAAAAAGCCCCATCAGGTCGGGACCGGGCGGGTCGAGGGCCTTACCGCCTATCCAGGTCTTCTGTCCATTCGGCAGAACAATTTCTGCGCCGAGCACGTGGTTGCTAGTGACGCCGTACTTGAGACAGTGGGGTCCGCCCGCGTTCTCCCCGAAGTTGCCCCCCATCGAGCAGGCCTTCTGGCTCGCGGGGTCAGGGGCGTAGTTGTAGCCCTTTGCCGCCAGCGCGTTCTGGACCGCGAGATTGTAGATCCCCGGCTCGACGACGACCCTCTGGTTCTCGATATCGATCTCCAGGATGCGGTTCATCCGGGAAAACTCGATGACGACGCCCCCGTCCTTGGGGACGGTGCCGCCCGTGAGGTTCGTACCTGAGCCCCTTGCAAGGTAGCTTATCCCTTCCCTGTAGAGGAGCGAGACGATCTGAGCTACCTGATCGCTGTTCTCGACGAAGGCGACCAGGCCCGCCTTGCCTTTGGCAAGCCCGGCATCGTAGCTGTAGACCACCAGATCGACGTCCTTCCATAGGACGTTGTCCTTCCCCACAATGCGCCGAAGCGCATCACGGACCTGCTCTATCTCCATAATTGGCACCCCCTCCTAAAATGGATCTCCAGTCCTTCGGCGCCCTTGCCCTCGGGACCCCATAATGCTCCCCATAATAACTGCCGGCTTACGGCACCATGAACTTCAGGACATAGGCCTGGAGCAGGGCGATAAGAGAGATGACCAGGATCATGGACACGCTGTGCTTCAAGGCAAACCGGAAGATGGAGCCTTCCTCCCCCACCATGCCGGTGGCCGCGGTGGCCACCGCGATGGACTGGGGCGAAATCATCTTCCCGCACACCCCGCCCGAGGAGTTGGACGCCACCATCAGGGTGGGACTTACCCCGATTTGTTGGGCGGTGACCTTTTGCAAGTTGCCGAACAGGGCGTTGGAGGAGGTGTCGGAGCCGGTGAGAAAGACCCCGAGCCAGCCCAGGATGGGAGAGAAGATGGGGAACAGCACGCCGGTGGCGGCGAAGGCCAGGCCCAAAGTGGAAGTCATGCCGGAATAGTTCATGATCCAGGCCAGGCCCATGATCAGGGAGATGGTGGTGATGGCCCACTTCAGGGTATTGATGGTCCGGCCAAAGCAGGCAAAGGCCTTGCCGTAACCGTAGTTGGGAATGGCCAGGACCGCCAGCAAAGCGGCGATAAGGATGGCGGTGCCGGTGGCAGTACCGATATTGGCGGCAAATACCGCGGGATACGGGGCATTCTTGGCCACGATGGGGGCAGTCTTGATCACCAGATTATGCAGCAGGGGCCATTGGAAGGTGAAACCGATAGGCGCCAGGATTGTTTTGACCGGACCGGAGCCCCAGAGAATCACCATGACCGCCAGGATGCCATAAGGCACCCAGCAGCGGATCACCTGCCCGCGGGAAAAGAGACAGGTCACCTTGGTGGTGGAGGTCACCCCGGAGAAACGCCAGATGGTGGGCGGCTTCCAGAAGATGAGGAAGACCCCCAGGCAGACCATGGTGACAATGCCGGCAAGGATATCAGGCAGGTAAGGACCGACGAAATTGGAGACCGCGAACTGCGAGATTGCAAAGCAGACCCCGGTGACGAGGATAGCCGGCAAAATTTCCATGGCGGATTTCCAACCGCTCATGGTTACCACCAGCCAGAGGGGCACGATGATGGACAAAAAGGGCAGCTGCCGGCCCACCATGGAGCTGATGTGCATCAGGTCCAGACCGGTGACCCCGGCGGCCACCACGATGGGAGTACCGATGGCGCCATAGGCCACCGGCGCGGTGTTGGCAATCAGACAGACGCCGGCGGCATAGACCGGTTGAAAACCGAGGCCCACCAACATGCCGGCGGTAATGGCCACCGGGACGCCGAACCCGCAGGCGCCTTCCAGGAAGGCGCCGAAGGCGAAGGCGATTAGCAGGGCCTGGAGGCGGCGGTCATCGGTGATGCAGGCCAGGGAGTTCTTGATAATCTCGAATTCGCCGGATTCCACCGACATGTTGTAGATCCAGATGGCGAAGATGATGATCCAGACCACGGGGAAGAGGCCGAATAACATGCCGTTCAGGGTAGCCATGACCGCCAGGCCCACGGGCATGCCCCAAACCAGGATGGCCAACAGGACGGCCGCCAGGGTGGCAAAAAAGGCGGCGTGCTGCCCTTTGGAACGCCGGACGCCCAGCATGTATAGAAGAATGAATAAGGGAACCGCGGCTACCAGGGCCGAGAGGCCCAGGTTACCCAAAGGGATGTAATTTTGAATCCACGGCATCAGCGCACCCTCCATTTAACCGAAATTATGCGGCAGGTTTGCCACCGCATTGCAAACACCATTTAGCGCGCATATCGATACCCATCGGTTTTCGTTAGCCCTTCACTGCTCAACTATTATCCTTTCTACCTCGACCGCCGGGAAAAAGAAGATGATGAGAAGTTCGTCAGTACCGACATTTCTGATTGTATGCCTTGTGCCCGCAGGGGCCAGAAGGACCGATAAAGATTTGACGTGGGTCACTTTGCCATCCACCTCCACTGCGGCCTCGCCTGAGATAAAAACCAGCGCTTCTACCACCTTGTGAACGTGGAGCGGTACTGTTTTCCCTGCTGCGATCCTCAATTCACCAACGGTTATAGCGGCTGCTCCTTGTTCCTTGTTCATTACAAGCTTACTCAACACCCCTGGAAATGGGTTCGCTTCTGGTACATCGCTGAATCTGATCGGTTCTGCCAAGAAGACCTCCCTTTATCCGAGATTATGCAGCAACCTTGGCCACCGTAGTCAAAAATTGGTTTTTGGGGCCTCATGGCCTGGGGAAAATCCCCCAAAGTTTTACGGCCCGCGGGCTTTGCCGAAAATTAACTTCCTGATAACAGCTCTGTGCGCCAGCGCAGCCCTTCCTCGGTTCTGGCCGCCGGCTTGTACTCGCAGCCGACCCAGCCACCATAGCCCATACGGTCGAGATGTGCAAACAGATAGCGGTAGTTGATCTCGCCAGTTCCCGGCTCGTGTCTTCCGGGATTGTCCGCAATCTGAATATGGCCGATGTGCGCCAGGTTCTTTTCAATCGTGTTGCACAGATCACCTTCCATGACCTGGGCGTGATAAATATCATACTGCATGAAGACGTTGTCAGAATTGGCAGCCTTGATGATCTCGAGCGCTTGCGCCGTACGGTTCAGATAAAAACCCGGCATATCTCGGGTATTGCAGGGCTCGATCAAGAGACGAATACCGGCCTTCTTGAGCTCGACCGCCGCAAAACGGACATTACTCACAACCGTGTAATGCACCTGGAGTCGACTGACATTTTCCGGCGCGTATCCCATCAGGCAGTTCACCTGCTGGCAACCCAGCGCCGTTGCGTATGCGATGGCTTTGCCGACCCCTTCCTGGAACTCATTCACTCTGTCCGGAAGGCAGCCAATCCCCCGCTCGCCCTTCTCCCAGTTCCCGGCCGGAAGGTTGAGCAGTACCTGCACAAGGCTGTTCTGCTGTAGCTTCTCAACAAGCAGTTCTTTTGGGTAAGCGTACGGGAACAGGTACTCGATTCCGGTAAATCCAGCCTTTGCTGCCGCCTCAAAGCGATCCAGGAAGTCCACTTCACCAAATAGCATTGTAAGATTGGCATCAAACTTAGGCATATTTATTCTCTCCTGAACCCAAGGCATTGTAGGCTCAGCGACTGAGCCGTTGCACCCAGAGGCCCGCAGTTGGAGCTCTCTTTAGGGCGAGTTTGGACCGCATTTCACACTTCGGTTGACCGAGCCCGACAGTTGGGACCTTGCCTATCCGGTTGATTGCCAATCGCGCCGTCGGGTGAATCAACTCACTGCTGTAAAGTGTTTTGTACGTAGGTGCTGAGGTATGGGCTGCCAGCCCTAGGGCGGAATTGGAGGCCGTCAGCGGATAGAAGCGCCGATTGAACCGGAACACCAATTCGTTGAGATAAGCCTGCAAGTGACGGTGGCTGACGCCGTGATGCGTCCCAAGCAACCATGTTTTGAGGTTTGAGAAGGCGATGTGGATCATCGGGAGGTGAGCCTCGGTTCTTTTGGGGTCACCATCAAGCACCAACGGTTCGTGAGCTTAACCCAATGTCGCCAAGTCATCGTAGCCCGTCCAACCATCGGTACGCACAACAGCCCCGCTGAAACTCGGGAAGCGTCGTCGGAAAGCCTCAGGGGTCCATTCCGGTAAACTACCACCGATTCACTTAATTGGCAATCAGCCGGATAGGCAAGCTTGGGACTACCGCTTCCCGGGTTGACCAGATCTCAGAACGTGGCGTTACACGAACTCGCGGCAGGCGTTAATCGCACCACCCATCGAACAGTCAGCCTCGCGTGCCACGATTACATCAATCAAGTACGTGACTTTCGACTTCATCGCCCGGTCGAATGCCGCGGAAAGATCCTTAGGCTCGAAGATTCTCTCCCCCTTGCCGCCAAATGCCTCCGCCAGCCTGACGTTATCGGGATAGATTTGGTCTTTGTCTCCGTACCACAAGCTGACCCCGTACTCATAGCCATAAGCATACTTTTGGTTCTGACGGATCAGTCCGAGGTATCCATTGTTGACCACCACTACGATGACAGGCAGATCGTATTGTCCAGCCATGGCCAATTCTTCCGCCATGAACAGCAAGCCCGCGTCGCCTACTATAACGACACAGGGATCGTTGGGGAAAGCTACCTTGGCGCCGATTGCGGCTGGCAGCTCATAGCCGAGCGTGCCCGCTCCGCCCGAAGGGATATAGCGGCGGGGCAGTTCGATGTCCTGCAACTGGCCTGACCAGATCTGTGTAATGCCGCAGC
>JBKQKO010000067.1:0-18517 GCA_052147455.1 Desulfobaccales bacterium | reverse complement strand
TCGGGCCCAGGCGACTGTTCGGGTTAACCTCAAGGGGACGTGGCGGCCAGGCTACATCACGGTCTCGGGGACCAAGGGTGGGACGGCCTGCCACGTCCGAAACCACGACCACCCCTGGGGCAGGCCCCGGGGCCTGCCCCAGGGGTGGTCCAAACCACAATGTCCATTTGCCAACGCGACCATGACCAGAACTTCAATAAAGCGTATCTTAACCTAAGATACAAGGGTGGGCACTGCCCCCCATTTACGTAAAGTGGCGCAGGCTTCCAGCCGGTGATCGGGTCGCCCTGACGATGGCGGCGGGCGCAGTCTGCCCTATAATTTTTGAATTAAATTGGCGGGCCTTGCCCTTCCCCGGCGAGCCGGCAAGAAAGGCTTAGGCGGTGGTATTGAGGCGTTTAGCTCCGGGCATATATGGTGGGCAGATCAGCTACCCAAATGCGGGCAGGAGAAGTGCGAAGAAATAGCGAAGCTGTCGAAAAAGGTTCTTGAATCTATCGTGATCTGATTCTGAAGATTTTTTTCCAAAGGTTGTGACAGAGTAACCTCTCCGTCTAATGCCCCTTTTCCCTCACCGTCATCAGGTTGTTGATCCGATCGATCACCTGTCCTGAGGCGTTGTAGACCATCATGGAGATACCTTTGCGGTCTGCCTTGAAAACCGCCAGATTTTCCTGGGAGGAGAAAACATACTCTGGAGGCCGGGCGGCACCGCTCCGTTTCTTCCAGTAAAGGTTCCAGGGAGTTGGCATTTCCGAGTAGTAAGGAGCGCCAACACCCCCGGAAGTTATGAACCAGGTGGGATGGGTAAGGTCCGGGAGCGGCGAGTAACTGCCCCCCGGAGCGCCAATTCTCCCCATGCCGTTTTGGCCATCCCGGGCCGGATCGCCCAGCGGGACCTGACTGTTGACCAAAATCCGGTGGTAAGCGTGTTCGTGAGACGTCAGCACCGCGGCCACCTTAGGGCTTTGGCAGGCCAGCCTGATCAGCTTATTGCGCATCTCGATGACGCCGGGACCTGCGGCAGTCGGCGCGCCGTCGCCGTTGGCCGCATAGGCCCGGACCTGGTTGTCGCCTAGGTACCACATAGAATCCTTAATGTGGACCGCGTTGGGTAATAATGGCTCATGGGCGAACAGAATGATGTATCGCACGGTAGGATCCTTCTCTGCCTTTTCCACCTCGAGCTTGATCCAGTCTAATTGGTCCTCCATGACATAGCCTTCCGGGCAGCCTCCATACCGCTTCGCAAC
Organism: Desulfobaccales bacterium; assembly: GCA_052147455.1. Lineage (GTDB taxonomy): Bacteria > Desulfobacterota > Desulfobaccia > Desulfobaccales > 0-14-0-80-60-11 > JAPLJC01. Next base: position 17,264 of record JBKQKO010000067.1, on the reverse strand, counting down.
CTCCCAAGGGTCGCTCATCCAATAGGTATCGTTAAAGGCGATGAACCTCACAGGACCATACTGGAAGGCATATACATTCCTGCGGTACGGAGGACGCCGGAGATCCGCCGGGGCCGGGCCATTTTCCGGATTGATAAATTCCTCGGCGAACACCGCCTCGGCGCTAACTTCGGCATAGGGCCACTGGTCCATTTCCAGGTCTTCCTTGGTCCCATCTTTAAATTTTTTCTGAAGGGATTCGTGGTTGCCCATGGCCACGTAGACCGGGCGTTCATGCCAGAAACCTGACGCCGCCTGTTTCCAGGCATACAGTTGCGTGTGGTAATCTCCCGAGCTGGTAGTATAGCCGTTGGCTAAGTCCCCGGCCATGAGCACCAGGTCCGCTCCTTGCCGGTAGGCGAAACGCATGGCGTACTTCACAGCCTCAAGATTGAGACCCATGAAATTCTGCTCGCCGCCCCCAACTCCCTCCCGGCTGTCCCCCATGAAGGCGAAGGTGACGGACCCTACCCCCGGCCTGGGTGCAGTATGCACTGTGTACCACCTGGTTTGATAATCATCCACAGCCACCCGGTAGCGGTAGGTCTCCTGGGGTTTGAGTCCTGTGACCGCGATCTCGTGCCGGCGAGTCGGCCCCGGGTCTGCAAATTCGCGGCCGCCCTCCAAGATCACCTTGCCCGCCACCTCTTCCCAGGTTTTAAAGGAGATCAGGATTCGGCCGTAGTCATCGCTCCGGACGAGGTGCACCAGCGGCCCTTCGCTGATAGCGGGCCGCTTGCTGAATTCATTGCCTATTTTTTTGAATCTCACGAAGGTGTCATAGATGCCTAGTTGCCGGTCCTGGCCAGGCGTCTCTAGGGCAAGAGCTACCCGCAGGGCTACCATACCGGCATCTGTCCAGCCTTCACTGTTTTGGCCAGGTTTAAGGAGATGGGCCAACTCCAGCCTACCCTTGCCATCCTGGATGACAGACTTCTGCCGAAATCGCTTCATATCGTAATCGGAAGACCTGCTCTCCATGGGATATGGACCAACATAAATGGTCCCATAGATTTTTCCCGAATCGACCGGGCTGCCATCTAGCAGAGTGGTAATCCCCGTGAGGTCCAGAAGTAAGCCCTGGTCGTCGCCATCTTTGACGGCAGCATAGATCTGGCCGATATCGATGAGGTTCCTGATACCACCGGTAACGGATTTCAACCCCTCCTGGGCCGGGTCTTTTACCGGCAGGGGCCCGGCGCCTGCGGCGGAAGCCATCCACAAGTGAGCCCAGAAGGTTGCTACAACCGCCAATAAGAGGAAAGAAACCTTTTGCTTCAGATATTCCGGAGTGCGCATAGTTAGGTTGGTTCCTTAATTATAAATATATAATTTGCCAACCTAAAGCAATATAGGCGATAAGTGAATAGGCGATATATAGCAGATCTATGATATTTTAGAAAATATCAACTATTACTGTGCTGCTTTAGCTTATATTTTTTGCTTGAGTTAGGTGAGTATCGTTAGCCTATTGAAGAAACCATAATGCCATTATTACTCCGATGGTGATGGCCACATCGGCGAGATTAAAGACGGGCCACCAGCCGAGATCAAGAAAGTCCATCACGGCGCCGTGTCGGAGTTGATCAAAACTATTGCTACCCGCGCCGCCCAGTGCCATGCCAAGACCAAGCTGCGCGGCGCGGTGCTGGAAGAAGTATCCTTGCCACACAATCAGGCTGATGCCAGTAAAGAGCCCCGCCCAAACGAGTAGCAAGACACGGGGCTTATGCGGCAACAACCATACGCGTGCGTTTGCCACATGCCGGATTCTTATCCAAGATGCAATAACTGCTGAATGTCCATCGATGAGACGACAAGTGACCAGCATTTTCGTGAATTGGTCGAGGATGAGAAAAAAGATAGCGACCAATAGCAATCTGAGGACCATTGCGCCTCCCAGGAGTATCTCCACGTCGCGTTCTCCACTGCCGCGCGTGGCCTTGCCGGACCCGACCGGTTAGGAGAAAAGACAGCGTGTCCCTCGACATATCCCGGCAAGTTAAGGCCGAAGTCTGACGCTGCTCCTCTCCCCGGCCTTTCGCCTTCTCCCATCCGCGGCTATACCGCTTCCACACGGGACGGCTACTTTATCCAGGCGTTCCGCAGCAAGAACCGAAGCGAAGCCGTTCCTCCGCCGCTACTTGGTCGGCTGGAGCCCACCCTTAGGCGGCGGTTGAGTTACCGGTGGCTCCTGTTCGAACGGCCGCGGCGCCGGGCACGGAGACTCAACGCAAACCGGCACGGGCGGCTTGGGCGGGCAGCACGCCTCGATCTGCAGGCGCAACGCTTGCTCCCGCTCCAGGGTGATCGCCGCGTCCCCATGGGTGGCCGCATACAAGCAGGCGAGCTTGCGGATGGCCGCCTTGATAGCCTCCTGCAACTCCGTCTGGGTATGCACTTCGTTCCAGATGCCGCAGGTATTCACGGAGATTTGCTGCAGGAGGCAAATCATGGTGTCGTTCTGCAGGTCGTTCTGGTACAAGGCCTGGTTGGTGTATTGCCCCAGAGTGATGAGCTGCTGGAATCCCCAGAGAAGCAATTGCTGCACCTTTTGGACGTCGGCGTCCACTGCCTGGACCGAGGCATTGAGGGTGTCCAGCTTGCCCTCGATGGTGGCCAGATTGGTATTGACGGTGTCCAGCTTACCTCCAATGGTGGAGGTGTTGTTATTGATGGCGTTCAGGAAATCTTGTGCGGATGGCATGGGTATCTCCTCTTTGAAAGTTAGTCTCTATATGTTTCCGCCAGCTAACTCATGAATTATAAGTTTTTCCAACGCACAGGGCACCGCGGGCGCGGGCGCCGGGACCAAAGAGCAATTGTAGAGAGCCACCTCCTGGATTTTCCCTTTAAAGGGATAAAGACGGGTGGTGGGAAGTGGTGTTGCCGTCGGAACCAGGTTGCTGCCCGTACCGATGAAAAAATCACCGCCGCCGCCCTGGCTCGGGTCATTGTTCGGGACAAAGCCGGTGCCGACGGAGACTTGCGCGCCCCGCAGGTTGGGGCAGCCGTCGATGCTTTGGTTGGTATCGGGGTAGTAGAGCCATAAATTAAAGTTGCCGTCTGTGTCAAACGTGAGCGCCAGATAAGTCAATCTGAGTATCGTTCCCACTAGCGCGTCAGGGTCACTGTTATTAGCGATCGCTACTCTATTGAATGCTGGGCCAACTAAATGGGGGCCAGAACCCATCCAGACTTGCCAGAAAGGGCCATCAGTGTTGCCCGGGGCGCTCGGTCCCAGATAAAGGCCCCAGCCGGTTTCTGGTCCCGCAAACCCTGGTGGTCCGGTGGATTCCGCTAAGCAATAAAAATTCCCGTCCGCCGGTAGGGTGGGATCGGGCTGAACCCATGCTTCGAAAGTGAATTGCGGAGGGTTGAGTTGGGCGGTAAACGGCACCTGCACATAGCCCGCACCCCCCTCAGTGTCGAAGCACGGATCGCTTTTATAGTTTTCGAGAATCCCTGGTGTTTCTCCGGTGGTGGCCACCCCGGCAGCTGGCGGCGAGTAGTGAATGGGGTCGGCCGGGCTGGCAGGCATAGTTTGGTAGGTGCCGTTATTCGCTCCAACCTGGTCTTTGGCCGCGCCTGTGGCGCTGGGTACCGGCGTCGAGTCCCCGAGCCGCCAGTAGGAGACGAGGCACGCTGTCGCCTTGATCGTTGTCGGGTAGTCTAGCGCGGGGCCTGTACCAAGGTCAGACAGCCCGCAGCCGACAAAACCGAACAATAGCAAGGTGACCAGCAAGGCCAGAGCACCGAGGAACAAAAATAGGACAAGCATTCGAGCCTCCTTCTGGTTGCACTCATGCGGATTCGCCTGGCTACCCCCCGGCGCAGGCAAGCGAGGGCCCAGCGGATTAAAGCCGGCGAGGCCACATGAGCAAAAAACTCGTTATAGACGCCGCCAACACGGCAACCGAGATGATTCGGTGCAATTTTAGAGGTCCAACGGTGTCGATATCCTCCCTGGCCGACTCCAGCCACCATCGCCCCATGGAGTAAGTCGCCAGGGTATAAAGGAACAGCGCCCCGTCGAACGGGAGCCGGTTCCAGAGCCCTACCAAACCAAGCAAGATCATGGCGGCCAAACCGGATTCCAGAAGCTGGGCTGGTACCCGGCGGCACCAGATTCCCCTGAAATCGGGAAGATACATACCCAGGGGTCCCGTGGTCGGCTGCCCGGCACAGCAGCCGTTCAAGAGACATCCCATCTTGGTGAAGATCATCCCCGTCAGCATGGTAACACTCGCCGCATCCCAGAAAGCTCCAAGCGGGAGCCTCATGACCCTGAGTAAGGGCAAAGAAACCAGAAAAGACAGAACCAGGCCTCCATACAAGGAAGCCCCACCGTCTGAGCGCCGCCAGATCCTGAGAGGCTCGCGGAGGAAAAAGCGCCAGTGAGACAAGATGAAAAGCAGCCTCGCGCCCACCAGCGCAAAGGGAAACAGCAGCAGCATCGCCACGTATACCTGAGTAGGATTCAGATCATGCAGAGTAGCACTGTAAGTTCCAGCAATGACGCCTACGAAGATGCCGAGGTAGAGCATAACAGGATACGCATAAAGCTTAATCCCGCGCCATTCGTAGAGAATTCTCCGCAAATTATCTCCTCGTATTTGAGACAACTTTATTTAACCAAGAAGATTTGCACATTCTAGTAACTAATTTTATTGATAAGAATAGCTCTTGCAGAAGTCAAGAGTCTCCCAAATTCTAGATTATGCGCCAACCTTGGCCGCCGCAGCCTAAAAATGGTTTTGAAGATCGTTCTCCCCGAGTTTAACACCGAGAGGGCTCATTTTCTCCAAGGCATCCTTTCTACGGGAGGTAGAATAAAAGTAATCACTTTTCCTACAAAGTCCAAGAATAGAGGACCCAGCCAGAACCGCCCGGAAATGGGGTACCAGAGGAGGGCGACATGTGCATACTGCCAGCGGGCAAAGGCATGACACTATTTCTTAACCTCTATATGCTAGCGCAAGGCAATAACTATGTATGGGAAACGGGGAAGAAAGAATAGAGATTATCTTGCCAGATTAGACAATTATCCTCAGATATTCAAAAAACCCCGATATGCCCTGAATATAGGAGCTGTTATGCAGGATAGCCCTCCGGAGGTCATGACTGGCAGGCTGTTGGAAAACTCCCAAAATTGAGAATTTGTCATTCTGAGCGAACTATCATGACCTGAAGGTCACAACGAATAATGAAAATTAACAGGCGCTGGTGGGGCGGCCGTCCCTGGCCGCCTCTGATTGGCAGGCACGGAGGCCCGCCCCACCGGGCTATTTCATATAAAGCGAATAATCTAGTCATATTATAAATTATAGATCCTTCACTTCGTTCAGGATGACAGAAAAAGCCGTTTTTCAACAGCCTTTTAGGGGATTTATGCGGATTTAGGAGCGGGTTGCGCCCGGACTCTCATCAGGGCCAGGGTTGATGGCGCCGTTTTCCACCAGCCACTGTTTGCTGGTTTTAATAATTTTCTGGAGCAGAGCCATCTTGTCAGGCCCTACCCCCAGGTGATTGCCCTCAAAAGTGATGACGGTTTTCGGCTCCGGAACCGCCTCCCGCAAGAGGTTGCGAGCTGCTTCCGGGATCAGGCTGTCGTCCCGCCCTTCCAGGACCAGAAATTTGCCGGATAAACGCGGCAGATGGACGGTGGGCTCCAGGGAATGGAACACCAGGTCCACCCAGGGCGCCAGGGCTTTGCGCAGCCAGGTCGGGTGCAGGTGCGGGTTGGCGGCCAGGAGGGCGCCAAGGGGCGCACCGCCATAGGCGATGATAGTCCAGCCGACCCGGGTGCCATCATGCGCGGCGAGGTCCTGCACGGCAGGCGCGGCCAGGGCTCCCTGGGAAAAGCCAAGCAGGCTGAGGCGTTCCGCATCGGCCCAAGGCTGGTTAATCAGCCAATGCAGGACTGAGGCCCCCTGTCCTGGGATCGTCAGGACGTTATGGTAGAGGCCGGGCGCTTGCAGCATAAAGGCGCCGACGCCGTGCAGGCGAACCGGTACCGGCCAGGCGTAGCTGGCGATGGCGTTATCTCCGGCGTCCTTGAGGTAGCGGATGCTGTCTGCACCCGTGACCAGGCCGCCCAGGACCAGAACGACCGGCAGTTTTTTAGGGGGCAGCGGATCGGGCAGGCTGAGGTTGAAGACGATATCGCCCAGCAATTTCCCGTGGAGCGTGAGGTGCTCAAAAAGACGGTGATCCGGCGCCGGAAGAGTCGTCCGCTCTGCCTTTAACCCATGTTCCGGCGGGGGCAGCGAGCGGAGCGGATCGCGCCCGTACCCCCAAAGGGCCAGCGTCACGGCTGCCGCGAGCAGCAGACCAAAAAAACCGGCAATTATCAGGCCCTTGCGGCCCCATAGGATAGAGCCCTTCACGGAGCGTTATGGTCCTTGCCAGTGTCCTGCACCTTCCCTAACCAATTACCCAGGAGCACAATAAACTGCCCTTGCTGAACCGGGGTCATCAGGGCCATAGCCTCGTCCCGTTCCATTTTAACAGAGGTTAAAAGTTTATCCTGAGCGTCGCTGGCAGCCCTTACCAGGTCTTGAATCTTCGCCGTATCCGGGGTGGCCGCAGCCAAGGCGGCTTTTAAATCTTGGCGATATTTTTTCAAGGCAGCCAGGAGATCTTGGCGCTCTTTGCCATATTTTTGCTCCACGGCCAGCACTGCCGCTTCTTTATCCGGCGCTAGTTTTAAGTCATGTAATTCCTTGGTTAATTTTATATTTTCCTTCAGGCGCTCCCAGCCGCCTTCTTTGGCCTGGGACGGCTGCGGAGAGGTCAGCAAGAAAAACGCCCCCAAAATTATCCAGAGCGCTACGAACCCGAGATTGAATTTGCCATTCATGTTTATTATCCTTTTGAAAAATGTTTTGCAGCCTGGAAGCTATTGCGAAAGCTGATTTCACTGTCATCCTGAACAGAATCTAAGGTCATTAAAAATACGAGATTCTTCGCGGCGCGCAGAATGACCTTTTGGGGCAGACCGAGGTTTTGCAATAGCTTTTAATATCTTTTTAGACCTCTGTTGCCCGCCCCTTTTTTAGTTAACCCGGACGACCTGATAAACCGGCGCGATCTAATGAAAGGTTCGGCAGGCGCAGTGCAGGGTTTGAGGGGCAGGTAGGCAACCACCAGGAGGATATGGTATGAAAAGCAAAAACCAATGAGCCGGAAATTCTTTGCAGGCAAAACGGGGATGGCCTTATGGAAAAAACTAATCCCAATATTCTGGTTTTTGCTTCCGGGACCAAAACCGGCGGCGGGTCCGGATTTGAGACGATGGTAAGGGCTGCCCGGGCCGAGCCGCCAGTTTTGGACGCCTGGATTGGTGCGGTCATCACTAATCATTTTGAAGGCGGCGTTTGGCACAAGGCCAAAGCTCTCGGGATCCATTGCGAATACTGGGTTGGTCCATACCTGGCCAGGGGCTACCAAAACTTGGTCAAGTATTTCAACGCTGATTATGTCATGCTCTCCGGCTGGCTGAAACTAATAGCCGGCCTTGACCCGGCGCGGACGATTAATATCCATCCTGGTCCTTTGCCGCGCTTTGGCGGGCCGAAACTTTACGGACACTATGTTCACGAGGCGGTTATGGCGGCTTACCAGCGCGGGGAAATTACCCACAGCGCGGTCACCATGCATTTTGTCGATGCGGTCTATGACCGCGGCCCGATACTTTGCGCGCTGCCTGTTCCCCTTGAGCCGGGCGATACACCGGAGACCTTGGCTGCCAAGGTGAATCGTGCTGAACAGGAATGGCAACCCCGGGTTCTCAACTATGTAGTCCACGGACAGGTACGGCTGGTCGGCAAAGAAGTGGTCTATGAGACGGAAGAACTGAAGCGCCTGCTGCTTCCAGAAGCGCAGCAAGTCAAAATATTCCCGAAGCACAAGACTAAACCAGCTCCAGGGCGTTGAAGAAGAAGGCGATTTCGCCGGCCGCGCTCTCCGGGCTGTCGGAGCCGTGAACGATATTGGCCTCGATCTCCCGGGCAAAGTCGGCCCGGATGGTGCCGGGGGCGGCCTGGCGGTAGTCGGTGGCGCCCATCAGCTCCCGGTACACCTGGACGGCATGGTCCCCCTCCAGGATCATGGCCACGATGGGGCCGGAACTCATGAAGGTGGTGAGGCTCTGGTAAAAGGGCCGCTCTTTATGGACCTGGTAAAAATTCAGGGCCTGGGCCTTGCTGAGCTGCACCATCTTCAAGGCCTTGATCTTGAGGCCGCGTTTCTCCAGGCGGCCGATGACTTCGCCGACCAATCCCCGGGCCACGCCGTCGGGTTTGATCAGGGATAAGGTCTGTTCTACGCTCATTTGGTTGTCTCCTTAACCGGATGCGCTGGCGCTCCGATTTATAAAAAAATCGATAAGCGGCGACCCCAGGCCGATGATTTGGTGGGCATTGCCCGCCCTACACGGGCGATCCAATCACAGGCTGGAAGCCTGTGCCACTTTCGGTTTTTTAACCCCCCTTTGCAAAAGGGGGGCAGGGGGGATTTAAAATAACCTCCTGAAATCCCCCTAATTCCCCCTTTTACAAAGGGGGACTTTAATACCCTTGGAACTTAGGTTTTCTTGATCTAATGCCATACTATTACCAAGCACAACACCAGTCGCCCCAGCGCCTGCGGCATTACTCCTAGAAGCTATTGCAAAACCCCGATCTTCCCAAAAATGTCATTCTGAGCGCAGCGAAGAATCTAGTAATTTTAGTGACTTGAGATCCCTCACTTCGTTCAGGATGACAATGAAATCAGGTATTATAATAGCTTCTGGATGATCGCCTGAGAGAGCCCGCGGCTCTATTGTCTGAAGGGGATTTCCGTGATAAGTTTGGCCATGACCCGCCCCCTGGTTTCTTTGTTGAAATCCCGTCTCGCTCTGAATCCGCCTGAACCGGCGCCGCCGTCTAACCTGGTGTCCGCCGCAGTGCTGGCGCCGCTGTTTTTCAAAGAGGGGGAGGAAGCTCAGCTGTTATTCACCCAGCGCACCCTTACCCTCAAAGACCACCGGGGCCAGATCTCCTTCCCCGGGGGGGTGCGGGGCCCCGAGGACCCGGACCTGCTGGCCACCGCCCTGCGGGAGACCCGGGAAGAGATCGGCCTCGACCCCCGGGTGGTGGAATTACTTGGGTCCCTGGCGCCAGTGGCCACCTCGACCGGCTATCACATCACTCCCTTTCTGGGCCTGATCCCCCACCCTTACGAGTTTCACCCCAACCCCCAGGAAGTAGCAAGGTTGCTGCTTCTGCCTCTGGAGGGCTTTTTTGACCCGGCCCGCTGGAGCAGCAGAGCCTACCAGTACCAGGGGCGCAACAGCAGGGTCTGTGACTGGCGAGGGGACGGGGAGCTGATCTGGGGAGCCACCGCCCGCATTCTGTTGAACCTGCTGGCCCTGTTGGACCAGCATCCCATTCCGGGAGACCGCCATGCCACCTGTCTGGACTAATCTGGCCGGGGCCGCGGCCCTGGTGAACGACCGCGACCTGGTGGCCCTGGCGGGCCACACCCGGGCCGCGCCCATGGCCCTGATCCGGGAACTTATCCGCCAGGGCCGGCGGAACCTGGGACTGGTCACGGTGCCCACCGGGGGCCTCAACGTGGACCTGGCGGTGGGGGCCGGTTTGTCCGACCGCCTCCATTTTGCCCAGGTGGTCCTGGAGGAATACGGTATGGCCCCTAACTTTCGCCGCGCCGTGGAGCAGGGGCGGTTAGCGTGCTGGGAGTATCCCTGAGGCGCCCTGCTGCGAGCCCTCCAGGCGGGGGGCCTGGGCGTCCCCTTTCTGCCGGTGCGGGGGATCCTGGCATCGGTCTATTTGGAGGTCAACGCCAATTTCCAGGTCATACCGGACCCGTTTAGCGGCGAAGACCTGGTGGTGGTCAGGGCGCTGACGCCGGACGTCACCCTGGTGCACGGCAGTAAAGGCGATGACCTGGGAAATCTCCTCATCCCCCGGCTGGCGGACTGGCCGTTGGCCATCAGGGCGGCCCGATTGGTGATCGCCACGGTGGAGGAGCGGGTTCCCGGCCCTTTGCAGGAGGAAGCAGACTGGCGCTTAATCCCGGCCATTCACTTGAGCGCCCTGGTGCATTGCCCCGGGGGCGCAGCGCCCACGGGCTATCCCGGTTATTACGACCAGAATGAGGCCCACATCGCCGTATATTTGAAGAGCGCCAGGGACCCGGCGGCCTGGGATGATTACCTGCAGAAATATGTTTTTCAGAAAAGTAGTCAGTAGCCAGTAGTCAGAAAAACCTGGCAGTCAACTACTGGCTACTGGCTACTGACTACTGGCTACTGACCTCGGCGCCGTTGACCCCGCCGTTCAGCAAGCGCACCACCGCCAGGTCCGGAAAGTAATCGATAATGTTGAGGCAGCCGTAGTTCTGCTCCAGCCGGAAGAGGTGGTGCAGGGATAGGCCCATGGCCTCGCAGAGGATGACCCGGTTGATGCCGGCGTGGGCTACGATGAGGAAGGCGGCGTCTCGGTGGCGGCCCAGCAACTCCCGGAGCCGGGGCAGGGCTCGGGCTTGCACGTCCTCCAGGCTTTCGCCCCCGGGGATGCGGAAGCTGGGGAGGTCCCGGAAGCGAGCCTCCAGTTGGCTGGGGTACTGCTCCAGGATCTCTGCGAAGGTCAGGCCCTCCCAGGCCCCAAAATTAATCTCCCGGAACTCCGGGACCACCTGGGGGGCCAGTTCCCGGCCCTGGCTGATGGTCCCCGCGCCGTTTAAGGACCGGGTGAGGTCCGAGGCGTAGATTCCCTGCAGGGGCGCCCCCTGGAGCTGCGCCGCCAGTTCCTGCAATTGCCTTTCGCCCTGGGGCGAGAGGCCGATGTCGTTGTGCCCGTGGTAGCGGTTGGTGTGGCCCTCGGCCACCTGGCCGTGGCGCACCAGGTAGAGGCGGGTGGGGGTGAGCAAACCTTGGGCGCGTTGAGCCTGGAGGCGCATATAGCTTTTCTTTATCAAAGGACTTGGTGGGCAGTGCCCACCCTACATTTTTACTGTTTAACCGCAGAGGCACACAAATGAACCCGAATAAAATCCGCGTTTATCGGCGTTAATCTGCGGTTACCTTAATTTTGCTACTCTTCCAGGATGACGTTGTTGGGGACCACTACGATGCCGTTTTCGGTGACGTGGAAGCGCCGAGCGTCTTGTTTGAGGTCCTTGCCGATGGCGAAGCCGGGAGGCACCTTCACCCCATCCTCGATGATGGCCCGGTTCACCGACGCCCCGGCGCCGATTTCCACCCCGTCCCAGAGGATGGCCCCCTGAATGGTGGCCCCGCGTCCCACCCGGACCCCTGGAGAGAGCACCGACTGGTTCACCGTGCCCTCGATGGTGCAGCCCGCGGCAATCAGGGAATCGCCCACGGCCAGGCAGTCGCCGGGGGAGAGGTACCTGCTGGGGGGATAAAGCTGCGGCCGGCAGCGAATGGGCCAGGCCGCCTCGAACAGGTCAAAGGTGGGCTCTTTGCCCAGCAAGTCGGCGTGGGCGCTATAGTAGGCGTCCAGCAGGCCGATGTCCCGCCAGTAGCGCGGCTGGCCGCCGGCGTCCCGGAAGTTGTAGGCGAAGACCTTTTTGCGTCCCACCAGCTGGGGGATGATGTCCCCCCCGAAATCGTGTTTGCTGCTTTTCTTTTTGGCGTCCTTGATGACCTCCTCCACCAGAGTCCTGGCCCGGAAGATATAGACCCCCATGGAGGCCAGGGAGAAGTCGGGGGCCCCGGGCAATCCCGGGGGCCGGGCGGGCTTTTCCAGAAAATTCTCCACTTCGCCTGCGGCGTTCACCTTGAGGATGCCGAAGGAGCTGCCTTCCTGGCGGGGCACCATCACCGCGGCCACCGTCATGTCGGCGTCCCGGGAGAGATGGAAGTCCAGCATCTCCAGGTAGTTCATCTTGTAGACATGGTCCCCGGAGAGGATCAGCACCTGTTGGGGGCGTTCCCGCTGCAGCAGGTTAAGGTTTTGGTAAATGGAATCGGCGGTGCCCCGGTACCAGCGGCTCACCATAATCTGCTGGGGCGGCATCGAGTAGATGAACTCCCCCAGGTCCGGGTGCATGATATCCCAGGCGGTCCGCAGGTGCTGGTCCAGGGAGAAGCTGCCGTACTGGGTGAGGACGTAGATGCGGCGAATGCCGCAGTTGAGGCAATTGGACAGGGTAAAATCGATGACCCGGTAGAGGCTGCCGAAGGTGATGGCCGGCTTGGCCTTGTCCCGGGTCAGGGGAAAGAGGCGCTCGCCCTTGCCGCCGGCCATAATGATGGTGGTGAGCTCTTTCAGGCCGTCCATTATTTGGCGATCAACTTTTTGACCTTGGTCTTGAGTTCGGAGAGGTCCGAAGATTTTACCACATAGGCGTCGGCGGCCCAACTCATGAAACTTTCCTGGTATTGGGTATAGGCGGAGTTCAGGATCACCGGCAGGCCCTCTTTCAGACCGAGGATGCGCGGCAGCGCCTCCAGGCCGTCCATGCCGGGCATGCGGATATCCAGGATCACCAGGTCCAGGGCCTCTTCCTCCACCTTCTTCAAGGCATCCCGGGCATTGCCGGCGGTGATCACCTGATATCCTTCGTCGCTTAACTCCTCCTGCAACAGGGTGCGGATGGCTTCGTCATCATCAACCACCAGGATGGTTTTCATCAGGGGTTCCCCGGGACGGTCTTTCTGTTCACCCTGAGCGCCGCCAGGCGGCTGGTCCAGGTATGATGAAATTAAAATAGATACTTCGCTTCACTCGGAATGGGCCTGCAAATGAACAACGGAACGAGCTTGATTCCCATAATTGTTGGATATCTTAATATATATGCCCTCCGCTGGCCTGGGGCAACCTCCAGCGCAAAAAAAATCCACAATTACGGGTAACTGGTGTCAGGGAACAACCGCGCCCGGCGGCGGCTGCCACTTATCCCCCAGGAACAGGGGCAATTCAGCGGCGCAGATGGGACCCGGGCGGATGGTCCAGCCGGTGTAAGCGGCCAGTTCCTCCTTGAGGGGCGCCAGCACCCCGGGGATGATGAGCTGGCGCTGGCGCAGTCGTTGGGCCAACCGGTGCGCCTCCAGGGCCTGGTCCAGGCGCTGCGGGGTGAAACTGCGGTAGATCATGGCCATGTCCGCGGTATCTCCCCGGGTGTCCACCAGGAGCAGGTAGAAGGGGCTGATGCTCAGGGCCAGGAGACCGCTGAGCACCGTCAGGGTGAATTCGCTGTTGCCGCTGACCAGCAGCGGCGCCTCGGGGCCCGGCTGGTTGAGTTCGAAGAGGTCTGGCGGCACCGGCCGGGGCAACTCCAGAGACGGCACCGGCGGCAGGACCTCCTGGGCTCGCAGGGCCAGGGACAGGGCATAGCGCTTCCCGGGGGAAAGGTTGGGGCAGTCCTCCGGACGGATGAGGCCCGCCTTGAGCCTGGCGGCCAGCAGGGCGCAGTCGGACGCCCCGGCGCCCCGGCATTCCTCCGGGGTCAGGTACGGGCGGATGTCGATCTTGTCCAGGTAAAGATTGGCATAAAGCATAGAAGCACCAGGAAACCGATAAGCCCCACCCTAACAGGAATGGCCTCCCGGGTCAATGCCCCCCGCGAGGCCAGGCCCCGCAAAATCTCTTGCTTTTTTAAGCCAGTTGCTGTAAAAAATATTCGATAGGCACGTATTCCAGACGAGACCTGGTAATAGAGGAGTTCTTCCCAAGAGTAACCGGCTGATTTTTAATAAAATATCAGGTAAAGGAGCAGTCCCGGCCCGAGGTCGACGTGGCTTCGGGGGTACGGGTTTGGCCCAAAATTCGGTTTTGCCCGCGCGCCCACCGTCCCTCCCGGTTCCCCTTTATCCCAGACCCCGGAAACCCTTGGCCTTAACCCCATGGCAGCGAATAACCCACTCACCCAAATTCTGCCGCACCTCACGCAACTGACGCCCTACCAGGCCGGCAAACCCCTGGAAGAACTTGAGCGGGAATTGGGGCTGACCGACGCCATCAAACTGGCCTCCAACGAAAACCCCTTGGGGCCCTCGCCCAAGGCCCTGGCCGCCATCGCCGCCAATCTGCAAAGCATTCACCGCTACCCCGACAGCCACGCCTATTACCTGAAGGAGGATCTTGCCGCCCACCTGGGGATCTCCCCGGGGCAGCTCGTTCTGGGCAACGGCTCCGATGAGATTTTGGACCTGCTGGTCCGGGCCCTGGTGCCCGCTGGCGGTGAAGTCCTCAGCACCACCCACACCTTCCTGATGTACGGTCTGTTAACCGCGGCCGTGGGCGGCCTCTTCCGCCCGGTGCCCCTCAAGAATTTCCGGGTGGACCTGAAGGCGCTGGCCGGGGCCGTCACTCCCCAAACCAGGCTTATCCTCCTGAACAATCCCAACAACCCCACCGGCACCGCCTTTTTGCGGGAGGAATGGGAAGAGTTTCTGGCCGCCCTGCCGGCCCAGGTCACCGTGGTTCTGGATGAAGCCTACCTCGATTTCGCCGACGACCCCCAGGTGCCCTCCGGGCTGGCCTACCTGGCCGAGGACCGGGCCCTGGTGGGGCTGCGCACCTTCTCCAAGGCTTACGGCCTGGCCGGTATCAGAATCGGCTACGGCTACGGCCCCAGCAAGCTAATCGACTGCCTGAACCGCCTGCGCATGCCCTTCAACGTCAATCGGCTGGCCCAGGTGGCCGCCCGGGCCGCCCTGACCGACACCGACTTTCTGGCCCGCACCCTGGAACTGGTGCAAGCCGGCAAAGCGGAGATTTGCCGGGAACTGGGGCGCCTGGGCCTGGAATACATCCCCAGCCAGGCCAACTTCATCCTGATCCGGGTGCCCAAACCGGGACGGGAAGTCTACCAGGCCATGCTGCGCCAGGGAGTGATTATCCGGGCCATGGACGCTTACGGCCTGCCGGACCACATCCGGGTCAACGTGGGGTTGCCCCAGGAAAACCGGCGCTTCCTTCAGGTACTGCAACAGGCGTTGGAGATCATGGGCTGAGTGGGGAACCGGGCCATCATCACCATCGACGGCCCGGCCGGGGCCGGCAAGAGCACGGTGGGCCGGCGGCTGGCGCGATCCTTAAATTATCTGTACCTGGACAGCGGCTCCCTGTATCGGGCCGTGGCCTGGCAGGCCCGGCGCCTGGGTCTGGAGATAAACGACCCCGGAGCCATGGGCCGCTTGCTGCCTGGTTTTAAGCCGGGGCTCCGGGCCGACGCTTCCGGTTTTCACCTGTTCATCGACGGACGGGAGGTCACCGCAGAACTGCGGACTCCCGAAGTGAGCCGGGCCGCCTCTCTGGTGGCCAAACTGCCGGCAGTGCGCCAGTGGGTCAAAGGGCATCTGCGCCAACTGGCCCGGCATGGCGGGGTGGTGGCCGAGGGCCGGGACCAGGGCACTGTGGTCTTTCCGGAAGCCGGGTTTAAGTTTTATCTGGACGCCACCCTGAGCATCCGGGCCCTCCGCCGGCAACGGGACTGGCAGGGGGACCATGATCCGCCTTCCCTGGAGGAGATCCGCGGCGATCTGGCGGCCAGGGATCGCCAGGACCAGGACCGGGAGGAGGCGCCCCTGAGGGTGCCGCCCGGCGCCATGGTCATCGACACCACCGACTTGACTGTGGACCGGGTAGTGGAGCTCTGCTTGCAGGAAATCAGCGCCAAAACAGCCGGCGCAGTATAGGGGCGATCCGGGAAACCTTAATGGCTTCCCTTGGGGAGCAGGGGCGTTAGTGGCACAGGCTTCCTGCCGGTGAGTGCATCGCCCGGCTGACCGAAAGCCTAACCGGGAAGTTTGCGGCCGTGAAACCGGCCGCTGGGAAAATAACCGAGTAAACCTGTTTAAGGGGGACAACCTGACATGGATGGTATGGAAAAAACAGAACTGCCCAACCACACCCAGCCGGAGGAAATTGAGACCCGGCCGCAACCCGAGGACGTATCTGCCACCTCGGCGACGGCAGCTCCGGTAAAGGCAGCCCCGGAGGAAATTCCCCAGGGGGAGGCCGCGCCCGAGATGTCGGACATGGAATCCATGAGCGAACTCTACGAAGAGAGCCTCAGAAGGGTTCAGGAAGGGGAAGTGGTCAAAGGCCGCATCGTCTCCATCACCAAGGATTTCGTCATGGTGGACATCGGCTACAAATCCGAAGGCCAGATTCCCATCCACGAATTCACCACCCCGGAAGGCGAAATCACCGCCCGGGTCGGGGATGAGGTGGAGGCCCTGATGGAGAGCAGGGAAGATGAAGAAGGCGCGCTCATGCTTTCCAAAAACAAAGCCTCCAAGATCAAGGTGTGGGAAGATGTCAGTGTCGCCTACAACCACGATGGCGAGGTGACCGGCACCGTGGTGGCCAAGGTCAAGGGAGGGCTTTCCGTGGACCTGGGGGGCATCATCGCCTTTCTTCCTGGCTCCCAGGTGGACCTGTCCCCGGTACGCCATACCGACCACCTCATTGGGGAGAAATTCTCCTTCCGGGTGCTGAAGTTCAACCGCAAACGGCGCAACGTAGTGCTGTCCCGCCGGATCACCCTGGAAAAGGCCAAGAATGAGGCCAAGGCTACCTTGCTGGCCACCCTGGAAGAGGGCAAGGCCCTGGAGGGGGTGGTGAAGAACATCACCGACTACGGCATCTTCGTAGACCTGGGGGGCCTGGACGGCCTGTTGCACATCACCGACCTCTCCTACGGCCGGGTGCGCCACCCCGGCGACCTCTTCAAGGTGGGCGATCCCATCTCCGTCAAGGTGCTGAGCTTTGACCGGGAAAAGGAACGCATCTCCCTTGGCCTAAAACAATTGGCGCCGGACCCCTGGACCACCGTGGAAGAAAGGTATCCCCTGGGCGCCCGGGTTCAGGGCAAGGTGGTCAGCCTCACCGATTACGGCTCCTTCGTGGAGCTGGAACCGGGAGTGGAGGGCCTGATCCACATCACCGAGATGTCCTGGACCCGCAAGATCCGCCATCCTTCCCAGGTGCTCTCCGCCGGCGACGTGGTGGAGGCCACCGTCCTGGAACTGGAACCCCACCGCAAGCGCATCTCCCTCAGCCTGAAACAGGTGGAACCCAACCCCTGGGAAGTTATCGGCGAGAAATACCCGGTGGGGTCGGTCATCGAAGGCAAGATTAAGAACATCACCGACTTCGGCATCTTCATCGGCATCGACGAAGGCATCGACGGCCTGGTACACATCTCCGACATCTCGTGGACCAAGCGTTTCAAACACCCCT
>JBKQKO010000066.1:0-65779 GCA_052147455.1 Desulfobaccales bacterium | reverse complement strand
GTGGTGATCCTGGAAGACGTCATCACCACCGGGGCCTCCACCCTCAAGGCCATTGCCGCGGCCCGGGACTTCGGCCTCCAGGTGGTCAAGGTCCTGATCCTGGTGGACCGGCAGGAAGGGGGCCGGGAGGCGGTGGCCGCGGCCGTCCCCCAGGTCGAGGCGCTGTTTACCCTGGCTGATTTAAAATATCCTTAAATGACAAGACCTGCGCCAGATTTGGAAAATCTGGCGCCATCGAGAAAGCGCCATGAATTAGGAGGCTTTGGGGGGGATTTTTTGCAAGACCGGGGCAGCCAAGCCTGGGTGGCAGGTCCAGCCTCCCCGCCCAAGGGGCGCGGCCGCCGCGGGTAACCGGCTTCTTCCGCTCACAGGCGCCGGCTTCAGGTGCGCCAGGCCGACAGCGAGGGACCCTGCTCCCTCAGAAATCCACGGCCTCGGCGGTGATTTGCAGCTTGGCGCTGGTCCTCTGGGGCGGCAGGCCCACAATCCCGGTGACGGTTACCGGCTTGTCCAGGGGGGTGGAGGTGAGGCGGACCACCGTTTTTTCATCTGCGAGGCTGCCCAGGAGGACCTCCACCATCCCTTCCGGGGCCACCAGGAGCAAGGACTTGTGGTGCACAATCACCGGTCCCGCCTTGCCCTTCACCGTTACCCGGCTGCCCAGGTACTGGTCCTTGCTGGCCAGCAGTTGGCTAACCGTCAGCGCCTGCGGCGCCGGCGGCTGCAACGGCTGCGCGGCTGGCGGCAGCGGCTGCAACGGCTGCGCGGCTGGCGGCAGCTCGGGCGGTTTCTGCAGGAGAGCCTGCATGGCCTGCTGGCCGGCCTGCAATTTGTCCAACTTCTCCTGCATGGACTTGATTTCCTTTTTGAGATCCTGAATCTCGCCGCGCCATTCCTCCCCGGATTTGGACTCCTGGGAACAGGCAGCCATCAGCAGCGCCATCGCCAGGAACATGAAGAATTTTCCCCAGGGCCGCAACCCTGGAAAGGAAGCCCGTTCCTTGCGCCTAACCATAGTTTCCCCCCACCCTGAATAAGGATCAGCGGCATCGTCCTGCACCCGTATATTCTCAGTTAAATGGGGATAGCTGTCAATCTGGAATTTACCTGACGGTCCGGGGGGGTTACAATGGGGGGCAACTAATCGAGGGAAGGAGAACGGCGCCTATGACCCGCGTACTGGTAACCGGCGGGGCAGGATTCATCGGCTCCCATTTGGTGGAGCGGCTCCTGGGCCAGGACCATGAAGTCCTTTGTCTGGACAATTACTTCACCGGCTCCAAGACGAACCTGGACCACCTGAGGGACCATCCCCGCCTGGAGCTGATTCGCCACGATGTGGTCACCGCCATCATGCTGGAGGTGGACCAGATCTATCACCTGGCCTGCCCCGCCTCGCCGGTCCATTACCAGTACAACCCGGTGAAGACTATCAAGACCAATGTCCTGGGGACCCTCAACATGCTGGGGATGGCCAAGCGGGTCAAGGCCCGCATCCTGTTGGCCTCCACCTCCGAGATTTACGGTGATCCTCAGGTCCATCCTCAAAAAGAAGAATATTGGGGCAACGTCAACTGTATCGGAGTGCGCAGCTGCTACGACGAAGGCAAGAGGGTGGCAGAAACCCTGATGATGGATTATCACCGCCAGAATGCGGCAGATATCCGCATCGCCCGCATTTTCAACACCTTCGGTCCCCGGATGGCCATTAATGACGGCCGGGTTGTGAGCAATTTCATCGTCCAGGCCCTCACCGGCGGCGAGATCACCATCTATGGCCAGGGCCAACAGACCCGCTCCTTTTGCTATGTCTCCGACCTGGTGGAGGCCCTGATGCGCCTGATGAACCAAGAGGGGATACATGATCCGGTGAATCTGGGCAACCCTGATGAATTTACCATCCTGGAGCTGGCTGACAAAGTCAAATCCCTGACGAACAGCCCCTCGGCCCTCAGCCATCGGCCTCTGCCGCCCGACGACCCGGGGCGGCGCCGCCCGGACATTTCCAGGGCCAGGGAATTATTGGGCTGGGAACCCACGATTTCCCTGGAGCAGGGACTTAAACAGACCATCCCCTATTTCGCCGAGAAGCTCGAGCAAGAGGGTTACCGGGTACTGGGCCGGGTCAAGGCGTAGGGTGCGCACGGCGAGCCAGCCACCGCGATTAACCACCCATCAAGAACCACCGCGGGCGGCTGTGCCACATTTATTTGCCTTGGGGTCCTGGCGTCTTGGGGTGAGACCTTATGACGCTTCTTTTGAAGGGTTGGCGCGCTCTTCCGCGTGAAGGTGGCCTCGGCCTGGTAATCCTGGCCTTGCTGGCTTGGCTGCCGCCAGGCTGCGGCCCCAGGGAGGGGCCACCCCGGCAAGCCCAGGTAGTCCGGGTATTCTCCGGCGACAGCGCGGTGCTGGCAGACGGCGCCCGGGTGCGGTTGGCGGGGATCGACGCCCCGGAAATGGAGCGGGACGGCCGCCCGGCGCAGTTCCTGGCGCAGCAGGCCAGGGACTCTTTAGCCGAACTGGTCCTGGGGAAAGCGGTGCGCCTGGAATATGACCGGGAGCGCTATGACCGTTACGGACGCCTGCTCGCCTATCTTTCGTTGCCCGACGGAGTCATGGTCAACACCGCGCTGGTGCGCCAGGGCCTGGCCCGGGTCCACCTCCATCCTCCCAACGTGCGCCACCGGGAGACCCTGGTGACGGCCCAGCAGGAGGCCATGGCGGCCGGATCCGGTCTCTGGGGGCAACCATTACCGTCTCAGGACGAGGATTATTACCTGGGCAACCGGAATAGCCTGCTCGTGCACCGCCCCGGCTGCCCCCTGGCAGCCAAAGGCCACCCGGCGGACCAGGTGCGCTTCGACTCTTTAATGGAAGCCTACCGGCAGGGCTACAGCCCTTGCCGCGTTTGCCAACCTTAGAGGCCGTTTTCGGTTTTCGGTTGAAAAAGCCTGTTGGGAAAACCTGACTGGGCGGGCCCGCTCCCTTATTTTTTTTCCTAAAAGCGTTTTTACCTCGCGCCTTCGTGGTTCAGGAGCCAGCGTTTGCGACCCAGGCCGGAGCTGAAGCCGCCGAGTCCGCCGGAAGCTTCGATGACCCGGTGGCAGGGGATGATGATGGGGATGGGGTTCATGGCATTGGCCTGGCCCACGGCCCGGAAAGCTTTGGGGGAGCCGGCCCGTCGAGCCAATTCCCGGTAAGAGATGGTGCCGCCCCAGGGAATGCGCCGCAATTCCTGCCAGACCCTGAGTTGGAAGGGCGTGCCCTGAAGGTCCAGGGGCAGGTCTCGGAAATCCGTCGGTACTCCCGCAAAAAAGCCGTAAAGTTCCTTGACCACCCTCCCGATCACGGAATCCATGGAGCCTGGAGGGATGGAGGGCCCCGGGGGCATTTCGCCAGGCTCGTCGGCAAACTCCAGGGCTGCCAACCCCTTGGGAGTAAACGAAAGAATAATTCCCCCCAACGGGGCGTCCGCCAGGCAAACGGTAAACTCCCGGGTTTGATCTCTTCTCGTTTTAGCTCTCATTTCCTCTGCCTTTCTCCGCCGGGTCCAAATAATCGCCGCGTAATGAGTGTCAAAAGGCGCCGGCTCAGTAGTGTCCGGCAACAAAATTGCATAGAGAAGATTACACTGTCTCGCGGTTAAACTCTATACCATTGTAATTTCAGCGATATCAACATATTATACCGATGCCACAAATCCCCTCTCCCCTGCGAGGGGACGACACCGGGTGAGGAGTGGCTTCATCGGCCGTTACATACCCCCCCCTCACCCTGCCCTCTACCCCTCAAGGGGGGAGTGGGTAATAGCTTGTAAATTCCATGAATTGATTAGCTGGTAGGCACACCCAAGTTCAAAAAGATTTCTGGTTTTGGTGGGCAGTGCCCACCCTACATGCCTCATAGCTAAAATCTTGCCGGATACTACTGGCGCCGGCTGCCTTTGGGGCCTGGGCAAGATGCCTATTTTTCTCCCACGCCTAAGTACCCGATTTCATAAATCCAGTAACGTCTTTACTAACAGCGGAACAAGTGATTACTTCCCCCTCACCCTAACCCTCTCCCCCATTGGGGGAGAGGGGATAAATATGGGACTCGTGTAATACTCCCTCTCCCCCCGGCGGGGGGAGAGGGCTGGGGTGAGGGGGGGGCGAAAAGAACGTTACCATATTTAAAAAATCAAGTACTAAGTTCCCCCAGATCCTATAATTTTTCAAAATGCCTCTTCAGCCGCCAGCGGCGCAGCCAGCGCTTCAGGGAGCCGGAAGGCGGGCTGGTCTTGGCCTGGCGCCAGCCGGGGTTGAAGATCATCTCCAGCAGGTGCAGGGCCGGCCGGCCGGCGGCGACAAAGCGGGCCCGGCAGGTGGCGCAGTAGGTGACCAGATCAAATTGGGCCTCGGACAGGCGAAACTCCGTCATGCGTCGGGCCAGCGCCGGGGCCACCGCGGGCACCATGCCGCCGGAGCCGCAACAGATGCTGCGCTCGCGGGAATGGGCCATCTCTGCAAAATCGTGGCCCAGGGCCTTCAGCAAATGCCGGGCCGCCTGGTGGATTCCGGGGGCCTGGCGGGCGCCGCAGGCGTCGTGGATGTTGAAGATTTCCGCCTCGTTACCTCCTTTGGCCCCTGGCGGCAGCCCGATTTCCGCCAGGACTTCATAAAGGGAACGGGTTTTGAGGCCCGGCAGCAAGTCCTGGATGGTGTGGTGGCAATGGGTACAGGCCGCAATGAGTTCATCGGCCCCCAGCTTCGCCATGGCCGCGGCCACCCCGCCGGCCACCTGCTCCAGCATCTGCCGTTCCCCGAGCAACTGGCTGGGCGCCCCGCAACAGTTAAGGACGATGCCGGTGTCAGGAAGATGCTGCCTGAGGTGGGCATAGGCCGCCGCCACCAGGTGAGGGCTGTGGCCCGCCAGGGAGCAGCCCGGAAAGAATACCCGGCGGGCCCGCCCGCTGGAAGGGTCCGGCCGGCTCAAGGCAAAAAGTGGGTGGGCGCCCCAGCGGACGTAGTTCCTGATGGTACGGTGCTGGGGCAGTGGGCCTTGGCCCGCGGCCACCAGGTGCTCTCGAAACTCCAGACAGGCTCCGCCGCCATAAAGGCCTACCGGGCAAACCGCCTCACATAGGCCGCAGATATGGCAGGAATAGGGGATCAAGGGCTCGGCTTCCCCCCGCTCCTCCAGAAGCCGCACCAATCCCTGTTCGGTGGGGGGGTAGTCCTGGACGTAGTGTTGAAGAAAGGTGCAGTTTTTGACGCACTCGGAGCAGGTGCAGGCCAGGCAGCGGGCCGCTTCCTGCCGGGCCAGGTCCGGGGTGAAGCCTTGCTCCACCTCCGCCGCCGGCAGCCTCAGGCGTTCTTCCAGGTTGAGTTGCGCCATTTCCTGGCGGGGGGCCGGGGCCACGCCGGCGGTTGCCACCACCAGCGCCGTGCTGCGGCTGGCCAGGGGCGGCAAGACTTCGGGCAAGGTGCGCCCCTGCAAGTAACAATCCATGGCCAAGGCAGCCCGGCGTCCCGCGGCAAAGGCGGCCACCGCGGTGCCGGGCCCGCTGATCAGGTCACCACCGGCAAAGACGCCGGGGATGGGGGTGGCCAGACTTAGCGGGTCCGCCTCCAGGCGGGCCCTGGAGGAGACGTCGAAGGCCAGCCCGGGACCGAAGAATTTGAAGTCCGCGGTCTGGCCCACGGCGATAATTACTGAGTCCGCCTGCCGCTCGCTTAGCGGCTCCTCCAGATAAACCGGGGCGAAACGGCCTTCCTCATCAAAGACCCGGGCCACGGCCCGGAGCTGTACCCCGGCCACCCTGCCCTCTCGGCCCATAAGCCGTTTCACTCCCTGGCGCGGGCATATTTCGATACCCTCGCAGGCCGCCGCGGCCACCTCCGCCGGAGAGGCAGGCATCTCTTCACGGGACTCCAGGCAGACCAGGGCGACCTGGGAGGCTCCCAGGCGACGGGCGCTGCGAGCCGCATCCATCGCCACCCTGCCCCCGCCGATGACCGCCACCCGCGGCCCCACCGACAGAGACCCTCCCCATTTAACGGTTCGCAGGAAATCGAGACCGTACCAGACCCCGTTCAGTTCCTCCCCGGGCACCTCCAGACGCAGACTTTTGTGGCAGCCCACCGCCAGGAAGACCGCGGCGAATTCCTGCCGCAGCTCCTCCAGTTGCACGTCCCGTCCCAGCCGGGTCCGGAGACGCACGCTAACTCCCAGTTTCTCGATGATGCTTAGCTCCCGCTCCAGGACCTCCCGGGGAAGGCGATGCCAGGGCACGTAAAGGCCCAGAGCCCCGCCCAACCGGTCTGCGGCCTCGAACAGGGTGACTCGATAGCCCCGGAGCCGCAATTCATAGGCCGCCATGAGCCCCGCGGGGCCACCCCCCACCACGGCAACCTGCTGCGGCCTTTCTGCACCGGGGGCCACCCGCAGGGCCGCCTCCGGGTCCAGGTCGGCCAGGTACCGCTTCAGACCGGCAACCGCGATGGGCCCGCCCAGGGAGCCGCGGGTACAGGCGGCCTCGCAGGGGCTGGTGCAGATGCGGCCCAGGATGCCGGGGAAGGGGCAGCGCTCCAGCACCACTGCCAGAGCTGCGGCCGTTTGCCCCGCCTGCAGGAAGCGCAGCTTTTCCCGCACCCGGATATCCAGGGGGCAGGCCGCCTGGCAGGGGGGCGGCTCCTGGCCGATGCACTCCGTCAGGATTTTTTGGCGCCAACTGATCTGGGGCAACGTTTGATCATTCATGCAATCGTGCCGGGGGGGAAGGGAGGTTTAATGGAAAGGCCTCAGGGATCAAAGGTATTTTGCGCTGGCAGAGCCTCCCGACGGGCGACCCGCGGCTCGCGCCTGCGAATCCAAAGCAGGAAGGCCTGGGCCAGCAAATATTTTACTTTGCCGTTCCTTGATGCCTGCTGATCTATTTCAGGGCAACCTTTCTGGCAAATTCCTGGGTGACCCTCATCTGGTCTCCCTGAATCGACACCCCCACCCCAAAATGGGTATACAGAGGGTTGAGAATATTCTGCCGGTGGCCCGGGGAAGTCATCCAGCCATCCATGACCATCCGGGCCATAATCTTAAGGTCAGAATAATCGATTTTAGAGTAGGCGGCAATATTCTCGCCCACGCGATACGCATACCCCTGCCTCGCCGGTTGTTCCTCATCCAGGCGCTGTTGGGGGCCCTTGCCTTCGGGGTTTATATGGCTGAAGAAGTTGCCCTTCAGCAACTCGTCGCTGTATTTCCGAGCTGCGGCCGACAGTACCTCATCCGGCTCCAGGGTGGGCAGGCCGTGCTTGCGGCGGGTCTCGTTGGTGAGCTGAAAGACCAGCTCTTCCAATTTATTGGAGTGCTGGATGTTATTCTTTAAAATCCTGGTCAAGGCCCCGGATTGGGTTCTCAGTTGTCCCCAGGCCGCGGGGAAGCCAAGAGAGACGGCCAGCAGCATCGCCAGGGACATGCCCCATCTCTTGCTGCGCTTCACTGGCATCCTCCCCCAGCCATTGCCGGCACGCCTAAAGGTCACAATCCACCAATTTGTGTTTCAGGGCATAATGAGTCAGTTCCGCGTTCGAGGTCATTTGGAGCTTTTCCAGGATCCTGGTGCGGTAGGTGCTGATTGTTTTGATGCTGAGCGATAACTGCTCGGATATCTGTTTGACGGTTTTTCCCGAACCAATAAGACACAGTACCTGGTATTCGCGGTCAGAGAGCTTTTCATATAGTGGCTTCTCGTCATCGATTTCCAGGCGGAGAGCCAGTTTTTCCGCCAGAGAGGCGCTGACGTATTTCCCGCCTGCCAGTACTTTCTTGAAGGCCTTGACCAGTTCCTCAGGAACGTTTTCCTTGGTCATATAACCTGAGGCGCCGGCCTTCAACACGCGCACCGCAAACTGATCTTCTGAGTGCATGCTCAGGACCAGCACCGGAAGTTTGGGGCGGAACTGTTTCAACTCTTTCAGTATGTCCAAGCCGCTGCGGCCGGGCATGGTGATGTCGAGGATCACAATATCCCAGTCCTGCTTCCAGGCCAGATCGAGCGCTTCTTGACCGTTGCTGGCTTCTCCAAATAAAATACTGTGGAATTCTTCCTCCAGGATGTGCTTCAAACCACGCCTCATGATGGCGTGATCATCGGCAACCAGTACTCTGGTCATATTGGCTTCTCCACTGGCTAAGATTTGATATGGTTAGGCGCTCCCGATCTGCCCGGAAGGGGAATCCGTATGGTGACGGTCGTCCCTTGCCCCTGGACGCCTTTAACGCTGGACTTGCCGCCCAGGAGCGCCACCCGCTCCCGTACTCCCAAGAGCCCGAAGGCATTTGCCTTAAATTTTTCATTCTCGGAAATTCCTCTGCCGTTGTCCTGAACCTCCAGAATCAACGTTCCCCTCCTCTTCCTCAAGCTGATACTTACCCTGCTGGCGTTGGCGTGGCGGACAATGTTGGTCAAGAGTTCCTGGAAGATCCGGAAAATTGCTGAAGAGGGCCTTTCCTCCAGATCCAGATCCTCGGGAATGGCGCTGAGTTGGCATTGTATTCCGGTACGGTCTTGAAACTCCGCAGCCTGCCATTCGATGGCCGCCGGAAGACCGAAACCGTCGAGGATACCTGGCCTGAGCTCGGCGCTGATCTTTCGAACCACTTGCACCGTGGTGTCGATGGTATCATTCATGGCTGTTATCCTCTTTAACAGCAAGTCGGTCTGTATGTCTCGATCATGAATTTGGAGTTTTTTATTCATCCAGGCCAGGTCGATCTTGATACCGGTCAGCGCCTGGCCTAGTTCGTCGTGGATCTCCCGGGCAATCCTGGTTCTTTCTTCTTCCCGCACGCCTTCTATGTGGGCGGCAAGCTCGCGCATTCTTTCATGGGAACTCTTAAGTTGTTCTTCAAACCGTTTTTGATCTGTGACCTCGAACATGATTCCCTGTAAAAACTCAGGCTCTTCCAGTCCATTTCTCACCGCCGTGGCCTCGTCGCGCAGCCATAACACGTCGCTATTTCGGGTAAGTATACGGTATTCGGAGCGAAACACTGCCCCGGTGGAGCCCAGAAGGTCTCTTTGACTTTCCGCCAAAACCCGATCCCGATCCTCCGGGTGCAGTAGTTTGACCCACAATCCCGGGTCAGCCAGCCATTCTTTAGGGGAGTATCCCAGGATCGATTCAATCTGCGGGCTGATGTAGAGTGCACCGAGGGCCTTGTCCAGGGGTGCGGTGTAAGTAACCATCGGGATCTGCTCTACCAGGGTGCGGTACTTGGCCTCAGCCTGATGCACCTGAGTGGTGCGTTCGTCGAGCGATTCGGCCATTTCGTTGAACGAGGAAGCCAATAGACTAAGTTCATCACGATCGCCAAACGGCTCGATCCGCACGCCCAGATCCCCGGAAGCCACCCGCTTGGTGGCGCCGACGAGCTCCTTCAGGCGGCGCAAAATAAAGACGTCGCCACCTATCCAGGCTGCCAGCAGCGCCAGAATCCCCACCAGGGCCACCGCTGCGACATTCCTTTGGAATACGCGATCAATGGCCGCGAAAGCCGCTTCCTTCGACATCCCGATGCTGACGTAGATGTTGGTCTCCGGAGCCCCACGAATTGTGGTGATCCCATAGAGCCGCTCCGTCAGTTCGCCGCCATGAATGGCCACGAGCGAGTCGCGGCCTTCACCCATACCGGCGAGAACCACTAGCTCGGCAGGCATAAGTTGCCCGATCCACTTTTCAGGATCAGGGTACCGGGCCAGAACCACGCCATTGTAGTCGAGCACCAGAAACACTGCGCCGGCTGGCAGTTGCGCCGCAATGTCAATATTTTTGATCGAGGAGAGGTCGAGAGCGGCATAAACCGCGCTCACCAAACCCTTTACCGGATACACGAAATTGATTACCGGTTTTCCGCTGGAGGTCTCGACCTGATAACCGCTTATCACGAAATCGCCTGTCCTCAGGGCGCGCTGGATATAAGCCTGGCCTTCCAAATTGACGGATACCTCAGGTTGTTGGCTGCTGCAGAAGATATTGCCTTCGTCGTCAATCATGCCGAAGTTCACATAAAATGGATATTGCTTGAGCAGATTTACAAAGAGCTCTCTGCTCGCCGCGTAATCACCCTCGCGGATCTCGCGCAGTTGGGAAAGCCCGGTAAGCAACTGGCGGGCTCCTTCGATAGCCTGGCTCAGCTGGCCGGCTGCCAGGCGGGTGAGCCGCAGAGTATTCACCTCCAGATCAGCCGATTGGATGCGATGCTCTTCCAATCCCATGTAGAGCGTCAGCCCCAGAGACGGGAGGACAGCCAGAAGAACAAGATGCACCAAGCGGCTGCGCAGGCTAGGTGCAAGTAAAGATAGCCAGTGCCTCATAAATTACCGGTTAGCTCGTCTTAATCGTCCCCGCCGACGAACCGGGGACGCAACACCACGCCCCCGGTCCCGGAGGAAAAGGAGCCTGTTAATACCAGGGGAAGCGCACCCTGCGGAAACATGAACCGGGGCCTTAAAGCTCCTGATTAAGCGCTTTCTCCACTTTCCGCGGGTCCGGGAAAGCAAGACTTGCCAAGAAAGCCTCTCTGAAACCCGGGGCGCCGCCCAGTTCTATCACCTCTATTTCGTGAAGCAGCTCTTCCGCACGCCAGCGAGCCCGAACATCCAAGAGGGCCAGGGAGGCCCCAAGCCCGGCAGCATTTCCAATGCCGGCGATTCTGTCGACCTCGATCTCAGGGACCATTCCCATAGTAATGGCATCCTCCGCTGCAATAACATTGCCGAAGGCTCCGGCCAGGAGAATGCGTTCAGGCTTCCGGATTCCTGCAGCCTTACAGAGTAATTTAATTCCGGCGGCGACGGCGCCCTTGGCAAGCTGTAATTCCCGAACATCTTTCTGGTGCAGTACGACAGGTTGGCCATTGGCAGCCTGTTTGGCCGATGCGAGAATGAATTCGACTCCTGCAGGCGTACGCCGCAGAGACTTATGAACCAAACCAGGCTGGAAGATCCCGTCAGGACGAATGATGCCGTGGCCAAGGAGAGCCGCCAGTGCGGACATGGCGCCAGACCCGCAAAGGCCCTTGGGGCGGAGGGAAGGATCTGTGGAGTCTCCGATCACCTTCAGTTCGAGTGCCCCGTCCTTAAATGCAACCTTCTCGATGGCGCCAGGTATTCCGGCCATCCCGCAACGGAGGGTGGCGCCTTCGAAGGCGGGACCGGTGGCGCAGGAGGTGCCCCACAGGCGGCCGTTTGCGGAAAGCAGCATCTCTCCGTTGGTCCCCAGGTCCAAAAGCAGCGTCGGCCTTTCATCCACAGTACGCTCCACCCACAACCATGCGGCAATCGTATCGGCGCCTACAAAGGCTGCGGGAAGAGGGAGCGTTTGCACGAAGGCGCCTGCATGGAGGGGAAAGCCGATTTCCTGCGCCCGAACTTTGAGGCCTTCATGAAATAGTGGCCGATAGGGGGCGACTCCCAGGCCGTCCACGGGGGCTCCCAGGAGAATGTGGATCATGGTTGAGTTTCCCACCACCAGCGCGTCCACCAGGCTTCCCTGGGGAAGATCATAGCGCCGGCCCAGGGTCCTGATGCAGGAAGAGATGGTCCCACGGGCCATCCCTTTCATGGTTTCCGCATCCTGGGGATCCCTGCAAGCCGTGATCCGGCTCATGACGTCGGCTCCGAAGGAGACTTGGGGATTGCGAGCGCTCTCGATGCCGAGGACTTCTCCTGTTTGCAGGCTGCACAGGTAAACGGCGATGGTGGTGGTCCCCAAATCTACTGCGATCCCGTGAGGCGTAAAAGAGGGACCCACCAGCGCCATCATCCGACCGGACTCGGTTACGAGAGCGGAGCGGCACCCGGTGGGAGGACCTTCGGATACGGCAGGCGTCTCACCCACAGGGGATCGCCAGCGCCCGGCGGCCGGCAGGATGGCCAGCCAGTCCACATCCTTTAGAAGCCCTGCTGCCGCCAACGCACTTTCAATTTCCCCACCGGGAAGAGGAACCGTGCGGATAGAGGGGCCGAGCGGCAAAGGCCTGCCAAGACCGATCCCAAGCCTTTTGTAGACTTCCTGCCGATACAACTCTTCAACGACTTCCAAAACCAGCCCATCAACAGCCGCATGTTGGCAGGCCAGCCGAAAGCCCCGAGCGGCCGCCAGGTCTCCAATATGCTTGGCCTCCGCTTTCGACAATGGCAGACGCGCTGCCCCTTTATGAACCTTGACCTTACAGCGGCCACATTTGCCCTTGCCGCCGCAATCCGCAGCAACGGAAAACCCTGCCGCCACCAGCGCATCCAAAAGAGTCGAACCTTCCTCTACGATTACAGGCTTCGGACGGCCAAGGATGCGAATGGCTGGACTCATTACCGGCTTCGCCTTTTCGATTGCAAACCGGACGCCAGGCCCGGCTCCTCACATTTTCCCGCCGCACATCAGCCTTGCCTGGGGAAGGCGGCGGAGCACGAACGCCGTGATCGGGGCAATAATCCCTCCCAGCGCCAGAATCAGGAAAGCAGGGGCCCAGATCGTGGCGTTGGTGGGATCGACGCTTCCATTATACCACTGCAGGATGGTTCCGAAAACTGCTGGTGAAATGATGGTTATCCCGAATCCGACGCCGGATTGGAGGCCGAGACAAAGACCACAAATCCTGGGATTCACCATCTCCACCAGCCCCGCCTTGTATACCGACCCATCCGAGATGCCCCAGAACCCGAGCCATCCACCGGCAATCACGATTAACGCCAGCGAGTGGCCAAAGAGGTAACCTATAACGATTTCCCCTGCAACGCTGCAGGTTCCGGCCACGATGATCGCGAAAGTTCTCCCCAACTTATCTGCTACTATTCCCCATAACCATGAGGACGGGGCCCCGAGAAGGATAATGCCGGCGGTAAGCGCTCCCCCCCAGCTTACCGCCTGGTCCGTGGGCATTCCCTTGGATATGAGGGCGGCTATTAGAAACGGTCCGATCCAGCCCCAAAAGGCATAGAGCTCCCACATGTGCCCGGCGTAGGCGCCAGAAATCAGCGCAGGTCCCACAAAACCGCCGGCGGGCGCGGCAAGGTCTTTTCCGGCGGCTGCACCGGGGCCGCAAGCCGGCGTCAGGTCACAGTCCGCCGCGCCAGGTGGCGTCGCGGCAGGGATATGGCCCGACTGACCGGATCGTCCTTTCGGGGTCGATTCTACCGATTCCTCTGGGAAATCGCTTACGAAGAAATAAATCACCAGGGCGCCCAGAAACGCCGGAACTGAGGTCCAGAAAATCCCGGCTTTCCAGCCATAATCCACGGAAAGATGGGAAGCCACCAGGTATCCCCCGGCATAGGCCCCGACCAGCGCCGCATTGTATATGCCCATGGCGGCCCCGCGGCGGTGGGGCGGAAACCATCTGGAGAGGAGCGCCAGCCCGGGAATGTAGATTGCTCCTGCGGAAAGGCCGGTGAGCAGCCGGAACGCCAGAATGCTCAGCTTGCCTTGAGCGCCCCAGATGAACAGGATCGAAAACAATCCGGTGCAGAAGGTAGCGAAAAAGAGGATTTTCTTCAGGCTTATCCTGTCCGCCAGCCATCCGATACACACGACCACGATGACATAACCGGCTTGAAATGCGGAAAGAATGAAACCGGTATCCGCGGCGTCCAGGTGAAATTCTTCGGAAAGGTATTTGACCACCGCAGAGAAGTTGTACCAGGGCATATATCCTACGAGCATGGAAAAAAACATGGCCAGGAGTATGCGGTTCTGCGCCTTCATCCTTCCCTTTCCCCCACCGGGACGGCCCGGCTGCCTGGATCAGTGGCATCATCAGCAGTATCTCAGAAAGGCCGGATCTGCGCACCTGGCGCCTCTGAGATGGACGTTATTCTGCTTACTGGTGTCAAGATCAACGCCAGCGGGTATGACTGCAGCAAACCTGGTGCGCCGGCGGAACCAGACGCGCCCCTGGCGCCTGCCAGGGATGCGCCTTGCGGCCTCGCACTATTCATGGGCGCCTTGCCCAAACGGCACACCGATGTCAACTTCGAGATGTTGCTATAACCGGGAATAAGAGATCTTTCTACAGATGGTCCCGGCAGGCATACGGATGGAGGTTTCCAGGTGTTGAGGTTATTTTCCTGAGCGGATGGCCTATCTATCGGGAAATGGCGGAAGATGAAAGAGCTTTTTCACTCCGCCAGCGGTTTATATTTCTTCTTCCTACCACCAGGAAATTACCTGGTCGTTGCTAAGCACCAACTCCAACAGCAGATCGTAATCAAGTGCATCCTGGTACAGCGCAAATTCGGTGGCCTCTCTCTCCCGGGAAATAATAGCCGCCAATTCCCGAACCACCTCATCCGGCGGATGCCGGAACACATGTAAAATCTTCATATTCCCTCTCAGAAAGGAATGATGATGTCCTGTTCTCGCAGCAACTCCCCCATCTGGGCCAGGCTAAGATAGCCGAAGCCATACTTCTCCACGTTGGCCGGATGATTGCTGAAGCGGGTCCCTTCCATTTCATCCAGGAACCCCAGGTTATCGCTAAAGGCCTCGTCCAGTTTTACCTCGTAATCCAGCACCAGGTAAGTCACCTCATGGTTTTCCAGGAGGCACCCCAGGCTGGAACGCAATGCCTCATACTGGCGATGGGGGTGGCGCGCCAGGATCGCCACTTTTTTTGCAGGCATGTTTAACTACCCTCAGAGCATGACATAATGCTTGCAGTCTGCCAGCATTTCCGCGTGCTTAGCCTGGGTGGCGAAATCCTTCCCACTTAGACCAGGCACTTCCCCTTGCAGTCCAAAGCCTTTGAAACCAACATCGCACAAAGTTATCTTGGCCCGGCCCGCAAGTTCCCCGAAGCGGGGATCCTGGGAGAGCAAGACTCCCTCCGCGGTCAGGAAGATAATCATGGGCACTCCTTTCCTTTCAGCCGCGGCCACCAATCCCAGCAGGTGTTCCAGGGAATCCTGCGTGGCTACCATTATTCCCAAGGTTCCTTCCATCATTCCCCTTCCAGATCAAAAAACTCCGGTTGCAATTGATACTAGGCTTTTCGAACAAAAAAGTGAATGAAACCGCTTCCTTCTTTCTCGCCAAGATACTCGTTCCCGGTCCGCTTGGCCCAGGCCGGGAGGTCGTTCCGGGTTCCGGGATCGGTTCCCAAGACCTCCAAGACCTGGCCGGCGCTCATGTTTCCCATGGCTTTCTTAATCTTGAGAATTGGCATAGGGCAACTAAGGCCCCGGCAATCCAGAACTTCATCGGGTTTAATGTCATCCATGCGAGTTCCCCTTATGGTTGGGTAACATTCTCATTTAGCCGCCGGCAAGGCGCAGTTCCACGAGGCGCGCCACCGTCACAGCTCCACGGTGAATTTGTTGGTCTGTTCATTCCAGGCAAGAACCAGATACCAAATCAGAGAAATGACGACCACCACCAGGATGGCCCCTTCCCAACCGAAATAGTTGGGCAGGAAGACTGCTGCTCCCAGTTTTTCTCTTATTCCCCAGGATCGCAGCCCGATAGTCAAAAGGGAGTTGGAGGTGGCAAAAGCAAACAAGGCAATCCATAACTTCAGATTCCCTTCACCCACTCTCCAGAGGGTCCCGCTGCCGCAGCCGCCGGCGACGACCATGCCGATGCCAAAAATGACTCCTCCCACCAGGGAGCCCCAGCCGAAGCTGGGCACCACATACAGGGACTCCCTCCTAAAGCCGTTCACCTTGAGTACCGTAATCCCGATGACCGCAACGATGAGACTGATGACCACGGCTTTACCGATTTCAGCATCACCGGTCATGAAGGGGTCTCGGAAGGCGCGGACAAAGCAGAAGCGGCAACGCTGGATCACTATCCCAAAAGCGGCCCCAAAGAGCAGCAATCCGCCAACTTCGACATTGGAATACCTGCCATAGAAATGCGCCGCCAGCACCAGACCAACCAAAACCACGGCGCCCAAATAGGGATGAGTCGCCTGCCAATCGAACGATGGGGGCTGCTTTTGAGCAGTTGCGGCTAACGCTGGACTGGGGGAAGGAAGGTTTTCCAGCTCCCAGAGGATATAGCGGAGTCCGAGATAGGCGCCGATGATTAACCCGATCATCATTAAGAAACCGTTGGCGGACAGGTTGGCCAGGGGAGTATAAAAAGCTCCGACGTTGCATCCCAGAGCCAGCGAGGAGCCCACTCCCATGAACAGCCCCCCAAAAAAGCCCTTATAGGTTTCGAGCTTCGGGGGCAGGCGAAAGGCAAATTCTTTGGCCAGCAGCGCCGAGGCAAAGCTCCCCAGGATAAGGCCCAGATCCATCACGGAAGGGGAAAAGAGGAAGGGGTTATCCGGCTTTTGGGCGTACAGGCCCACTCCATAAAAGAGCCAATCGGCCCAATTGCGGATTCCTGCCACAATGCCCCAAGGCCGCGACCAGGCCTCAATCAGTATGGCAAGGAGTCCGATCAATAACCCTCCCACCAGTGGAGGCCATTGCTTGCGGAAGAGGGCGTGATAGCCCCTCTTAAGTTCATTGAGCAATGGAGCGTTAATTGCCATCATAAATCTCCTGGACGCAATGTCCCAGGCCTTATGCCGGAAGGAGATAGGGGGCCCTGCGGTTATTGCCAGAGGGCTAGCTTTTTTTATGTCTATACATCAGATATTATATATTTTTCGAGCCATGAGGTCAACTTAGGTGCAGTGTTCCGCCATTCAGCATTCCGCCGCCAGACCTCAGCACCAGAGCGGTTGCTCACGCCGGAGGTCGTCTCCGGTACCCGGAAGAGTTCGGGATGAATGAGCCATCATTAAGGGTTGCCTGCGGTCTTTGAATAGGCCTCCATAAAGTCGGCAGCGTCCTGCTTCCCCCTGGCAAAGGCCTTCATGGCTTCCACATGCAGTATTTCCAAGGCATCCCTTTTGTAATTCAGATATTCCTTGGAAGTGAGCATCTGGAACTGGCGCGGCCTGGGCAGATTGACCTCGATGATCTTTCTGATGCTGGCCGGGCGGTTGCTCATGATTACGAGCCGGTCCGCCAGGAAAATGGCCTCATCGATTTCAGTGGTAACAAACAGGTTGGTTCCGGGTTTGGTCTCGAAGAGACGGACGTAATACTCCTGCATCAGTTTCCGGGTCATGGCGTCCAGACCCCGGAACGGTTCGTCCATGAGCATGACCTTCGGCCGGTTGATCAACGCCCTGACCAATTCGGCCCTGCGCATCATCCCGCCCGAAAGTTGTGAGGGGTACTTGTCTGCGAATGCTTCGAGCCCGACCAACCTGAGCAGCTTCATCGTTTCAGCTTTCAGCCCTTCCCGGCTCATTTCCTTCCGCACCCTGGGCCCGTAGCTGACGTTCTGAAAGGTGGTCATCCAGGGGAAGAGAGCGGTTTCTTGAAAGACTACCAGGCGGTCGCGCCCCGGTCCCCTGACCGGTTGGCCGTCGATAGTGACCGTTCCCGAATCCGGCCTCTCATAGCCGGCCAGGATATTGATCAGGGTGCTCTTACCGCAGCCCGAAGGACCGATCAAAACCGTGAGCTTACGGTTCTCTAACACCAAGGAGCAATCGTTCAGCACCTTAACCACGGGCCTGATCCCGTAGCTCTTATGCACATGCTCTACAGTCATCTCGGCCGACGCGGCCTGCGCCAGAACCTGGTACTGGCCGTCCTGCCCGTTGGAAATTGGTTGCGGCATTGCAGTCATCCCCTGGAATTTTTCACCGGCATCAACTGGTTTTGAGCCAAGGCGTCATACGATTGCCCATAATCCGGATAATCGCGCTGGAAATGTAGCCGGCGATACCGATGCTAATCATGCCGACCACGATCAAGGGGTAGGTGAAGGTCACATAGGCCCGCCAGGTCAGAAACCCCAGGCCGGAGTGGCCGGCGAGCATCTCGGCAGCCACCACCGTGTTCCAGCAAACGCCGATGCCCACCGTCAAAGCCACGATGATACTGGGCAAGGTCGCGGGAAGAACGATTCGCCAGAAAATATCTTTGCGGTTGGACCCCAGGGAAACGGCCGCCCGGATGTAGCGCGCGTCGATACTCCGGGCGCCGCCCACGATGTTCAGGATCGTCACAAAAAAAGCGCCCAGAAAGGTGACAAAAACGATACTCATCTCAGGTGTCGGCCAGAAAAGGGCCGAGGCGGGAACCCAGGCGAGGGGCGGGATAGGCCGCAACACCTCGAATACCGGCAGGCTCAATTCCCGGAAGTAGCGGCTGGTTCCCATGAGCAGCCCCAGGGGAATGCCGATGATCTGGGCGAAAATAAAGCCGAGGCCAATCCGCATAAAGCTATTCCCCCAGGAACCCCAATACGCCGCGTCAACGACGGACTCTTTGAAAGAGAGCAGAACCGCGCTGGGAGGCGGAATAGCCTTGAGGATTGGCAGGCCGTACCTGGTGCCGAACTCCCAGATGACCGAGGCTACGACGATAGAAAAAATTCCCCGGCAGGCTGACTTGGTCGCCAGAAACCCTTTGACCTTTTTACCGAGGACGCGGTTCTTGGAATTCTTCGGTGGCGCCGACATAAAAATTTTTACCTCTTCACTGGCGCAGCCGCCAGTTGGAATCCCGCCTCTGAACTAAGCCATCTCCCGTTCACCGGCCTCAAAGGCCTTCTGGGCCTCTTCGTGGACTGCTTCGAGGGTTTCCTCTTTCAGGTTCCGATAATATTCGGAGGAGAGCACCCGGAAGTCACGCGGCCGAGGTATGTCTATGTTGATAATCTTCTTGACCTTGGCCGGCCGGCTGGTGACCACAATGACCCTGGTGCCCAGGAAGATGGCCTCCTCCAGGTCGTGGGTGATGAAGAATACGGTCTTATTGGAAGCATCGTAGACATCCAGGAGGTATTTCTGGATCACCGTCTTGGTCAGGGCGTCCATGCCCCGGAAGGGCTCATCCAGCAGCAATACCTTGGGATCGTTCATCATGGCCCGGGCGATCTCGACCCGGCGGCGCATCCCGCCGGAGATCTCGCTCGGATACCGGTGCGAAATTCCGCTCAGCCCCATTTGCAGAAGCAGCTCATGACCCGCCTCTCTGGCCTCCTTGTGGGTCATCTTTCCCTGGATCACCGGCCCAAAGGTGACGTTATCCAGGACCGTCTTCCACGGGAAGAGCGCGCCATTCTGAAAAACCACGATGCGGTCGGCTGCGGGCTCCGTCGTCATCTCCGGCGAGCAGAGCAATTGATCGTCCATATAGATTTCACCCGAGGTGACCCCATGGAATCCGGCAATGGCATTGAGCAGCGTCGTCTTGCCGCATCCGGACGGACCCACGATCACACAGAACTCTCCGGCCGGAATTTCCAGGGAGCAGTCATCGACGGCGACGACGTAGGCCCCTTCCGGGTCATAAACAATGGAGACGTTCCGAATGCTGAGCTTTCCTGCGGTGGCTCCGGTAGAGATTGCCGGTTTTTCCGCCAGCGCCCCGCCATTTCGCCCGATAATTTGACTGAGTATCATCAAACCATCTCCCTGACTTGCCATTGCATCAAGCGCCTGGCCACCACGCGGATCAAGGCGCTGCTGAACCATCCCAAAAATCCCAGGGTGATCATGGCGATTATCAGCACTGGTTCCTGGAACTGCATGTAGGAGTTCCAGATGAGATAACCCAGCCCATACCTGCCGGCGATCATCTCTCCGGCCACCAGGCAAAACCAGGCGTAGCCCATGCTGATCTGCAGCCCGGTGAAGATAAACGGCAGAGCCCCGGGCACGATAACATGGAAAAAGATATGTCGCGGCTTGGCCCCCAGACAGCGCGCCGCCCTGAAGTAGGACTCATCGATGGACTCAACGCCGAGAAGAGTGTTCAGGGTGGTGACGAAAAAGGCGCCCAGGAAGGTCACATAAATAACGCTGGCTTCATAGCCCGGAAACATCAGGATCGCCAGCGGCACCCAAGCCAGCATGGGGATAGGCCGAAGCAATTCAAAAAGCGGAAAGGTATAATCCTTGAAGACCTTTTTCCACCCCATGAACAATCCCATCGGCACCCCGAGGACCGTGGCCAGGGTGAAAGCCTGGATAATCCGCCAGCAGCTTGCCCAAATGTGCGTATAATATATGCCGCTATAGATGGATATCCCGAACATGGGATGATGCGAAAACCATTCACTCGCCACCGCGACCGGGCCGGGAACCTTGGCGAACAGCGGCGCCTTAATGACTTCGGTCAGCAGCCAATAGGCGAGCAAGGTGGCCAATAATCCCAAGGCCCCCAGGTACGGCGCCGAAGTCCCCAGGGCGTGCCTGATGCGGCTCAGCATTATTTCCCAGGTCAGGGGCTCCCTCTCTTCTTCAGGCACAGGGGGTTGCGTTCCCTGCTCGGCCAGAGACTGGGCTTCTGTTGATTGGGCTACTTCATCTGGTTCCATGGGCACTCTCGCTGGGTCCCTAAAATGACTTCGTTGGCTAAGGCCTCCTCTGGCCCGGCGGCCCTCCGGCATCCGGGCCAGAGAAAGGCAATGTCCAAGAAACTTAAGCCAGGCTACTTCTGGAACGGGTTTTGATCAGCCGGGGACGCGACGATCTGGCCGATGGGCGAGGTCAGACCGGCTTCCTTCAGCACCTCCACGGTGAGATGGTCATCGATGAGGTTGGCAGGGGGGGCCTCGGTAGAAACCTCCTTTTGCCCGACCTGGAATTTATAAAGGTCATGAAGGTAATTGTTGAGGTCGGCATCGACGATAAACGGCATGACCGTTTTGGGGTTAACTCCACCAACTTCCTTGGGGATCTCGCCATAGAGACCAAACCAGATGGCCCTCTTGGGCATCCCCACCGCTTTTTTGGCTATCATCTCCACGACTTTTTCCCGATTCTGAGGATTGGTCATGAATTGTTCGGCTTCCAGTTCACACTTGAGCCAACCTTTCGCCAGATCGGGATGTTGATCGATGAAATCGCCGCGCATCATCATCATCCCGACATCTCTATCGCCGCAGACTGCGCCGGTAGCGACCAGCTTGGCGATTCCCTCACCCGCCAGGGTGCCTACTCTGGAGGCGGTCGGCTCCCACACGGCGGCGGCGTCAATCTTCTTGACCCGCAAATTCGTGCTGATGATTTCAATGCCCTGGTTGAGATAATCAGCCGGCTTGATCCCCAGCTTTTCCATGGCGATCCGCATGAACTTGTCCGCGCAACTGCCCCACGGGGAGGCGACGGTCTTGCCATTCAGCCATTGCATCGCTTCCATGGGCGTCTTGAAGTCGGGGGCATCTAACCTGGCCATCAACAAGGCGCAACGCTGACCCGCGGCGGAGTTGCTGGTGCAGCAAACTTCCCGGACCTCGCCTTGGGCCCGATTGCTGCAGACGATGTTTAAGGGATTAGCCTCCCCGTATCCCACCTGGATCCGGCCTGCCAGAACTCTAGCCGCAAAAAGGGCGGTGTGTAAACCTTCCTGGTATTCGACCTCTACTCCGGGAAGATATTTTTTAGTCAATCCGAGCTCCTGAATAACCGCGGGCGCGTAACTGTCAATGTAATACGGTTGCCAGCCCACGGTGAAGCTCTCTGCCGCGCCTGCTGGACCTGCGCCCAAGGCGATGCTTGCCACCATTACTGCCAAGAAACCGAAAACCATTGACTTTTTCATGTCTTGTACCTCGCTTTCGGATAAGTTTTTAGCTGCGAACTCCGATGACGGCAAAGCCTCTGCCACCTTTCCTGCCACAGCCCTCCCCTTTTACAAAGGAGCGCGGTCCTTCCCTTTTTACATATAAGCATAAACGCAGGGGAAATATTGTCCGCATGTGTCTGATTATATTATAGGACATTCTGCCATCACCCGGTCGGTATCTGTCCTACTTTATAGGGGTTGGCGGCCGTATAGGGCTTGGGGGCCGGCGCGGCGCCACGGGCGGTTTTCCTGGACGATCACTCTTAAAAGGAACCCCGGTTCTTGGTGCGCAACTTGACTTATTATTCTGGCAATGTCCGGGAGCCAAACCTGACGCTTGCCGAGGCCCGTTTGCCAAAATGAGGATTAATCCCGGGCAACGCCCTCCAGCCAACGAGTGAGACCCCACCTCGGCATGGGCGTCCTGTCCCGTCCAGGTGTTCATCTTCGGACTATTACCGAGCGTTCCTAACCTGCCAACACTCTCGATTTCAGATGAGGGTGTCAGAAAGCGCGGGGCTAACATCCCTCCTCGGACTTAACCTTACCGGGCTCCTTTTCCGGAGGTTTAGCCGGGACCGCTGGCTTGCCTTCCGGTTTGCCTGGCTCGGGCGCCTTTGCAGGTGTTGGACAGGCCGCCTCTGGCGCCGGCGCCTTGCCTTCGGGCGCAACCGCAGGCTGTTTGGCCCCCGCTTCATCCGGCTTGGCTGGCTGGCAGATCCCCACATTCAGAAAGATGAGCCCTATACACAAAACCAGACATAATCCGCTGCAAATAATCTTTACCAGCTTCATTAGTCGCTCCTTTTCTTAGATAAGCATTAATCGGCACCCTGATCGCTGATCTTCAGTACTTTTTATTACTAGATACCAAAGTCTGCATCCGACTGCTATCGGGAAGAGTCCTAATTTTTCATAGGATTTACTTACGGTCACCGGTCGGTTTTTGTCCTACAGTTCCCATCCAGAGCCGGCGAGGGAATTTGTTGTGAGGTATCAGCTGCGGGGTGGCTGCGCCTGGTTTCCCTCAGGGGCGAATTTAGAACCCGCCCCTGCTGCGCACCATTTCGTCTCTTTTAACAACCTCCTTTGGGCATTTGAGAAAACGTCAGGACTCCTTCCTCCTTGACCTTTTCATACTTAAGGGTCACCCACGTTGCCTCCCCAAACCAGGCAAATGATTGTATATTTAATTTTTCATCAGCCTCCTTTCTCCATCCCTTTCCGAATTTCTCGAAACAATCATCTTTTAAACGACCATAATTTACCTCACCCTTTGTACGTATTATTACGGTGATAAATTTCCCACCCCTAAACACATAGGTGATATCGCTAAGTTGAGAAGCTCCTATGGTCAAATTATCTTCTTTTTTCTGGTAATTTTTTTCCAATCCCTCATCTTTGATTAGTTCCATCCCTTTCAATGTGGATATTTCTGTTCCCCACTTGATGCCCCTGAAACCATCTGGCTCTGAACCAGGTTTGAATTCATCCGATCCTCCTAACGCCGCGACAGGCAACGCCATCAAAAGAATTATCCACCCAAGGAGATTTATCGTCCTTTTGGCCATGATTAACCCTCCTAACCGAGATTATGCCGCATCCTTAGCTGTTTCTGCCCAACGAGGTTTGGGAGCCTCTTTGTCCGAGGAAAATCTCCCCAACGGTCCGCTTCTCGAAGCCAAATTGTTTCGTCGCGGGTATAATCGCGCAAATTTGCGCGGAAAGTTAATTTTTCTCAGAGTTCGGGGCTACAAATCCCCCGGCGGCCAGATGCTATCCGGCTGATAAACTCAAGGACCCCAGGTGAGCCTGGGGCATGCCTAAGCTCAAACAATTCTCCGCTGCCTGCCTCCTGGCCTAAACCTTGCCGGGCACTACCGGCCTCCCGAGGATTTATCCGGCTTTCACAGCGGCTTTCCCAGGTTCCCGTCACGCCTTACCCGCCAAAAGTGGTACATGATCAAGGATAAACACAGCATCGGTCCAAAGAGGCAATGAAAGGCATAGAAGCGCAGGAGTCCGGACTCGGTGATTTGAGGTCCGCCCAGGAGGATTTGTTGCAGTTCATGGCCGCATAGCGGCACCCGGTCAAGAAGCTGGGACATTACTTGAGCCGCCCAAAAGGTTTGCGAGTCCCAACGCAGCACGTAGCCGGAAAAATCGAGACCGCCGGCAATAAGCAAGAGTGCCACCCCGATCAGCCAGTTTCCCTGCCGTGGGGGCAGGTAAGCACGCGCCGCGACCACGCGTATAGTA
Source organism: Desulfobaccales bacterium (assembly GCA_052147455.1). Taxonomy (GTDB): domain Bacteria; phylum Desulfobacterota; class Desulfobaccia; order Desulfobaccales; family 0-14-0-80-60-11; genus JAPLJC01. Next base: position 41,892 of record JBKQKO010000066.1, on the reverse strand, counting down.
TGCAACAGAATGGCAACGAGCATAAGCTGGCCGGCCCAAAAATGCAGGGAGCGGATGAGCCAGCCGAAGGGAATCACGTAGGTCAGATCATGGAGCCCCGTTTTGGCGCCTTCCGCGCTGGGCAGATAGTAAATAGCGAGGAGCAGGCCGGTAACGCCGAGGGTAATGAAAAGGAAAAAAGCCGCGCCTCCAAGGCAAAACGTGGAGCTTATCCGGATGCGCTCCTCCGAAATTTTGGCCGGATGGAGGTGCTCTAAGAATTTATCGAATCTCACGGGTTAAACCTGCCACCGGCCGGGGCCTTTTCTTGCGGATAGGCGACCAGCGCCCCGCGGGTGTCCAAACGCAAAGCAGCCAGACTCAGGCCACTATTAGCAGGCCCCGCCAGGAAGCGCCCCTCCGGGTCGAACTGACTCCCATGGCATGGGCAGACAAATATCCGCCGGTTCTCATCAAAGGCTGGCTGGCAGCCTAAATGGGGACAGACGGCATTGACCGCCCAGAAACCGCTTTCATCCCGCAAAAGGACTACCCTGCCCAATATGGCCACTGCTCCAACGGGGTGAGCCTCGGGGGGGCCGAAATTCGCCGGTTCCGGATCTGAGCGGGCCCGAGACCCCCCGAGGAAACGCCCGGTCATCCAGACCATGCCGCCAAATGCCAGCCCCACCAGGGTCCAACCCATGGAGAGCAAAAATCCCCGGCGTCCCCCGCGAGACTCGGAATGCTTGTTTTTTTCAATGGGTAACATATAATTGGCTAACAAGTTTGCTAAGGTCTTTACAACATTCCCCAACCGAAAACTCCTGCCCAGCAAGATGGTAACTAATGCCGGGAAGCCGTTCAAGATTTGCCAGACGCAAAGAACTCATTGTCAGAGAATTACTTGCCGGAATGCTCCTGACCTTGATTCTTCTGGGGCTGGCATTGCTCTGGCCGCCAGGCTATGCGTTGGTGACCCCGGAGAATCACGGCGTTGGCGAAATAACCGCGCCGTGGCTCATTATCTGGCTCCAGGTATTGCTGCGCCACCTGCCAGCCGTCTGGGCAGGACTGCTTATCCCTCTCGCCTCATTGTGCCTGCTTGCCGTCCTGCCCTGGCTTCCTGGCGCCGGCCAGCCTGATTCGGCGCCACGCTACCGCTTCAGCATCCATCTGGCCATTCTTCTGGCCATGGGATGCACCCTGGCCCTCCTCACTTTTCGGGGGCTTTGAAACCCGCAGAATCTCCATAGGCTTCCTGGTTCGCATAATACTCCAGAAGGTATTTCACATAAAGGGGATTACTCGCGGCTAGCCGCTGCAGCCGCTCAGGGTCGAGAAATGCGGCTCCAGGCCGGGTGGTGATCTGAAGGCTCCGGCCCTGCTCATCAATCACCTGATCCAGCTCGAACCCTATGCCCAGACCGTCGGCGGCTGGTCTGGTCAGCCGTAACGGCTGCGCATCCTTAGCCCGGATCAACATCTGCCCCAAGCCCAAGGCGCGCGGATTTCCATGGCAGTCCCAGCAAGCCCGGGTTTGACGCCTGATCGTGTGGGGCGCATAAGGGTTCCAGGCAAGCGCCGCCCGTCCATCTGCCGTGGTAGGGGTGACGGAATCCATGAGCACCCGCCCTCCGGGATCTACCCGGCTGACCCAATACTGATATTGAGGTCTGAAGACGCTTACCAGCCCACGGTAATTGATGCCCAAAATGATCCCCTCCCAACTGCGCCTGGAGTAGCCTGCCAGCCAGATGCCAGGCGACGATTTGCCCGTAAGATAGTCGTAAGATCTCGGCAAATTTCTCTGTTCCGGCGGCTTCACCAACTCCTCCCTGAGAACCTGTCGAACCTGCGGATCATCTTGCTGGGTGAGCCAGATCCACGGCTCGTAATCGGCGGAATCCAGCCGCGTCAGGTGCAACCCGAGATCCTGAAAAGTCCAGGCGGCATGGCAGGTGGCGCACTCCAGGTTATTCAGGTGGCCGGGGATGCGATGGTCAAGCGGCCCTTTCCCCGGACCTTCCCGGGAAAGGGTCGGGATTGGGTGGATTTTGCCATCGACCTTGGATATCAGCAGGAACTTGCCTGCTTTTGCCTCTTGGGTGTTCGTCAGCAGCTGGCCTTTGGAGGTGACCATAACCTTTTGCCCGGGTTGGAGATCGTAATAGGGATTGGCGCGCGCCGCCCGCAGGGCCCGCTGGTCGGCAACGGTCACCCGGCGGGTGCGCGGCGGTTTTCCCGGCAGGCCGTGACAGTCCGTGCACCGTATGCCAACCTGATCCTGGGATTGAGAGTGGATGGTCCCCTCGCCCATGATTTCCTCCACCGGGTGGCAGTCGATGCAATGCATCCCTCGCTCGTAATGGATATCAGGCAGCAGGAAATGATACGAGTGGCTATAGAGGTTAGGAACAAAATCGGGGTCCGTCGCCTCGAAGTTATAGGATACCGAGTCATCCCGCTGGAAAAGTCCTGCGTAATCGGCGCCCGCGTGGTTGTCGCGGTGACAGTGGAGGCACTGGGAAGTGGGCACGGCCGTAGTCAGGCGATAAGACTTGGGCTTATCTTCATTCCCGGGCAGTTTCTGGTCTCCCGCAATCCTCTCGCTGCCGTTCACGATATGGCACGCGGCACAATCGGCTCCGGCAATCGTACCGTCATCGTGCCCTGCGGCGCGCCCTGGGCCGGAAGTCCCGAGATGGCAGCGCAGGCAGCGGCGGCGGAGCAGGTCGTCCACCAGGGCGCCCGAGTCTTCTCCCGCGGGCAGGAGTTGCAGCCCTGCGATCGCCGCAGCCGCATAGCGCGGCCCTGCATCCGGCTGGGCTCCCCAGAGAAACCGAGTCTGGTTGATGATCCCGCTGGCGGTGGCCATGAGGCTTCGCTTTACCCAGCGGTCCTGATCATTATGACAGCGGCCGCAATTGTAAGCGGAACCAGGGAAATCTGCAGGGTCGCTTATGAGCCCCCCAGGCGCACAGGCGCAAGCCGACTTGTCTTGATGGCCGCCGGGACACACAGGGCCGGATGGAGAATGATCCGGCCCCAGCCCTGGCGCCTGGGCAGGGGAACCAAGGCAGGGCGAGGCCCATACAGCTCCAACCCAGATGCACAGACCCATCGCTAGTCTTAGACTTGCCAGAATCCTCAATTTTTAGTTCCGCCCAACCTGCGGCCCACCTGTTGCTGATGGGAAGGTAATTTGGCCCTGGCGAAGGCAGCCGCTGGATTCGACCAGATCGGATCATCATAACGGCCATGGCAGGGAAGGCAGGGGGCCACCTCGAGAATGCGTTTCAATTCCTCCGCATTAAAAGGCCGCGCCCCGACATGGGTCGTGGATGCCAAAGCGCGCCCCTGCGGATCGATCAGGCTCTCCCAGGCAAACCCCAGAGGATTGATGTCCGGCTGCAACAAAGAAACGAAGGTGTTCTCTTCCCATCGCTTGCCAGCCTGGAACAATCCCTGCCCAATACCCAGGGTCTTCGGGTCGGCATGACACTCCTGGCAGGAGCGCACCTCGGGGCGCGTCGTATGAGGCGAGATGGGGGTCGAGACGATACCGTGGCCTATTCCCGCGCCCATGAACACCCTTTTATCGTTACCGGCCAAAACTTTTCCATCCGGAGCCAACTCGGTATAAACCACCTGGCAGCCAGGCACCACTACGGATACCCTTTGGCGTGAATTGATTCCCAGGGTGGGCTTGTCAAACCGATAATAGTCCCTGGTCTCTTGCCATAATCCCTCGGTTTCGACGCCGGTCTCGGAATCCCTGGCATTTTCGCCGCGATGCCGGTAGTCGTGGCAGCCATAACACTGGGGCGCCCAGCGGGAGTGGCAGGCCGAGCATTCCATGCGATCCACGCCATGGCCGGGAATGCCATGATTCTGGTTAGTGGTAATGGTCGGGCAAAGGTGATCTTTCTGATCCAGTTTGCTGCAAAGGATCATCTTGCCGTTCTCTTTGCGAAGATTCAAAATAGCCGTCCCCCGCCGGGTAAGTCCCACCTCCCGGCCCCGTAGATCGGGGAGCCCCAGAGCCCTGGCTCTCCAGAGGGCCTCTTCGTCATCGGCACTCAAGATCTTGGTACGCGGAGGCCGACCGAAGCTGCCATGGCAATCGCCACATTGAATTTCGACCTGTTGGCGCATGTGGCTGTAAATGTTGCCATCCCCCATGACCTCCTTACCGGAATGGCAGTCGATACAGGCCAGTCCTCGTTCAAAGTGAATGTCCGGGACTAAATGCCGTACATCTCTACCTCCTGAGAGGGCCCCCAGGTTGGGCCGCCCTTGCCGGTAAGGGGTGCCGTAACCGTCTGCCTCTTCCAGACCGGTGTAAGAAATTCCTAGACGTCCGGAGCGATTATGGCACCGCAGACATTGGCTCACCGGTATGGCGGTGGTCAATTGGTGAAGTCTCGGATAACCGGGTTTGTCCTGGGGTAAGGTCGGATCAGCGCCTTCGTAGGTGGCTTTGGGGTTATAGAGCGCGTGGCAGGCGGCACAGCCTGAGGAGTGGGCCGCGGGACCGCTTTCTTTCTTGTTCCAGAGATGGCACGAGGCGCAGAGCTTGCGCCAATGATCGCCGGCAAGCTCTCCCGAAGCGGCTGGAACTGGTCCCGCAGGATCGGCAGGGTTATTTCCTGATATTGGACGTCCCTGGGGAATCGTCAATAACTCGGCTAAACTGCCGGGCCGGGGGGTGGCATTTTTAACTCCGACGGAAGCATACCGGGCCTCATCTGAGGTTTGCGCCGCCCACGAGTAGCGCAGGCTGGCTATGACTCCACTCATGGTCGCCATAATGCCGAAACGCACCCGTTTCACCGAATTTTGGGCTTCCAATTTTCGTTCCGCGTGGCATTGCCCCCCCGATCTGCCGCAGGTCTGGCTGGCTACTGACAGGTCTGCTGGATTCCGGCCACCGATGAGACCTTGATGGGCAATAGCCACCGTCACCCCAAGGCCCTGACCCCCATGGCAGATTACGCAACCGAATTCCTCCGTTGGATGGGAGCGACCCGCCTCCTCCAGGCCATCATGGCAGGTGAGGCATCTTTCCACCTTGCCGGTAATAATTGGCCTCAGTTCTTTCACCCGAGAGGGCGCCTGGGTTATGGTTGCGGATCTGTCCCGTATCTCCGCTTCAGAAAGCGTACCTTTCAACGCGGCTGTCAGTTTATGGGCTCGGCTTAGGCGGTCTGCTTCCTGATAGGTTTTCCAAGGCTGCCGATCCTGCCGGATGAGCGCCAGAAGGAGAAGAACGACCAGAAGCACGGCCATGACCAGGAAAGCGAGGGCCTTCAAGAGGGGTGGCGCTGATTGGCCTTTTCCGGTAGTTCCCATTTTGCCACGCATGCCCGCAGAGCCGTTATAAACTTAGGGCGTCCCTGGACCGGGATCCCTTTACTCTCATTTTAGCATTAAAGATGAGCAGCGAAACCTGTTCCCGGTTGCCCTTGAAAACTGCCCTGGAAAACGGTTCTTCCGGGTTCGGCAACCGGGATATCCCTGGTGGCCGGCCTTGGCCGGCAGTGGTTGCCCCGGAGCAGATCGGCTCCGGCCTGCCCCGCCTAAACTTGTGGTCAACTTCTGGAAGCCGTGTATGTTTGGCTAACCTGCAAGGGAAAAAGCATTTTATAATTTGAGCGATTTAGTTTATATAATCTCTGGAAAACCTGCCTTGATATAAAAACCAATCATTTCAAGGCCCGGCCTGATACTTACCGAATTGGATTTTGACATGCATACTCGAAATTGTTGCGGTGACCTGGAAAAATGTAAAGCCCGCGTGGAAAAAAGATTGCGTGACACCAAAGGGATACTGGAGGTTGGCTGGATCGATGAGAACGATCGGCAAACACTCAGGCAATTTGAAGAAGGGCTTCAGGAGCGAGGCCTGGGGGGATTAGGCAAGTATTTCAACGAAGGGGTTTTAACCGTTCTTGATAGACAGATGGTCTGCGTAGTTTTGAACAATAACGACTTCCGGCACGCCACGGAGCCTTGCCTCTCCTGGGTAATGGGTGGCGTGGTCATCGGCGAGGAGGTATGTGACCAGGAGCGCCTGGAATCATTGAAAAGAAGCGAAGGAGTTAAGGTCATCGGAAAGAATTTTGTCATTTTCTTCGATAGAATAAAGCAAACAGCCGGTCAACGGCCGGTTTTCGTTTTTCGGGCCTTGCGCTTCCCTGAAATAGAAGGTATCCCAGGCGTTGCGGAGGTTCTCTCAGCCTCCCCCTTTGGATCGGGCGATCTTTACCTCAAGAAAAGGTTTGGATGGGAGGCCGGGAACCCCGAATTAGGTACGATCCTCATCGGATTTAACCTGGCCGGCATGGCTGCCGGCCGCCAGGGCCAGGGAAATTTAACCGGTTCTCCATAACCCATGGCTAAACTTATTGATCCCCGCATAACTTCCTAGAGATTTTTGATTCCCGCGAAGCCCTTTGGATCCCAAAGGGTTTTCCCTCCTGCGCCCTGGTTGGCTAACCTGAATGTTTAACACCGTTTTTTAATTTGCCCCTATTTAATTTAAACGACAAAATGTAGGACAAATACGGACTTGGCGGAGAGGGAAAATCCTATACAAAAATCAGACTCTTCCGGACAGCATTCAAGACCAATCCGTGTCATTTAATAAATGGCTCAATCCGAACTGCGCACCCAATGACAGGTATCTTCCATGCGGCCTCTTTGCCATGCAGCTAGACTTTGACACACCGAGGCGGTTTTGGGGTCCAAGGGACCATAAATTCATTTAACCCACGGTATGGAGGTGAAAGGAGCAGAAATCGTATTTGGCGGCCAGGTTGTCTATCCGGAGAGCTGTGAAATTCTCACTCCCAAGAAAGGAGCGTTCATGAAGATGGAAAAGCTTAGGAGAAGCGCGGGTGTATCGATCTTTGCCATCTTGGTGGCCATTCTCTTTGCTGGTTCTCTCGCTTTGGCAGCAGAGCAGGGCAGCGCCAAGGACCAGGGCGGCGCCAAGGACCAGGGCGTAGGCCCCAGCAAAGACTGGACGGACAAGCAAATCCAGGAGTTTTCCAAGAAGCCCTGGACTAAAGAAGAACTCCAGGCCATGGGACGAGGCGATAAATGCATCATTAACAAAACCCTGACCCCGCGTCATACGGGGAAAGAACTGACCCCAAAGGAGCTTTTTGAGAACGGCCAGAATGCGTTTCGGGCAATAATGTGGCAGTATGGAATAGGAATTTCCGCCCAGGATTTCTACAAGCTCTGGATTGAGCAGGAAGGCTGGAAAAATCCTAAAATTAAGATTCTGGACGTTCGCCAGGAATCGGAGTTCGCCCAGGGGCATGTTCCTGGAGCAGTCCGCCTGGACACCGGCCTTGCTTACTGGATGCTGCCGAGCATTGCCCCGGACCCCACCGCCGACTACTACCTTATGTGCAAGGCCGGAACTTGTGACAATGGTTCAAATCGAGGCGCCATCGTCAAGAAAATTATGCTCGACATGGGCTATTCCGGAAAAATCACCAATATCACTGATGGATTCAGGGGTTGGATCGAAGACGGTTTTCCCATAGTTAACATGCATGGTTTGGTCACCCTGGTGCCGGGGACCTTCCAAATTCCCGAGAAAGACGCCATGCAGAAGGAAAAAGAGGTTACCCCTGTGGTGGAGCCTGCTGTAATCGAAGAAGGCAACAAGCTGGGAATCAAGTAATAGAACAGGCTGTCTGGCGCCTGCCGCGGGGCACCTTTGACCCAGCCCGCCGGCAGGCTCCCAGGATACTCGCCCTTAAAGGCTTAAAACGCTGCGCCTGGATGGCATCCTCCTGGCTTGGCGCTGAAGATCTCCGTGCGTGACCAAATCTCTCCCAGTTAAAAAATGCCGATAACGGGAGGGTCATCACGGAGATCTTCACTTTCTGGAGGCAAACTTAATGGCCCCCGCTCGCTTAATCCGCTGGGGCACACGCTCGCCTACCCCCGCGCGCCGGGATGACAGACGGAGACTCATGGACTTGCCGGGAGGACCGCAAGGCCAGGGGCTAACACCTCAGTACTCGATCGCCTGAGGAACAAGATCAATTGGACCTATCGGGAATATGGAAAATTCAGCCATCGGGAAGGAGTGTGACGCAATGGCGACAAATCTTACTACTGTGGTTAAATCAGCGAAAAAGGAAGTGCGCATTTGCCGGGACCAGGGGGTGGTGATCATCGGGGAAAGGATCAACCCTACTGGCCGCAAGGTCCTACGGGCTGAACTCGGCGAGGGAATCTTCGCTATGGTTCGCAAGGATGCCCTGGCTCAGATTGCCGCGGGGGCCGGGATTTTGGACTTGAATGCCGGGGTACCCGGCATTGATGAGTCCGCCCTGATGGTTCAAATTATCAAGGAAGTCAGAGCGGCAACGGATGACTTCCCGATCTGCATCGATTCCCCCAGAACTGAGACGCTGGCGGCGGCTCTGAACTACTACTGTAAAGACGGCGCCAGGCCCTTGGTGAATTCGGTAAGTGCGGAAACAAAGCGCCTCAAAGCGGTGTTGCCTCTGATCAAAGACTATGGGTGCCCGGTCATTGGGCTGTGCAGCGGAGATACTGGTATTCCCAAAACGGCTGAGGAAAGATTGCAGAATGCCGCCAAGATCATCGAAGCGGCCGACAAACTGGGAATCCCCGCCGAGGACGTCGTGATCGATCCTCTCGTCTTAACGCTGGGAACCGAGTGGCGAGCTGGAAAGATGGTTCTGGAGGCCATCCGCATGATCGTAGACCGCTTTGGGGTCAACATTACCATGGGCGCCAGCAACATCTCCTTTGGCATGCCCGACCGGGAAACCCTGACTGCAGCCTTCCTGGCAGTCTCAGTGGATGCCGGTTTGACCTGCCCGATCTGCAACCCGTTAAAAAGGCAAGAAGTCAGCGTCCTGCAAGCTGCCGACCTTATAGAGGGGAGGGACCCTTACGGCATGAAGTGGATCAAGGGATTCCGGGCGCGCCAGGCCGCTTAAAGCCGTTTTCCCATAAGCTCTAATTTTGCAGCGTTTTCCTCCCGGAAGCTGCTGCCAGGGTGGACGGATCCCAGTGAGCCCAACCTGCCGCCCCCCGCCTGCGGCAAGGTTAGCGCAGGCATTACCCGCGACGGAGGCACGGGTCAGAGAGTCACCGCGCTTTTCGGATTTGGGCTGGTAAGTAGGTCTGAAAGGCTTTGCAGAATCGGCGCAAACCAAGTTGCTACTTGGGGACCATATTCTCGGGTGATCTCGCGAAGAAGCCGCTTCCTCTCCTCCACGGCGCCGTTTCGGGATTGCTCCACCAGGGCGGGTTCGGCTTCCACCAGCGCTTCGGAATGATATCGATGGCGTAGGCGTTTGCAGGAACCTCCCGGGCGATTTCATACATTTTCTCGAAGATGGACCCATTTCCATAGATTTTATCGAGCCTGTCCATCCATTCCTTCCAGGGATCGGGGTTGTACTTTGGTGAGATCACCTTCTCGAGCTTGTCCATCTCTTCCTGTGACCAGTGGATATTACGGATACCGCATCTCCAATGCTCAGTTCCCGGAGGGGGCGGATCGCATTCACCAGAGCCGGCCTTCTGCCAGATAGAAGCTTCTTCCTTGCCAAGGACGCCGACCTGAGCGTGATAGGCAGATTCCATGAGGGCGTCTCTGAGTTCTGCGGGCATCTTCTCCAGTGCCTGGACGTTCATGCCGGTAATCCAGTTGCCCGAGCAGTACTTCAGGTACAGGTACTGGCCGGTGAATTCAGTGAAATGGATCACCTCGAAGGGAATTTCCCAGGCTTCCGCGCCGTCTATGACTCCCTTGCGCACTGCGTCCACGACTTCCTCATAAATGATGGCGACGGGTTTGACCCCCATGAGCTGCATGCTCTTGAGACCGAAGAGGGTGCCGGTGGTTCTGACCTTGGCATTGGCCGCCCGGAGTTTTTCCAGGGTGTCCAGGGCCGGGGTGCCTTCCCCATACTTCATCTTGCCCATGAAGAAGCCGCGCAGACCGTAATCACCGAACAGCATTTCCAGGCCATAGGTCCGGCGCATCGGCTCCCGCCAGAGATCCTCGCTCCGGTAGTCAAAGGCAAAGGAGTAGAGGGCGGCGCGCGACGGCCAGAGGGCTCCGAAGTCGAGGATATTCAGATAAGGGCAGGTCATCGCGGCGTTATTGGTGGAAGCCAGGTACAAATCGATAATGCCCTGCATACACATTTCGGCGCAGGTCATTTCCCCGCAAATCGAATTCCCCCCCTTGGCCTCGATTTGCACGGCATTATCGGTGCGCTCTTCGATATCATGGATGAAAGAGAAGGTCCCTATCTTGGCGACCCAGCTGGCGTCCAGGCTGTGCCCCGCCATACCGTAGGTCAGCTTAACCTGGGGAGTGGTTTTGGCTCGGTGGTTCGCGGTTTCGGCGGCCTTCTCGGCGAGCATCGCGGCGGTCGGCTCGGTTCCGGCTCGGGCAAAGCCGCCATAAGCAAGGAGGGTGGAGGTGAGGCCGAAGGTTGCAGCAATCCGGCTGAATTCCCGGCGCGAGATGGCCTGTGCCGGCGCAACTTTGTTGCTCTCCTGACTGGGGTCTTCCGTCTTCATGGGGCTCCCTTAAGTATAACATAATGATGCAAATCGGCTATCTGGTTCCAGGGACAAGATAACCGATTTGCATCACTTCTGGTATACCGGGATCTCCCGATCCTCAGGCCATTTGGCTCACCAGCTTTTTCGCCACCGGAACGGCCGCGGCGGCATCGTAGGCATAGCCGTCAGCCCCGATACGGTCCGCGAAATCCTGAGAAACAGGGGCGCCCCCGATGATCACCTTGAGCGAATTCCTGAGGCCCTCCTGTTCAAGTTTCTTGATGATCACGGGCATAATATCCATCGTGTTGGTAAGCAGCGCGGATAATCCCAGCAATTGAGGTTTGTCCTGCTTTACCGCCGCAATGATGCGGGACGTTTCCACGTCCGGCCCCATGAAATTGACTTCTAAGCCGGCGCTGCCCAGCATGGTGGCAACCAGTTCCAGGCCGATGTCATGAACGTCGCCTTCGACCGTTGCCAGCACGACCTTGCCGCCGGTTACGGAATCCCCGGCAGCAAGATGAGGTTTGAGCACCGCCATGGAGGCCTTCATGGCTTCGGCCGCCATCAGCATCTCGGGGATGAACTTCTCTCCGGCCTCGTAGCCGGCGCCGCATTCGTGGAGCCCCTTTACCAGCCCCTGATCCACGATGTCCTGAGCCCGCAAGCCTTCAGCCATCGCCTTCTTGACGAGTTCGAGTGTTTTCGGCTCATCTCCGTCATAGACCGCTTTTGCGATTTCCGCTAATATTTCCACCTTCATCCTCCCGATTTACTCTTCTTTTTTGAGGTAACTACCGTAGCGGCGCGCCGCATAGACCGTGGCATCGCGGTTGATGTAAGCGGTCCCCTTCGGCTCCCAGCAGTTAGGGCCGAGCATGCAGCGAAGATTGCCGCCTTCGACGGTCTCGATGATAATCCTGCTCTCCTCGATAAGTTCCTCAGGGGTGCCAAATTTGAGAGTGGTGGCATAAGGGACGGGCTTCCGATCCGCCGTAGAGGTCTTGGTGGCCGCGCCGTAATTGCCGTTAAGGAACTTCAGGTGCGGATTGAGGCCGGCGTCTCTCACTTCGCCAGCCTTTTCCACGCAAAGATCGATGTTCATCGGGCCCAGGAAATAGCCGTTGGCCTGGTTCTGATAGACGAGATCGAGACGGTCATGCCAGTTCCCGCAAGGATGGAAGATGATCTTCATGCCGGTTTCCCGGCGGATGGCCTCAATGAACTTACGTTGGTACGGCTGGGTCAAGGTTTCATAATGTTTTCTGGAGATGCAGTCGGCGGAGGACACCGGGTCGTTGACCCACACGCAGTCGGCCCCGGCTTCATGAGCGGCAATGACCATTTGCAGCCAGCCGTCCAAGGCCTTTTCCATGAGTTCGACGGCCCAATCCGGGTCCCGGGCGACGATCAGGAACCATTCCTTGAAACCTGTCAGACAGGCGGCGGTCCGGGAGGGACAACTTCCCCAGGTCATGATGGGCACCCGCTGGATGCCGTTGCCTGCCTTGAGCAGACCTTCCTTCAGGCGCCTGATGCACTGCAGAACCTTGGGCATATTGCCGTCTTTGCGTGGATCGAGCTTCCACTTGGCCTTGTTCATGTCCTCTTTAGTCTTAATGAAGGGCTCGGCAATCTGGGGGACATCATCCTCGGGGTACTTGAGGGTCGCACCGATGGCTTCCTCAACGGGTCCCATCATATCGTAGTCGATGACACAGTCATACTGGAACCGCTGCTGAGCCATGATCTGTCCCTTGGCATACAGATCGGGATCATCCCATGTCTGCTTGAAGGTCAGCCCCAGGTATTCCAGCCCTGCCCAGCGCGGGTAGACATGCACGGGGACCCGATCGAGCTTTTCGCCATTCATGGTGGCGAACATCCTTTCCCATGGAGTCACTTCGGTGGACCCGTCATACATGTAATAAGACATGTTGCTCTCCTTTCCAGATGTTGGATGTTCGCCGCGAATTTGGGGGGTGGCTGTCATGCTGCGATTACCCGCCAGCAGTTAAATCGAACCTCTGCTTAGAAGCGGCCCGCCATCCCGGACAAATTCCACGAACATTTTAAAAACTTTAATCCTATTAGGAAATTCCAGAAAACTCTTTTCCGCATCCCTAACATCTCATAGGCCGGTTCGAAAAGCTGTCCGCATGTGTCTGATTTTGGCATAGGACTCTCACCAGCCCCCAAGTCGGTCTTTATCCTACATTTTAATTGAGCCTGGCGGATCGACATCCAGGGTTCAAATCGCCCCCGGGCAATGCGCATCTCTACGCCTGTTGGGTGGCACTCAAAAAGATTGGAGCGAAAAGCAGCTCTAAGGAGTTGGTTAAGGAGCCTGGGATTCAGGAAAAATTCAATAAGGATTATTCCGCAGTTTATTTGATCAGTTTATCGATTTCTGCATCCGGCAGGTCATAAATTTCACTTCCTACCACCATATCCTCTCCGTCAATCTTGCACAATTTAACATAGGAAACCTGGTGAGAGGGATTTTGCTCTCCCGGCTTGGGCCACCAATAATCCACCCATCCCGCTCCCTTGCCTTGGGCCATTTTGTTGAATTCCACGAGTATCAGCTTGCCGTTGCTGTCCTTCCAGTCCAGGTTGTTTTTACCTTCCCAGTCAGCCTTGATGGGATCCATCCGCACCACCCCTTTCAAGTCATGGACCCAGATGTAAGTGCCGGAAAAGATAAATTCACTTTGTTTGCCTTTAAACTTCGGGAAAGCGGCTTGCCCTTCTCTTTCCAGCAGAGCGCAGGCGGCGTTGACCTTGGCGATGACCAGGTCACTGGTGGCCTTGGTTATCGCGGTCTTGACGACAGCCGCCTCGGTTTCTCTCGCCAATTCCAGCGACGTCTTCTGGGCCTGGAGGAACTTATCCATCTGATCGGCCGGCAGATCGTAAATCCCGGCGCCCACTACCAGGTCTTCGTCATCAACCTTGCACAATCTAATGTAGGAAATTATGCGCGATGGCGCGGTCGACCCCGGCTTGGGCCACCAATAATCCACCCATCCGGCTCCTTTCTCTCTGGCCACCCGGTTCATTTCCGAGAAAGGTCTTTTATCATGACCATCCTTTACGTCGATCAGGTTCATCCCCTCCATCTTGGGGATGGCGGGGTCCAGGCGCATGACCCCCTTCAAGTCATGCACCCAGATGTAAGTGCCGCAAAAGATAAAGTCACTGTTCTTCCCTTTAAACTTGGGGAAAGCCGCCTTTCCTTCTTTTTCCAGGAGGTTGCAGGCCTGATCGACCTTTTCCTTGATCATCTCGAAGCTGGGTCTGGTTTTGGCGCTGGCCGCACAAGCCTCCAAGGTTTCTTTACCCAGTTCCTCCGGGGTTTTTTGGGGCCGACCCGGCATCGGCTGAAGGACCAGCCCCGCCAAACAAAACCCCACCAGCAGGACCTTGGCTCCGGGTCTCATTAAGAATCTCCTCACCGCCCGAAGGAATTCAGAATGCCTTTCACTTGCGAAGATTCCCGCAGTTTCAAGTTAACCAGAGTCAGGGTAAATTGATCGACCACGGAGGATATCAACTGCAGGTTAGTTTCCTTTTGTTGGGCGGAAACGGGATTGGGGTTGTCCGGAAGCCGGCCCTGGCGCAGATGCAGGACGCCCAGGGTTCTCCCCTGATCTTCCAGAGGCCAGCATTGGTACCCGGCCGTTAAATTTTTTGACAAATGCGGGCAGGGGAGGCTGGCCGCGGGATCTTCTACCAAATACTGCCGGCCGCGGCGCAGCGCCCAGCAATCATCGGGAGCAAACCTCTGCTCCTCCGGGGGAAACTCTCCCCATACACCCATAACTTCAAGCATGTCCCTCACGGTAGCCAGATATACGGCGCCGGACAAGTCGGGAAATAATCGCTGCATATATTTGGTAATTACCGGGACGGCGTCTCTGCCGCTATTGCAGCCCCGGAGCAGATCTCCCATTTCGCTCACCAGACTGATACTCTGCGCCAGGTCCCGGTATTTAAGCTCGCCCTGTTGCACTTGCTCTGCAATCTGCCCATAAGCTGCGGAGTCACCGGCTGGAGACCAATCTGCCGCGGCGATACCGGCAGTTTTGTAAGAGGTTAAATCCCAGGAGACATAAAAGCCGATGAGGGCGAAACCGAGAACGAGGATAGCGACCGCCCCCAGCAGCTTATAGAAGGGGACGGCCTGCATGGAGCCGAAATGGAGCATCGTCCAGCCTTCCATCAATATAGGCTGACTCAGGGCCATCATGCGCTGCCCCTCAAGTTGATATTCTTTTCCGGCTAACGGCTTCTGATCCAGGATGGGGGCGAAAGGGCCGCTGCCAAATTGTTGGGAAGCGACCAGTTCCTTCTTGGTCTTTTCGTCCACCGGCCACAAGGAGGACAGGACATATTTGGGTTGATTAGACAAAGCTACTATGCCATTCGGGTTTACCAGAAAAGAGTCAGACCCGGGGTCGAAGGCATTTTTCAATTCACCCGTAGTCCGGATCATCCTTTTGATCACCGCAACCCCGATAATCCCACCCTGCTCATTCCGGACCGGGGCGCTGGCATAATACCCCAGCTCCTTGGAGGTCACCCCCAGGGCGAAATAACGACCCTGCAGACCCAAAGCCGCTTGTTTAAAATAGGGCCGGAACCCGTAGTTTTTCCCGACAAAACTGTCTGATTGGTTCCGGTTGGAGGAGGCAATGGTTAGCCCGGCCGGATCCATTACATAGCAAACGCCGAACCCCTCTTCCGTCTCACTGTAACTGTCCAGCAGCTCATTGGCCCGGGCGATCTGCGCGTCAAAGCGCTCCGCAGCGCGCTCCGCAGCGCGCTCACCATAACGCTCAGCATAACGCTCACCATAACGCTCCGCAACGCGCTCAACGTTGGGGCGCCCCTGGGTTCCCGCCAGGACAGCAATAATTCGGCTGGACCCGGCCAATAACTGGTCCAGGCGATCAGCTTTTTCCATCTCATTGTTGACTATCTCTCGGAGACGTTGGACGGTGCTTTGGCTTTTCGTCAAGGCTTCGCCCACGGCTTTGTTGGATAAATAGTTGATACCCAAGCTTCCCGCCAATCCCACGGCAGCAATGAACAGCAAGCCGATAATGGTCCCGTGGGCAAGATACCCATAAATTTTTTGAGCCTGGAGTTCCGCCATGCTGTCCATGGCAATTTGGCCGAAGCGGAAAATGCAGGCGGCCAGACCGATGGCCAGCAGGCTTCGCACCAGGTTGAGGGAAATTCCCGCGATGGCCATAAAAGACTCGGAGCTATAAGGAAAGCAGGAAACTAGGCCGTATAGAGCCATGATTATCCCGGCCGAAATCAGGGTTTCTTTCCCTGGGGGTATCTTTGGCGAGGCTTGCAATAGGGCCCAGGCAGCCCACGCTCCTCCCGCTATACTCACCCCGAAGCAAACTATGCCGACAATATCGGGCAGGCCCAGCATCCGGAGCGAAAGGATCAGCGCGGTCATGGGAAAATAGACCACGGGTCGCGGCACCGTGTGGCTAGGAATGTTGCTGCCGGCCCGCCCAAATTCCACCAGAAATAATAAAGATAAGAAAAGCAGGACTAATTTCACTGTCTCCAGGTGGCCCGGGGTCAATTGGTTGAGCGCGGGTAAATTGAGCAAATCGTACGTCCCCCGGCAGAACGCAAACATCCCCAGCCATTTCCAGGGTAAGAGCCGGTTCGTCCGACGATTCAAGATCGGGGTCAGCGCACCTATCAAAAAAAGCGCCAGAACACCAAGCAAATAAATAATATCCAACTGAGTTTCATTAAACACGACACTGCCCCCCAAATTAAGTTATAAACAATACATGATAATTTCTTTACCGGGTTTAAACGAACCCCCGCCCCGAGGGCTGTTTTGAGAGAACAATAGCATAAATTTTTACCAAAGACAAATATTTTTCTCTACAGTATAACATATTTAATTAACTACATAAATATCTTTTTATGAACCCGCGGCCGCCCTCCGCTAGTGGTACCGAATTGACGTCCGCTCCCGGAGTTACTTATTTCTCCGAATATTATTATTAATTACTACCGTATAACCTTGAAATTGTGGTGAAATCTAGCGCAACAAGCAGGTCGCGCCCGCGGATAAATTTTGGGTTTTGCGGGACCTAGATTACTCAGGGCGAAAAATTGATTAACCACGGAGGTTTTATTTAATCTCCTCTCCCCCGATGGGTGAGAGGATTAGGGTGAGGGGGAATTGATGGTCTCGCCCATCCGGCCTCCCAGGAAATATGTGCCCGCGCGCTGGGCTAGGGGCGGCCTAATGCCGATGATTACTGCAATTTGACGAACTCCTGGGCCCGTTTTTCCCGAGCGCAAGCGGGGCAGAGCCGGCGCAACACCTGCTTGCCGGTGACCGCGTCGCTGTGGGAGGTGACATAATCCAGGTAGCGCCCCGGGGGCAAGGGGCCGCCGCAACCCTGGCATTTGGGGGCCTCGAGGCGGTTCAAGACGGTGCCGCAGAGGCGTATTTCCCGGTGCTCCGGCCCTTCCAGGTATTCGATGGCCCCGGTGGGACAGGCCAGGGCGCAGGAGCCGCAGGCAATGCAGCGCTCCCCGGCCCGGTGGTAGTCGCTGAGCACCCGCTCCCTGGGGCTGATCTGGGTAAACTTCAGGGCCTGGACCTGCATGGTGTCCCGGCAGACCCGCTCGCAGGCGCCGCAACGGATGCAGACGTCGCACCGCAAGCAGCGCTGCGCCTCTCTCTGAGCCTCCTCCGGGGAGTAATCCAGTTCCACCTGCTCAAAATTATGGCGCCGCTGTTCCATATCCAAAAACGGCGTGGGCACCCGGTGGTTGTCAATCTTCGCCTCGGCCGGGATGGCGATAAAAGGCACCCTGCCGCGCTTCCGGGGCCGGGCCTGCGGCGCCGGACCCGGGTCGCGGGACAGATAATGGTGGATCTCCAGGGCGGCCTGTTTGCCGGCGGCGATGGCTTCCACCGCGGTGGCCGGCCCGGTGACTGCGTCGCCGCCGGAGAAGATATCTTGCACGCTGGTGCTGGTACTGCCTTGGTCGGTGACGATGGTGCACCAGGGGCTGGTCTGCACCGGCGGTTCCGGGAAGGGGCAGAGATCGGGTTGCTGGCCGATGGCAGTGATCACCGCCCCGACTTCGATGCGATAGTTGCTGTCGGGAATGGGGATAGGACGGCGTCGTCCGGAAGCGTCCGGACGGCCCAACTCGGCCTGCAGGCACTCCAGGTATTGCACCTGGCCCTTCTCGCCGCCGATCTTGATGGGCACCGTCAGAAAATGGATCACTACCCCTTCCTCCTCGGCCTGCTCAATCTCTTCGGGATGGGCCGGCATCTCTTTACGGGTGCGGCGGTAAGAGACGTGGACCTCCCGGCAGCCCAGGCGTACGCAAGTCCGGGCCGCGTCCATGGCGGCATTGCCGCCGCCGATGATCACCACCCGGTCCGCCGGCTTCTGTTTATTACCCAGGTTCACCTGGCGCAGAAAAGAGATAACGTCATAGACCTGGGGAAAGTCATTTTCGCCCTCGATCTTCAACTTGTAGCCCAGATGGGCCCCGATCCCGAGAAAAAAGGCCTCATAGCCCCGCCGGCGCAGTTCCTCCAGGGTGACGTCCCGGCCCACCGCGACCGCGGTCCGGACTTCCACCCCCAGGGAGCGGATCAGCTCGACTTCTTTGCGCACCACCTTGCGGGGCAGGCGATATTCGGGAATTCCGGCAATGAGGAGACCGCCGGCCTCCGGCAGGGCCTCGAAGACGGTTACCGCGTAACCTCGCAGGGCCAGGTAATGGGCGCAGGATAGACCGGCGGGTCCGGAGCCGATCACCGCGACGCGATGGCCATTGGACGCCTCCGGCTTCAAAGGGGCGTATTCGCCGTGCCGGGTGGCATAATCGGCCACAAAGGCCTTGAGGTATTTGATGTTGAGGGGCTGATCCAGGTTGCCCCGCACACAGCTCCGTTCGCAGGGATGCGGACAGATGAGGCCGCAAACCCAGGGAAAGGGGTTGTCCTGGCGGATCACTTTAAGTGCTCCCACGAACCGGCCCTGGGCCACCAGGGCCATGTAGCTGGGGATGTCGATCCCCGCCGGGCAGGCAGCTTGACAGGGAGCCAGCAGCAGTTTGGGGCAGACCCCGGCCGGACAATGCTTGTTGTCCGTGTGCATCCGGTATTCATCCGGGAAATAGTGCAGGGAGGTGAGGATGGGGTTAGCCGCCAGGTTTCCCAGGTGACAGGCGGCCTTTTCTTTCAAGGTCACACAGGCGCGCTCCAGTTCCTCCAGGGTCTCCGGGCCGGCTGCGCCCGCGGCAATCCGGTCCAACAAGTCTTTAACCCGCAGGAGGCCGACGCGGCAAGTGGAGCACCGGGCCCCCGGTTGCTGCAAGATAAATTCCAGCTGCTCCCGCACCAGGGCGACGAGACAATCCCGTTCGTCGAGGACCTGGATGGTCCCCAGGGCCAGGGAACCGCCCATTTCCAGGAGGGTCTCATGGTTCAAACTGAGCTTCAGCAGGTGCAGCGGAAAGATGCCTCCCAGGGGCCCGCCCACCACGACGGCCTTGGGCTTGCGGCCATGGCGGAAGCCGCCCCCCGGACCGTTGATTACCTCCTCCAGGGTGGAGGAAATGGCCACTTCCACAAAACCGGGGTTTTCCACGGCGCCCATCAGCCGGAAGATCATGGTGCCGGAGGAGCAGGCGATCCCCAATTTCCGGAAGACGGAGACCGGCGTCTGGGCGATGAAGGGCAGCGACGCTACGGTGCCCAGGCTATGGACCAGGAAGGGCGAACCCGCGTATTTCTCCAGGAGGTCCCGGGGCAGCAGAGACTGTAGCGCCTGCATGAACTGGTCTTCGTCCTCCACCAGGAACCTCGATTCTCCGGCAATAATGATCAGCTTAAGCGGGGTGGCTTCCGGCAGAATCCGGCTCTGGTTCAGCCTGGTCCAGGCTGCTTGCAGCCGCTCCGCTGCCAGCGGGGCGTTGGCCGGCAAATAGACCACCGCAGCCTCGGCCTGGAGGGTCTTGGCAGCCAGCATAATGCCCTCCAATACCTGATGGGGGCAGCCCTCCAGGAGCAGCACGTCTGCGGTGGCCGAGGGAAAAGGGGGCGCGGCGTTGACCACCAGGAGGGGACGTTGTTTCTCTGCCCGAAAAGTGCTCCAGGCGGCGCCGCAAGGGAGGCTCCGGGTTCGGGAGAACTCGCAAAAGCCCGCGGCCACCACCTTTTGCAGAAACGAATCGAAGCCCTGGCTGTAAAAGGACAGCAGAGTCTTGTAGCCGTCGTAATCCTGATAATCTTCCAGGGATAGGGGGTCGATCCTTCCCAGGAGTTGGGAAACCCGGACGGTCTGGCCCTCGTAATAAGTCTCGAAATCTTTGCCCACCGCCCAGTGATGCACCGGCCGATGCTCCTCCAGGTGGCTCTGGACGATGCGGGAGGCCATATCCGGGGTGACCAGTTCGTAGAGACTGGAGTTGCCGTTATGGCGCACCTCCACCATGACGTCCCGGCCCTCGATGCCCCGCCAGCCCATCAGTTGCACGTCCAGGAGGCCCAGTTCGTCAAGGGCCCGCTCCTTCAAAGCAGCAATGAAGGCGTCGCGTACGGCTTCGGCTTCTTCCAGGCCTTTGCCTGGAAAAGTGAAGATATTAATCTGCAGAGGAGCATACTGGGCGGCCATCGTTCCCGTCCTCACCTCAGCGGCCGCTGACCACGGTATCCAGCTCAAAGGCCACCGCTTTGGCCAGGCGTTCCCGCCGGCTAATATCCAAGTGGTCGGCATTGCCGAACTGCAGGCAATGGGTGACGCACTTGGTGACGCAGGCCGGTTTCAGGCCCTCGTCGATGCGGTCCATGCAATAGTCGCATTTTACGGCTTTACCCAGTTGCGGGTGCCACTGGGGCGCGCCCCAGGGGCAGGCGGTGATACAGCTCTTGCAGCCCACGCACAGGGACTGCTCCACGTAGACAATGCCGTCTTTGGGCCGCTTGCGCATGGCCCCGGTGGGGCACACCGGCACGCACCAGGGTTCGGAACAATGGAAACAAGGCATGAAAATAAAACCCATGCGGGGGACTGCCGCCACCATCTTGGGGCCTACGGGGATGATCTGGCCCAGGCGGGGACCCCAGGGCAGTCCCTTATTGCTCTTGCAATGCACCTCGCAGCTCAGGCAGCCGATGCACCTTTTTTGGTCTTGAATGAGGTAATACTGACTCATAGGTTTTCCTCCGGGAAACTCAGGTCAGGGGGCGCACTTGCACCATGGTCTCGTGCAGGCCCGGGCTGCCTCCCACCGGGTCGGTGACATTTTCCTGCAGCAGGGCGTCGCTGGCGCCTTTGAGGTAGCAGCGGGTTTGGGCCGGCACCGTCTTGCCAAAGCCGTGCAGCATGAATACCGCTTCCGGATGGATGGCATCCGTCACCTTGGCCTTGATTTTACCGCCGCCCAGCCGCGAAGACACCTCGACATAGTCCCCGTTTTTGATCCCTATACGGCCGGCAGGTTGGGTATTAATCCACAATTCATTTTCCGGCACCAATTCGTTCAAGTAGTAATTGTTCTGCGTGGAGATGTGGGTATGCGCCGCACAACGCCCCACTATCAAGCGGAAACGGTCTGCCGGCGGCGCCGGCCTGTGAGTGTAGGGCACAAACGAGGGGATGCCGGCATTTTCCATCAAGGAACTCACCAACTCAATCTTCCCCGAAGGAGTTTTGAACTTGAGGCCCTTTTCCCGGTCCCAGAGGATAGGCTGGTCGGCTAGAGGCACAAAGCCCTTGGCCTCGAAATCCTCGATCTTTACCCCCAGATTCTTCAGCTGAAAATTCCAGATGTCCTCGATGGTCTCATAGGGAAAGTACTGCCCCAGGCCCAGGCGCTGGGCCAGTTTCTTGATGATCAGCCAGGCAGGCAGGCTGTCGTAGCGAGGCGTCACCGCCTGCCGGCGCATATAGAGCGCGGGCTTGAGGCCCGTGACTAATTGGATGCAGTCGGACCGCTCCAGATACATCGACTCCGGCAGGATGACGTCGGCGTACCAGGCGGTTTCACTGAAGTTCACTTCCAGGGCGACAATGAGGTCCAGTTGATCCAGGGCCTGCCGGGTGGCGGCGGCGTCCGGGATGGAGGTCAGGGGGTCGAAGCGGTTGGCGATCAGGGCCTTGATGGGATAGGGGTCCTGATCCAGGATAGCTCGGGCCAGTTGCTGGACACAGCCGTGGAAGGCATTGATAATGGGAAAAGCCGCCTCGCCGGCGCCATCAAACCGGGGCTGGCTAATCTTGGGGAATTCCTGGTTGGAATACTTGCCGATGTCGCCCCGGCTGGCGTCCTTGGGGGTTTTCTTGAAAAAAATGCCGCCCTTGGCCTCAATGCTGCCCATCAAGGCATTTAAGATGATCATGGAACGGCGTATGTAGATCTCATCGGTATGATGCGAGCCCCGATAGCCGTAGTGGAAGATCACCGCCGGCTTGACGGCCGCAGCTTCCCGGGCCAGGGTGACGATCTCTGCAGCCGGAATACCGGTCTCCTGCTCGGCCCACTCCGGGGTATAGGGCTCCACAAAGGCTTGCAGCTCTTTGAGCCCCTTGACCCATTGCTTGACGTAGACCGCGCCATAGAGACGCTCTTTCAGAATGGTGCGGATCAGGGCGTAGTTGAGGGCCAGGTCGGTGCCGGGGCGAATCATCCAGTAGCGGTCGGCCTTGGTGGCGGTGACGCTGATCCGGGGGTCGATATAGGTGAGTTTGGCCCCCTTCTCCATGGCGCCCAGGAGATTATTGATGGACTTGATTTCCAGGGCCTCAAAGAGGTTGCGGCCATACATGATCAGGTGCCGGGTGTTGGCGTAATCCACCCCCACGTCCGCCGGGGCGTAAGGGTAGCCCGTCAGGCTGTTGATGGCGGTGATCACCGAGCCCCGGCACAGGGATTCATGGGTGACATGGTTAGGAGAACCCAGGGCGTTCATGAAGGCCTTGACCAGGTGGGTGTTGAAATTGTTCCGCTCTGCCCAGATAAGACTTTGGGGGCCGTATTCCTGGACGATATCCTGGAGTTTGGCGGCCACGAAATCCAGGGCCTCGTCCCAGGTGGCCTGTTTCCATTGGCCGCCGCCCCGGGGACCGACGCGGATCATGGGATACTGCGGCCGCTCGCTGTCGTGCAACAGCGCCAGGCCGGCGGAGCCCTTGGCGCACAGGGCGCCTTCGATGCCGGCCACGTGCGGATTGCCTTCGATCCACTTCACGTCGTCATTTTCCACCAGGACTCGAATGGGGCACCGTTGCGTACACATGAAGCAGATGCTAAAAACTTCCTTTGCCATGGCAATCTTCCTGTAAGTTATTTGCTTTAAATTAACATAATGATGTTTAAACAAGAACCATCGGAAACTATCTAACCTCCGGCGAAGTTCCTCCCTGGAGATTAACCGCGTCCAGGTTGGCCTTCATGCCGCGGAGGTACGGCAGCCGATACTTAACCCGCTTAAAAATAAAGTAAGCTACGATGTAAAGGATGATAAAAATCCCGACAAAACCCAGGGAATAGGGGACGATCACGAGGGGAATCTCTATCCCCTGGAAACGTTCCTGCATCCATCCCAGCATCAAGAAGATGGGCCAGAAGAACGTCGCCGAAAGAGCCACCTGCATGAAGAAAGACTTGTTGAAGGCATCGTTGGCCAGCTTGTTGGCCGCCTCATAGGCCGGTCTGTCCCCGGCCTTCAAGGCCTCCATGGACAAATCCTGGTATTTCCTGGCTTCGCCGGCTACCTGGGTGAAGTGCCGCCGCACCAGCAACGACGCCAGGAGGGAGGTAAATTCACCCACCATCAGGGCCAGGACGGCCACCACCGAGGTGCCGATGAGAAAATCCCACCCTGGCTGGCCCGTCAGCCGGTAAAACCAGATCAGGTAAGGATCCAGAAAGAGATAAAGGGAAGGCATCTCCATGGTTGTTTACCAGGAGGGAGGGCCAGACCAGGCCGGCCCTGCTCTCCGTTTTGGCTGGTTTCCTCCTACATTCCCGGTAAGATGGAGTGACCCATAAAGCCCTTGGTCAGATAACCGATGCCCACGTACACCGCCAGGATCACGAAGATGCGTTTCAGCCAGATTTCGGGGATGTTCTTGGAGGTGATCGGACCGAGGACGGAGCCGATGGCGATGCCGATCAGTTCGGTGCTGATCAACACAAAATCCACGGGCACGTGCCGCACCACCATCATATTGAAGATGTTAACTATCATGCCCACCAGCACCGCCAGGGCCGAAGTGCCGGCCACGATGAACATGGGCAGCCCGGCCACCGAGGTCAGGAAAGGCACATAGAGGAAGCCGCCCCCTACCCCGATGAGGGCCGAGATGGCGTTGATGACAAAGCCGCCCAGCAGGGGCCAGAGGGGATTGAAGGAGAATTCCTGGCCATAAAAAGTAAAGGAGATCCTGCTCAGGCCCCAATGGGTGACCTGCACCCCTTTGGCATGCTCAGCGCTGACCTGGGTGGTTTTTCTGATATGAGCTGCTTCAAAGGCCTTGGCTGCGGCCTTGGCAGCCTTCTTTTTCTCCTGGCCTTTAGGCGTGGTCTCATAGAAGAGCACAAAGGCGACGGCGAAGACGATGATCCCGAAAAAGCCCACATAGAGGTTGACATTCATTTGACCCACTGTAAGCAGGGGGACCAGGTAGCCGGCGAGGATGCCGCCGATGGCCAAACATAAGCCCAGGGGAAGCACCAGCCGTCCCATGCGGTAATAGGTAAAGGAGGAAATCAAGGCCGACAATCCCACCAGATACTGGTTGCTGGTGCGGATGGAATCAGTCATCAGCTTGTTCAAGGCGGGGCTGGTTTTTTTAAAACTACTGGCGTAATCCGAGAGCCCGAAGACACTGATATGGCCGACGCCGGCCATGATGCCCCCGAAGGCGCCCACCGAGGAGAAGATCCAACCCACCCAGATGCCCCATAAAATGTAAAACAGGAAGAAATGGTGAGGGGCCCCGGGAATCCCCATGAAGCCCTTGGGGGCGCCGGGGTTGATCATGCCGGGGCCGGCGCCCTGGGGCGTCTGGGCAATGGCTTCCTCCAACTTGCCGGCAAGAGACGGCTCTGCCCAGAGCAGGGTGGCCGCCACTGCGGCCAGGACAAGTACCCCCAAAATCACCCAGCCTTTTTTCCGCATGAAATCCTCCTGAACTGCATGATGGAATATTGCCCAAAAAAACCTGGAGGCGCCGACCCGCGGACTCCCGGTTTACGGAAGGCCCCGGTCGAGCCGGTTAAGTAAATCTACCTTGGTTTTCGGCGCTTTTATCCCCAGCACCGGAAGAGCAGCACCGGCACGATGGCGTGACTCGCCACCTTTTCGGCCGCGCGGCCCAGGACCCTCAGCTACCCGCGCTTCACCGTCCAAGACAAACAGCAAGAAGTCTGCCAAGGTTAAGAAATGGTTAGGATGCGCTTAACATACTGTTATTACATCAAATAATGATAAACATACCTGGCGTTGTTGACAATGTTAATGGTTTATGCTTAACATCAGTTAATAAATAAACCGCTAACAATTAACCGGGGAATTTAACCTCCCTCCCCGGGCGGAGGGCTTA
This sequence comes from Desulfobaccales bacterium, assembly GCA_052147455.1. Lineage (GTDB taxonomy): Bacteria > Desulfobacterota > Desulfobaccia > Desulfobaccales > 0-14-0-80-60-11 > JAPLJC01. Next base: position 16,693 of record JBKQKO010000066.1, on the reverse strand, counting down.
TGAGTCATGAAACGCCCGCGGACTCCCTGGCGCACCTCAAGGAAAATCTATTCGGCCAGGAACCGGAAGAGTTTTGGAAGACCATCATTGATACCATGATGGACGGCCTGTTGATCGTGGACCCCCAAGGCGCCATCCTGGCAGTCAATGCGGCCATGGAGGAGATCACCGGCTACCGCCGGGAAGAGCTGGTAGGTCAACCCTGTACCATCCTCAAGTGTCCAACCTGCCTGGATGCGGTAGTCCGGGCGGGGAGGAAGGAGTGCGAGCTCTTCCGCGGCGGCTCAGTCCACCGCCGCCAATGCACCCTGGAGCGCAAGGACGGCAGCCACATCCAGGTTCTGAAGAATGGCGCCGCCCTGCAGGATCGGGCCGGCCGGGTGGTGGCCGGGGTGGAAAACCTCACCGATCTCCGGGAGATAGTGGCCAAAGAGCGGGTCATCTCCCACCTGCGCCGGGAGCTGAGCCGGGAAGACCTGGCCCGCGCCTTGCCGGAGAAGTCCCCGGACATGATGCAGCTCTTCATCTCCAGCCTGCGCCGGGAGCTGGGACAGGAGGACGCTTTTCACGGGATCATCGGCAAATCTCCGGTGATGGTGCAGCTCTTCACCCTGATTTCCGCCGCCGCCCAATCCCAGGCGCCGGTGATCATCTACGGCGAATCCGGCACCGGCAAGGAGTTGGTGGCCGCGGCCATCCACCGTCTCAGTCCCCGGCGCCAGGGGCCCTTCATCAAGGTGAACAGCGCCGCCCTCACCGAGTCCCTGTTGGAGAGCGAACTTTTCGGCCACGTCAAAGGGGCCTTCACCGGGGCCGACCGCACCCGCTTGGGGCGCTTCGAGGCGGCCAACGGCGGCGGCATCTTCCTGGATGAAGTGGGAGACTTGCCCCTGGCTACCCAGGCCAAGCTCCTCAGGGTCCTCCAGGAGAAGGTCATCGAAAAGGTGGGGGACCACCTGCCCATCCGGGTGGACGTGCGGGTGATCACCGCCACCAACAAGGACCTCCACCGCCTCATGGCCCTGGGCCGCTTCCGGGAGGACCTCTTTTACCGCATCGGGGTCATCCCCGTCCATCTGCCTCCCCTAAGGGAGCGGCGGGAGGATATCCCCCTGCTGGCCAAGGCCTTCATCGAGCAGGGCCGCCGCAAGACCCGCAAACCCATCACCGGCCTTGCCCCGGAGGTCCTGGAGCTTCTGGCCGCCTATGACTGGCCCGGCAACGTCCGGGAGCTCATCAACGTCATTGAATACGCCTTCGTGCTCTGCCCCGAAGGCCTGATTAGCCAGGAGCATCTGCCGGCCCTGGGCCGCCGGGCCAAGGAGGGACTGGGGAAGGCCCGGGTGGCCGTGGCGCCGGCCAGGGCCGCACTGCCGCGGCAGCGTCTCCTGGAGGCCATCACCCAGACCGGCGGCAGGAAAGGCGAGGCGGCCCGCCTCCTGGGCATCAGCCGGGTAACCCTGTGGAAACTCCTCAAGGCCCACCGGATTCAGGTGGAGAAGACTATCAGCGGCTAGGGTCGGATTAGTGAGCGGTGACTAGAAAACTTACCTGGCCGGACCGGTTTCCGCCGGCTCCCGGCTGCGGCTCCATTCGATCCAGGAGCCGGCGTAGAGGTGCAGCTTCTCCAGGGGATAGCCCGCCAGATAGAGGCTCACCAGGCTGAAAGTGGCGCAGCGGCCGCCGTGGGTGTAAATGTAAATGTCTTTATCCGGGGTCACTCCCCGGGAGGCATAAAGCTTCCGAAGTTCCCCGGGGCCCTTCCAGTAGCCTTTAAAAGGCCCCGAGTCCACCCGGTTCTCCTCCCAGGGGACCGACACCGCGGCGGGGATACGTCCAGGCCGGGCCGCGCCTTCTTTGGTCTTCTCCCCCGAGAAGAAGAAATGGGGCCGCGCGTCCAGGATGACCTTGTTGGGCCCCCCACGAGCTCCCTTGACCTGCTCCAGGGTGGCCAGCAGGGTACTGACCCCGGATTCCGGCGGGAACCGGAAAGATACCGCCTTAAACCGGGGCGAAGTGAGCTGGGTGGGAAAGTCTTTGGCCTTCCAGGCCTCGAAGCCGCCGTCCAGCAGCCTCATCCGGTTGAGGGGCAAACCGTAGTAGGCCAGGAGCCACCACAGGTGGGTCTGGTCGCATTGGTCCGAGTAGATGATGAGGGTGTCCTGGCTGCCGACCCCGAGGCGGCCCAGAAGGGCCTCCAGTTGCTTGGCCGCGGGCGGCTGGCCCGGAAAAGACTGGCGCCGGTTTTCGGTTTCGGGCCGCCAGAGATGAATGGCGCCCGGGATGTGCCCCAGATAATACTTGGTCTGGGGGCGAAAATCGATAATGCGGAGATCGGGGGCCTTCTTATCGATGAGGTCCTTCAGTTCCTCCGCCTTGATCAGGACCCGGAGCGCGGCTTCATCCCCCGGGGGCGCGCCTCCCGCGAGGTGCGGCCCCAAGGATGGGGCCCACCAGGCCAGCAGCAGCATCACCGGGATTAACCAGAGAAGCCGCCTCTGCCGCCATTTACCAGCCATTCCTTATCCTCCCGCCTGTAAACCTGCTTCAGAGTTCCACCGGCTCTCCTTGCTGCGCCTTGACCCGCCGGTAAATTACCGGCAGCAGGCCGACCGCCACCAGCAAGAGGATCCCCAGGAGCAACCGCATGGAAATCTGGCCCCGGAGGAGATCCAAGAGGTTGCTGGACACCAATATAGTGGCGATGACCGAAGGGAGCAGGGCGAACAGGGTGGCCAGCGCATACGGCAGAAAACGAACCCGGGTGAGGCCGAAGGCGTAATTGAGCAAGAAAAACGGGAACACGACGATGAGCCTGGTCAAGACCACTATTTTCCAGCCGTGCCGGGCCACCAGGTCATCCAGGTGAGCCAGCTTGGAGCCGCTGATTTTAGCCGCCACCCAGTCCCGGGCCAGGTAGCGGGACACCAGGAAGCCCAGGGAAGAGCCGGCCGAGGCGCCCAAGACGGTGTAAACCACTCCCCCCAAGGGGCCGAACAGGATACCGCCGGCCACAATTACGGGCAGGACCGGGAGGAACAGCAATGGGGTGATAGTCAAAATCAGCACATAGACCAGGGGGCCCCACATCCCGGAAGAGGCAATGCAGCGACGCAGGCGGTCTGCCTGGAGATACTCCTGGAGATTCAAGGCCCAGCCGATAATGAACAGGCCCGCCAGCACCAGTAGGAGGATGAGGGGGCCCATCCAGGGGACTTTCCCCGGGAAGCCGCTGTCTGTCTCAGGGTTTTCCAGTATCGGTTCCGCCATTTGCACCCGGGGCCTGGATAATGAGCTCGTCTATTAATGCAAACACCTTGGAGAGGCAAAACCATCAACAAAAATAGTTAATCAGTCTTTTTATCATCGCTCGGGTTCCGCCCCTTCCGTTAAGCAGGCGGCTCATCATTTTTCTTGGGTAAATGAAGCCTCCCATCCTTATGGGCGATACCGGCCAACAACTCCCGGGCCATCCGGTCGCTGCGCCAGCCGGCCCGGGGGGACGGATGCGGCTTCTTCAGGAAAGCCATCAGCCCCGCATAGTTATCGATATCCTGCCAGCACCGCAGCAGGTGGACGTTCAGGGAGAGTTCCCGGGCCCGGCTCAGGGTCTCGGCCAGGACCGCGCTGCTGGACCAGGTAATCTCCGCAAATAGTTGCGGCTGCGGGTCCATGAGCCCCACCAGATAATAGCCGCCGTCCGCTGAGGGGCCCAGGACCAACTGGGCTTGCCCGGAGGCCAATCTCCGCCGGGCTTGCAGCAGGATGCCCCCGGGAAGGCCCGGGGTATCGCTGCTCCGGATCAGAACCTTGTGAAAACCGGCGCCCCAGCCCCAGGCAAAGGCCCGGACCAGGCGCTCTCCCAGATCCCGGCCCTCCTGGGGAAACCGCCGCACTCCGGGGGCCAAGTCCCGGAAAAATTTTCCCGCCCCCTCAGAGGCATAAGCCAGGGCACACTCCATTCCGGGAATTCGGCTGGTTTCCTCCAGGACATCCGCCAAAAAAGCGCCATAGAGGCGGCAGGCCGCTCCGGGGCTGAAAGGTGGGGTAAGGCGGGTTTTTACTTGCCCCGGGACCGGCTCTTTGGCGAAAATAATGCACAGGCTGCTCATGATGCAAACCGGAAATCTTGCCGGAAAGTTTGTTATTAGGGCTGGGCCGCAATGAGCCGATGAATCCGCAGATATCCATCATCTTGCCGGTGTTGAACGAAGCAACGCTCCTGGCTTCGACCCTGGCGCGGCTGCGGCCGGCGTCCGACCTGGAGATCATCCTGGTGGACGGCGGCAGCGCCGACGCCACCTGGGAGGTGGCGGCCCGCCATCCCCAGGTCCACCGCCTGCGGGCCCCCCGCGGCCGAGGCTGCCAGATGAACGCCGGGGCCCGCACCGCCCGGGGCGGTCTCCTGGCCTTCCTGCACGCCGACACCATACTGGCTTCCGCCCATCTGGCGGCATTGCGCCGGGCCGCGGCGGATCCAACCTTTGCCGCCGGCGCCTTTGAGCTAGCTCTCGCCCCGCCCCTGCCGGCCCTCAGATGCATCGCCCGGGCGGCCAACTGGCGCAGCCGCCTCCTGGGCCTGCCCTATGGCGATCAGGTCCTCATCCTGCAACGGGAGCTATTTCAGGCCCTGGGCGGTTTTAGCCACCGCCGGCCCGAGGACCTGGACCTGGTGATGCGGCTCAAACGCTTCACCCGGCTGCGCCTGCTCAGCCCGCCGGTGATCAGCTCCGGCCGCCGCTGGCTGGAGCAGGGTTATTTTGCCACTACCCGGCGCCACTGGTTGGCGCTGGTCCGCCATCTGGCGGAACGCGCCTTCACCCGCCGCTGGCCGGCCTTGGGGGAATTGTGAGGGCGGGACCCCGGAATGAGCCGGCCTAATTAAGACAGGGGCGGGCTGTTAACCCGCCCCTGCCCACCTTCGGGATGATGCCCCTCTTTAAAAGCGGGTGAAACCGGTGAACCGGTAGATGTCGCCCATCAGCTCCTCATATTCCCCTTTGAGTTTCTGGTACATGCGGGCATTTTCCATGGCCAGGGCCGCCTGCTCCGCCAGGGAGGAGATGAAGGTGATTTCATCGTCGCTAAACTCCTGGAATTTGCCGGTGTAGATGCGCATCACCCCGATGACGTTGCCCTTGAGGGTGATGGGCACCGATAGGATGGACTTGATGCCTTCCTCCATGGCCTCCTGAGGATAGGTGGCCCGGGCGTCGCTGGCCACGTCATAGATGGAAACCGCCTTACCCATCATGGCCTCGGCGATGGACTTGTCGGAGAGCACCGGACCCTTGTTGAGGTAGCGGTCGCTCAGGCCGTAGGAGGCCACTAATTCCAGCTTCTGGCGGGTTGCATCCAGCAGGCGGACCGCCGCCGCCCTGATGTCCAGGGCGGTGACCGCGGTTTTCACCAGGAGATGGAGCACCTTCTTGACCTCCAGGGTCGAATTCACCGCCTTGGAGACCTCCAGCATACCTTTAAGAAAGTTGAGTTCCCGGATCCGAGCTTCATAGATCCTGGCGTTGATGATCAGTTGAGCGCCGATCTCTGCCACGGTACTGGCGAAATCCACCTCTTCCAGGGTGAACTCCCGGGGTTCGCCGCTGATCAGGCGAACCACCCCGATGACCTTCCCCTTGAAAATCATGGGGATGGCCACCATGCTGGCGATCCCTTCGGCTGCGGCCTCCTTGGGATACTGCATGCGGGGATCGTTGCCGGCATCGTAAATGGCCACCGACCGGCCGCTGAGGGACTCGGTAAGGCTCTTGTCCAGGTCCACCGCCCCTTTTTGCAGGTACTCCTCACTCAGGCCCACCGAGGCGAGCAGCTCCAGGGTGTTGGTTTTGGGGTGGACCAGGCGGATGGTCGCCCCCTTAAGGCCCATGGTCTGGGTGAGTTCCCGCACTATGGTTTCCAGCACCTGCTCGACCCCCAGGTGAGAACTCATGGCCTTCACGATCTCCTGAAAACTGCGTAAATACACTTTTTCTTTAGACGACGCCATGCCCGGCCCTCCTTTGAAATCTCCCTGCCCATGGAAATCTTGGCGAACCTTCGCAGCCGAGTCTATCTTATCAGATACGGGTGCAGAGGGACAGCTTCTTTCCAGATTTTCCTTCACCGGCGGCGCCGGCTCAGTCAAAAAGATCAGTATTGCTTTCCCGGAGGGCAATATTCACGGGAAAATAGCTGATGGCTAATAGCAGCCAAAGAACAGCCGGGGCGGCTGCCCTCGGCAAGGAAAAAGTTAAAAGTAAAAATCCCTAGCTTGCAGTCTTTTTGCCTTTTTTTTGCCTTTTTCCTGTTGCCTTTTGCCTTTTCCCTTGCCCGGGAGTTGCAGTATAATGGCGGCATGGCAGCCAGACTCAAATTTGAGCCTCTCCATTTCCGGGATCGCCTCACCATCATCAATCCTTACGGGAGCATCGGGGTGGTGACCCTGTGGTCCCGGGTGGATTATGTCTGCGAACGCTTCCGACAGGCCGGGGCGGACCTGGACCCGGCCAGCTGCCCCATTGCGGTCTTCGGCAACCTTTATGGCAACGGTCTGAGGGAGCTGCTCAGGAATCTGCTGTACAACCCGCAGATTCAGGTGCTGCTGGTTTGCGGCCATAATCGCTCCGGATCGTATGAAGAGTTAAAAAACTTTATTACCCTGGGTTTGGAAAGGAAGGATTCACCTTTTATAAGATATAAGGCCACTGAAGGGCAAAAAAAGGTGGGGACCTGCCGGATAAGGCAAACCACTAGAATTCTGGACGATTTGGTGCGCCCGGACGATTTTTCAGGTTCCCTGCAAGTAAGGCTGTTGGGGGACCCGCAGGGAGAACCGGCAATTTCGTCCATTAAAGAATTTTTTAATTCTTGGGAACCGAAACTTTTTTATCAGGGGCTGGAAAATCTCCGGAGATTAACGGTCCCCCTCCCCGAGGTGGAGTTGCAATACTACCCCAGCAACCCCCGGGGCCACACGGTGGTGCGGGAAGACATCCTGGAGGCCTGGAAGGAGGTCCTCTATCTGCTCAGCCGCTTTGGCCGCCGGGTTAACCTGCCGAAAGGGGAGCGTCTGGAGCTGCAACACGTCAAGGTGGTCGTCGAAAAGCCCAGGTTCGAGGGCGACGACCAACTTAAGGCCGTCAATCTCGATCCCCACAGTCTGCGGCGTTACCAGGAGGACATCCTGCGGGGGGAGCAGCGCCCGGACGAGACCTATAATTACGGCCACCGCCTGCGGCAATATTTTGGCCTGGACAACCTGGCGGCCTGCGCCGCGCGGCTAAAAAGGGACCCCGAGGATCGCAAGGCTTACGTGACCTTGTGGGACAACCCCCGGGACCTGACCCAGGTGGAGGGCCGCCCCTGTCTGGTGTCCCTGTTCTTTCGCCGGTTTGAAGGCCGTTTGACCCTGGGCGCCACCTTCCGGACCCATAACGCCATGGACGCTTATCCCCTGAATCTTTACGGGCTCATGGCCATTCAGGGCTGGGTGGCGGCGCAGGCCACCATGCCTCCCGGGGCCCTGGTGGTCATCAGCCATTCCCTGGGATTGGACCCCCGGGAGCTGGACCGGGCCCTGCTGGTCATCGGCAAGCGGGGCTTCAAGGTGCGGCTGGACCCCATGGGCTACTTCCGGATCACCCTGGACCGCAAGGACATCCTGGTGGAGCACCGCTGCCAGGACGTCACCCTGAAGGAATATCGCGGCCGGCGGGCTGAGCGCCTGCAGCACGAGATCGCCCGGGATGTGGCCCTCTCGGACATCAACCACGCCATCTACCTGGGGCGGCAACTGTCCCGGGCCGAGGCGGCCCTGAAGGAGGGGCGGGAGTTTGTGCAGGAATAGATAGTGTAGGGGCGACCGCGGCACAGGCTTCCAGCCGGTGATCGGGTTGCCCGTATAAGGTGGGCACTGCCCGCCAAATCATGGGATAGTGTTGTGCTTCATAAATAGTACGGCATTAAACCAAGAAAACCTAAGTTTCAAGGATATTAAAGTCCCCCTTTGAAAAAGGGGGATTTAGGGGGATTTCAGGAGGTTATTTTAAATCCCCCCTGCCTCCCTTTTTCAAAGGGGGGTTAAAAAACCAAAGTTTGAAATGTCCTAACAATTATGAAGCCTCACACTAGGTAGGGCCGCCCATGGCCGCCTTAGGGGCGACCGCGGCACAGGCTTCCAGCCGCTGATCGGGTCGCCCTATACATTAGCAAGGATTCGTGCTAAACAGGTAAACGGTGGGGCTCTTTTTAAGGTTGCCGCTGCCTCAAAACGGGGAGGCTGCGCCCTTCAAAGAGTTTCGATTCCCCGGGCGGCGTCCCGCCCTGGCCGGAGATTATGGAATTACGCCCCTTCACCTTAGCCATCGACGGCGAGCGGACCATCCGGGCCGTACTGGGAGTGCCCCGCACCACCACCATGGCCGCCATGCTGGTCCTGGCCCACGGGGCCAACGGTAACATGGATCAACCCCTGATTGCCGGGTTGCACGAAAAATTGGCCCGCCAGGGCCTGGTCACGGTGCGCTTCAATTTCCCCTACGCCGAAGCAGGACGGAAACGGCCCGATCCAGACGAGGCCCTGGAGGGCGCCTATCGCCTGGTGTTGGAGTACGTGGCGGAACTTAAGGAGTTTCAGGGCCTGCCGCTGTACTTGGGGGGAAAATCCATGGGAGCCCGCCTGGCCGCCCAACTGGTGGCCCAGGAGGTGGGGGCCAGCGGCCTGGTCTTCCTGGGCTACCCCTTGCATCCCCCGGGCCGGCCTGACCAACTGCGGGACCAGCCCCTGTATCTGCTGCCTTGCCCCACCCTGTTCATCGAGGGGGCCCGGGATCCCTTCTGCCGCCTGGACCTGCTGGCAGAAGTGCTGGGGCGCCTGCCGCTGAGGAGCGACCTGCACGTCATCCCCGGGACGGGGCATTCCTTTGAAACGAACCCCAGCGCCATGGCCCCGGAATTGCTGGAAGAGATCTGCCGGGTGATCCTGGGCTGGCTGGACAGCTTGTAAAAAGAAGCTGTCAGCTATCCGCGGTCAGTAGGGGCGACCCGCTGGGTCGCCCGAAAAACCAAAACCGAAGGCTAATGAAGGATTTTAGAAAACAAAAAGTTTGGCAAAAGAGCCATCAATTAGCTTTAGATATCTATAAAATAACGGCAAGCTTCCCACGGGAAGAGTTATATGGATTAATCAACCAACTGCGCCGTTCCTGTGTCTCCATTCCGGCTAATATTTCCGAAGGCTGTGGGAGAAACAGCGAAGCCGATTTTTCCCGATTCCTGCAAATAGCCCTGGGGTCGGCCGCCGAATTGGAGTATCATCTACGAGCTGTCTCATGATCTTGAATTTATTAATGATTATGATTACAAAAATCTCAGCAATGAAACCGTAGAAGTTAAGCAAATGCTAACCTCGTTCATCAAAAAGCTGAAAGCTGACCGCTAAAAGCTGAGAGCTATAATAATGAGCGTCATTTTAGTAGTCGACGACGATACCCCCACCCGGGAGGCGCTGGCCACCGGCCTGAAGAAGCTGGGCCATGAGATTCACACCGCGGCCAGCGGGGTGGCGGCCCTGGATGAGGTGCGGCGCCACCAGGTGGATCTGGCCATCATTGACCTGAAGCTGCCGGACATGACGGGCACCGAGCTCTTCGGGGCCTTGCGCATCCTGCGTCCCGAGGCCATCGCCATCATGATTTCCGGCCACGCCACCGTGGATGAGGCCGTCTCCGCCTTGAAGCGGGGGATTTACGACTTCATCACCAAAGATTTCCGCATGGGCGAACTGCGCAAGGTGGTGACCCGGGCCCTGGAGACCCAAAAGCTTCTGGTGGAAAACGAGCGGCTGCGCCAGGCCCTGAAGGAGCGCAGCGCCAGTGGGCGCATGATGGGCCGGTCCGCGCCGTTCCTCAAGGTTATGCAAGTGGTCGCCCAGATCGCCCCCATGAAAAGCACCGCGCTGCTTTCCGGGGAGAGCGGGGTGGGCAAGGAACTCATCGCCGAGGCCATCCATGACCAGAGCCCCCGCCGGTCTAATCCCTTCGTCAAGGTGAATTGCGGCGCCTTGCCGGAAGGACTCATCGAATCGGAACTCTTCGGTCATGAGAAGGGGGCCTTCACCGGGGCCATCCAGCAGCGCAAAGGCCGCTTCGAGTTGGCCGACGGCGGCACCCTCTTCCTGGATGAAATCAGCGAGATGCCCCCGCCCACCCAGGTGAAGCTGCTACGGGTACTCCAGGAGGGGGAGTTCGAGAGGGTGGGAGGGTCCCAGACCCTGAAGGTGGATGTGCGGCTGATCGCTGCCACCAACCTGGACCTGGAGGCCGCGGTCGCCGCCGGGCGTTTCCGCAAGGACCTGTTTTACCGCCTCCACGTCATCCACCTTATCGTCCCGACCTTGCGGGAGCGGCCGGAGGACATCCCCCTGCTGGCCCTGCACTTCCTGGACAAGTTCTGCCTGGAAAACGACCGCCCGGCCATGGGGTTTACACCCAATGCCATGCTTGCTTTAAAAAATTATAACTGGCCCGGCAATATCCGGGAGTTGCAGAACGTGGTGGAACGGGCCGTGGCCCTGACCACCGGCATTATGGTGCATCTGGAGGATCTGCCGGACGAGATTCGCCGGCACCATCCCGAGGACGACAAGATCGTCCTGCCGGTGGGGGTTACTATGGGGGAGATCGAGCGCCTGGCCATCCTCCAGACCCTGAAAAAAACCCAGGGCGATAAAGAGTTGGCCGCCCGCCTCCTGGGCATCGGCCTGGCCACCATCTACCGGCGTCTGAAGGAGATGGAAATGAAAGAAGTGGAGTCGGGGGAGCCGGACCATGGCTAATCTATCCTTTCTGGAGGTTAGATCCCTGCCCCTGAAAGAAGCCGAAGCGGTGATCCTGCCCATCCCCTACGAAGCCACGGTCACTTACGGGGGCGGTACCCGGGAAGGGCCGGAGGCCATCTTGTCGGCTTCCCGGCAGGTGGAGCTGTGGGATGAAGAGGACAATTGGGAACCCGCGGCGGCCATCCGCCTGGCCACCGCCTTGCCGGTGCTGCCGGAGGCCTCCGGCCCCCAGGCCATGCTGGACAAGATCCGCCGCCTGGTGCAGCCCTGGATTCAGCAGGGGAAATTGATCGCCGCCCTGGGAGGCGAACACACCATCACCACTGCCCTGGTGCAGGCAGCCCAGACCCGCTACCCGGACCTGACGGTGGTGGCCCTGGACGCCCACGCCGATCTCCGGGACGCTTACGACGGCAGCAAGCTCTCCCACGCCTGCGTCCTGCGCCGGGTCTACGAGCTGGGCCGGCCCCTGACCCTCCTGGGGACCCGCAGCTACTCCCAGGAGGAGTTCCAGCTCCTGCGGGTGGCGCCGCGCCTCAAGGTCTATCCGGCCCGGGACCTGCACTCTCCGGAAGGCTGGCAGAGCGCCCTGGACCATTTACAAAGCATTTCCGGACCGGTCTACCTGAGCCTCGACCTGGACGCCCTGGACCCGGGCATCATGCCAGGGGTGGGGACCCCGGAGCCCGGCGGCTTGACTTATTACCAGACGCTGGCCGTCCTGGCGGCCCTGGCCCATAGAGGCCCAATCATCGGCCTGGACCTGGTGGAACTGGCCCCCATCCCGGGCCAGCGGCTGAGCGAATTCACCGCCGCCCGCCTGCTTTATAAAGCCCTGGGCTATATCTACCGGAACCGCCGGCGCTGAAGGGGAAAGTTTTCCGTTTTCCGTTTTCCGTTTTCCGCCTCTGCTAAGTAGCTTTGAATCTGCCTTGGTCTTTCACATAAAAAGAAAAGCAGTAAACAGAAAACAAGACTATGACCGAGCCAACCGCAGAGCTGTCCATCCGGCGCTATCTTCAGGGCGCGCTCGTTGAAACCCGCGACCTGGTGGTCGTGGAGGAGCCCCTGGAGATTCGCCTGGCGGGGGAGCCCTTCCAGGTGCTGATGCGCCTGCCGGGGCTGGAAAAGGAGCTGGCCCTGGGTTTCTTGTTCACCGAGGGCATCATTCAAAAGCTCTCCGAGGTCATCACCCTCCATTTTTGCGGCACCGCCACCGACCCGCTGCTCCCCCCCAACGTGGTGGACGTCTCGCTGGTTGAGGCGGCCCTGGCCCGGCGAGGCCGGCGCCACCTGGAGGTGGCCTACTCCAGTTGCGGTCTGTGCGCCAAGGAGGCGGTGAGCGAAATCCTCCGCCAGGTTGCCCCGCTGGAGAGCGCCCTGGCCGCCACCCCGGACGAGCTGTTGTCCCTGACGGCCCGCATGCAAGAGGCCCAGACCATCTTCCGGGCCACCGGCGGCAGCCACGGGGTGGCCCTGGCCGCCCCCGGCGGCGACCCTTTTCTGATGGCCGAAGACGTGGGGCGCCACAACGCCATGGATAAGGTGATCGGCCAGGCCCTGTTGCAGAAGCGGGACCTGACCGCCATGGTGGCCCTGCTCAGCGGCCGGATCAGCTTCGAAATGGCCCTCAAGGCCGCCCGGGCCGGCATCCCCATCCTGGCGGCGGTCTCCGCCCCCACCACCATGGCCCTGGAACTGGCCCAGGAACTCCACCTCACCCTGGCCGGTTTCGTCCGGGACCGGCGACTCAATATCTACACCCACCCGGAGCGGATCAGGATTTGAGTTGTAGGGGCGACCCGCTGGGTCGCCCGGTTGCGAGTTTTGAGGCGGCGGGCACGGAGGCCCGCCCCACCATCAGGTGGTTGTAGGGGCGGACCCATGTGTCCGCCCTGTAGGGGCGGGTTTTAAACCCGCCCCTACTGCCGCCGTTTCCGGGGGGCGCACCCCACCACAGGCTGAAAGCCTGTGCCACTATGCGCCCCTGCGCAGGATATTTCTAAATTCCTTGCCACAAGAGGAAGGGCGGCACCGGAGCCGCCCCTGTTGGGTCTTATGGGTTTTGCTTTTATCGGCAACCGAAAACCGCCCTTCTTGGAGACGGTTTTCGGTTATCTATAAAACCAAATCTCAAAACTCAAAACTCGAAACTCAAAACTCAAGCCTACCTGGCCCCCAGCTTCTCCAACTCCAGGCAGGAAAGTGGGTGCCCCAGGGCGCAAGCCTTGCGGTAGTCGGCCATGGCCTTATCCATCTCTCCCAGGTGGTAGCGGTAGATGTTGCCCCGGAAGAAATAGGCGTGGGGCGAATCCGGGGCCAGGCGGATGGCGGTGGAAAAGTCCGACACCGCTTTCTGATACTCCCCCTGGCAGAACCAGACCATGCCGCGTTTATTGAAGACCCAGGGGTCCTGGGGGGCCAATTGCGCGGCCTGGTCGAGGTCGGCCAGGGCCTCCGGAAAACAGCCCTCTTGCGCCCGGCATTCGCCCCGTTCCTTGAGGGCCTCGACGTTTTTGGGGTCGCATTTGAGGGCCGCGGTCAGGACCTCGATGGCCTCGGGTCGCCGCTCCATGCTGGCCAGCAGATTCGCCTTAGCCAGGAGAAACTGGAGGTCACGGGGGTGTGCAGCCAGACCCCGGTCAAGCTCTGCCAGGGCCTCGGTATTGCGGCCCAGGCCGGCCAGGGCCAGGGCAAGGTGGCGCCGGGCCTCGGTCATGCCCGGGTTCTGCTGCAGATACTTGCCGAGCAACGCCAGGGCCAACTCATGGTTGCCGGCCTTTTGGGCCTCGATCCCCCTGCTGAGCAGGTTTTGCTCGGCCCAGACCTGCTGGACCGGAACCAGCAGGCAAATAAACAGGATCAGCAAATGGCGCCAGGGCTTCATGGTGGTCTCCCGGGCCCGTTGGTCCCTGGCGCCCGCATGGGGGCGTGGCCGGAAACTGGCAATCAATAGCTGCGCATGGCCCGCAGGCGCTCCACCCGCGCTTCAATGGGCGGATGGGTGCTGAAGAGGTTCATGAGGCTGCGCCCGCTCAGGGGGTTGACAATAAACATGTGGGCCGTGGCCGGGCTGGCGTCCATGGGAATCCGTTGCGTCCCCACGGAGAGCTTCTCGAGGGCCCGGGCCAGGGATTCCGGGTTGTGGGTCAGATGGGCCCCGGTTTCATCCGCCAGGTACTCCCGGGAGCGGGAGATGGCCATCTGGATGAGCATGGCGGCGATGGGGGCGATGATGGACATGGCCAGAACCCCCAAGATTCCCCCCCCTTCCTCGTCGTCCCGGCCCATACCCAACATTGCCCCCCACCTGGCCATGCTCGCCAGGATCATGATGGCGCCGGCCAGGGTAGCGGCGATGGTGGAGATGAGGATATCGCGGTTGAGCACGTGGCCCAGCTCATGACCCAGCACTCCCTTGAGTTCCACCGGGGTCAGCAGCCGGATAATTCCTTGGGTGGCCGCCACTGCGGCGTGCTGCGGGTTGCGGCCGGTGGCGAAGGCGTTGGGGGACTCATCCGGGATGATGTACACTTTAGGTTTGGGAATCCCCGCCTCGTGGGCCAGTTCCTCCACCATCTGATGTATCTGCGGCGCTTCCTCCGGGCTCACTTCCTGGGCCTTATACATGCGCAGGACGATCTTGTCGGAGAACCAGTAGCTGAAGAAATTCATGCCCAGGGCCAGGATAAAGGCCAGGTACATACCCTGGCGGCCACCCAGAAACTTGCCCATGAAAATGAGGAATACCGTCAGCCCGGTCAGTAAGAGCACGGTTTTTACTCGATTTTCCATCTGCTTACTCCTATAGTGAAAGCAATACCAGGATTTTTCGTTTAGATGATTAAGACTAAATTTTAAAATTCCTGACGGTTCTTGTCAATAACTTCCGCCGCTCCGGGCTCCGCCCCGGGGCCGATAAGATACAGAAAATATTCCTGATTCCCCTTGGGTCCCTTGAGGGGGGAGGGGAAGGCCGGGCTCACCTGAAAACCCAGAGCGCCGGCCGCGGCCGCCACCTTGGCCACCGCCTCCTGTTGCCGGACCGGCTCCCGCACCACTCCGCCTTTACCCACCTGGCCCTTGCCCACTTCGAACTGCGGCTTCACCAGGGCCAGGATCTCGCCGCCGGGGCGGAGAAATTCCAGCATCCGGGGCAGCACCATGGTTAGGGAGATAAAGGAGAGGTCCAGGGTAATGAGATCGATGGGCTCGGGGATGGCTTCCCGGGTTAAGCGGCGGAGGTTCCGGCGCTCCAGGGCCACTACCCGGGGGTCGGCCCGCAGGGTGGCGTCGAGCTGACCGTAGCCCACGTCCACAGCATAGACCTTTTTAGCCCCGGCCAGCAAGAGGACCTGGGTGAAGCCGCCGGTGGCAACCCCGGCGTCCAGGGCGGTCTTGCCGCCTGGGAGCACCCGGAAATGTTCCAGGGCCGCAGCCAGCTTCTCACCGCCCCGACTGACGAAACGGGGCGCCGGCTTCAGGGTGATGTCCGTCTCCCCGGCCACCAGGGTTCCGGGTTTGACCGCCACTCCGCCCCTCGCCAGCCTGACCCGCCCCGCCAGGATCAAGGCCTGGGCCTGGGTCAGGCTTTGGGCCAGGCCCCTGGTTACCAATAACTGATCCAGACGGGTCTTCACGGGCGGTTAGCGGAGGTTCCCTGCCGGTTGGTTAAGATGGACTTCTTTATTAAAGGAAAATCTTAAACCTGACCCTAAAAAAGAAATGAAGAAGTATCCCTCACAATAATGGTCACCCCCGGGGGGGCCTCGAAGATCAATTGCTCGGCAACGGTTTTTCGGCCCAGCCAGCGTTTCCAGGCAGGCAGCCGGCCCGGCTTGCCGATGATGATGTGGCTGACCCGGTATTCCCTGGCAAAATGCAGGATCGTGGCCACGATGTCCTCCCCCTTATAGGGAAAGACCATGGCCCCCAATTGTTTAGCCAGGGTGAGGCTATCGGAGAGCTGGCGCTGGGTGGCCGCATCGATCACAGTGGATTCCTCCCGGGGGGTCTGAACGTAAACCGCATACCAGGTGGTGTTGAGGCGGCCGGCGATGCGGGAGCCATAGCGCAGCAGGGCGGCGGCATTAGGGCCGCGGGAGCTGATGCAGACCATCACCTGTTCCGGCGCCGCCTCGAGATCTTCCTCCGGCTCGGTGCGGCGCTTGAGGTCAATCTGGGAGGCCAGTTCCCGCAGCGTCAATTCCCGGAGCTGGTCCAGATTGACGCGTTTAAAAAAGTTTTCCAGGGCCACGCCCACCCGCTCCGGAGGATAGATCTTCCCTTCCCGCAGGCGCCGCAGCAAATCCGCCGGGGAGATGTCCACGTTGATAATTTCATCGGCCTCGGCCAACACGGTGTCGGGGATGCGCTCATGGACCTTTACGCCAATGTGGGTCTCCACCAGATCATAGAGGCTTTCGAGATGCTGGATGTTGACGGTGCTGATGACGTGGATGCCGGCGGCCAACAGGTCCTCCACGTCTTGATAGCGTTTGGGGTTCTTGCTTCCCGGGACATTGGAGTGGGCCAGTTCATCCACCAGGGCCACCTCAGGATGCCGTGCCAGTACCGCATCCAGATCCATCTCCTCCAGGGTGATGCCGCGATACTGAACCTGCCGCCGGGGAACGACCTCCAGACCCTCTAAAAGTTTGGCCGTCTCCACCCGGCCATGGGTCTCCACCAGCCCCACCACGATATCAACACCCTCTTCCTTCAGGCGGTGCCCTTCCTGGAGCATCTGCCAGGTCTTCCCGACCCCGGCCCCGTACCCGAGATAGATCTTCAACTTGCCGCGCTGGGCGCGGCGGATCAGGCGCAGGAAACTGAGGGCCTTGTCTTCCGCCATCT
>JBKQKO010000065.1:0-8965 GCA_052147455.1 Desulfobaccales bacterium | reverse complement strand
GCAGGCAACGAGGCCAAAAATTGGGGGCCGCCCTGGCTTTGAACCCGGGGCGGCCCCTTTTTAATCCGAAAGCCCGGTAGTGTCCGGGAACCAAAGCGTAACAAGGAATTTTAACTATCTCGCAGTTAACCTCTAACCAATTGTAATGTCAATGATAACAACATATTGTACCGAACCAGGCACATCAGGGTTAGGGGTTGAGCTGCTCCCCAAAAATTGCGACTGTTTTAATGAAAGGCCTAGAAATCAGGAATAACTTCCCATATCCAGACCATACCTGCAATTTTTAAGGCTTTGGGGATAAGTTATTAGTTTGGCAAGTGATCAATCATCTCCCTTTAATGGTTGGCTATTGAGGATATTATTAGGGTTGCTATCAAGACAGGCCCTTGAGATAATGCCAAACAAGAGGAATTTCCTTTTATGATCAGCCGGTTTAGAATCGCGACGAAGATATTCGGCCTGGCGGTGCTGTTGCTCACCCTGACGGTGGGCCTGGCCTGCTTCCTGTTGTGGCATGTCACCCGGCTCCAGAAGGAAATGAATGGCATCGTCCAGCGGGAGGTGCCGCTGGCCAATTCGATAGCGGATCTAAACGAGTACGGCCTGCGCCGTCGCCTGGCCTTTGAACGCTGGTTCGGCACATTGGACGCCCCCCGCCCCAACCAGGAGGTTATCAAAGAGGCACAGGCCAATTACGCTGAATTCACCGGGCGCTTAAACCAGGAATTTGCCACTGCCAAGAAGCTGATGGACATTAAGGTGGTGGAGGACCGTTACCGCGAAAAGCTCGGCGAAATCCGCGCCGTTTTGGCCCAGATCGAAGCCTCCTCCCCCATCATTAGCGCCCGCCAGCACCAGGCGCTGGAGCTTCAAGCCGCCGGCCAGTATGAACGCGCCCAAGGTTTACTCAACGAACTGAACGACCTGCAGGCTTTGGTGGAGACCCAGCGATCTCATCTCCAGGACGTCACCGCAGACCTGGTCCAGGACGCCGTTGATACTTCCGCGGCGCGGCAGCGGCAGGCCTTCTGGCTCACTGTGGCGGTTACCATCTCGGCGGTGCTCTTGGGGTTGACGCTGTCGGCCATCATTGCGCACCGCCTGACGGAGCCGGTCCGGGCCCTCATCGCCGGCCTCAAAAACGTGGAGCAGGGAGATTTAAGCGTCGAACTGCCGGTGGTTTCTCAGGACGAAGTGGGTGACCTGACTCAGTCGTTCAATTATTTCGTCGGTGAGCTGCGCGCTAAGGAGGAGATTAAGCGCACCTTCGGACAATATATCGACCCGCGCGTACTGGAACAGGTCATTTTGCAACCGGGGGCCGAAGCGGACGGGAGACGGGTGATGACCATCTCCTTCGCCGACCTGGAGGGCTTTACCAGCATCGGGGAGCATCTTACCCCAAGCGGGTTGGTGAACTTGCTCAACCGCCACTTTACCTTGCAAGCCAAAGCCGTGCAGCAGCAGAAGGGGATCATCGACAAGTTCATCGGCGATGCCGTCCTGGCATTCTGGGGTCCGCCCTTCACCACGCCTGAGGAGCATTCCTTGCTGGCCTGCCGAGCGGCCCTGGAGCAGCTTGCGGCGCTCGAAACCCTGCACGCCGATCTTCCGGAATTGACCGGCCTGCGGAAAAACTTGCCGCGGGTGAATCTCCGCATCGGCATTAGCACTGGCGAGGTAGTGGTGGGGAACATCGGCTCCGAGAGCGCCCGGAGCTACACGGTGATCGGCGATACCGTGAATCTGGGGCAGCGACTGGAAAACGCGAACAAAATCTATGGCACTCGCATCCTGGTGAGTGAAGCCACCCGGGAGGGCGCGGAGTCAGCCATCGTGGCCCGGGAGATTGATTTCCTGCTGGTTAAAGGCAAGACGGAGATCACTCGCGTCTTCGAGGTCCAGGGACTGAAGGGAGAGGTCCCGGAAGCAAAGCTGGCTTTGATAGAACGTTTTGCGGAAGCGCTGGAGGCCTACCGTTCCCAGGAGTGGGACCGGGCCGAGACCGCCCTGCGAGGCTGTCTGGAACTTTTCCCCGCTGACGGCCCCTCCCTACTTTTCCTTGAGCGGGTGAGACAACTGCGCTCCCAGCCACCCGGCGAACAATGGGACGGCGTCTGGAGACTGGCATCACTGTAAAGGGTAAAATGCACCGAGGTATTCTTCTAAAAAAACCGTCAATCCAGTAAGTCTCTGCAAGAATCGTAAAGACAATTTTGTTACACGTTTGATCGGGTAAAATTTTCACTAGCTGCTATATCTTCACACTTCCCCACCCTGCTTTTGACATGCTAATATGCATACCATATCTGTCTCTCAGAGCCTTGTGGCTTTCTCTTGGCATTTTTCAAAAAAATTTCCGTACTGAAAATATTGACCAGGAGGGGCCCGGAGTCCCATCTTTGCATTCGACTTCTCTGGCCGAAAATAAAAAACTCTAAAGGGGTGATTAGAAACTTGAAGGCAGAGCAGAAAGGGGTAGGTCTGAGACTGGGGGACCAAGGCCTCAGACAATATAGGGCGGGCTGTGCCCGCCGAATTTTGGCGGCCACACGCCGCCCTATTTCTGAGGCAGGCAACGAGGCCAAAAATTGGGGGCCGCCCTGGATTTGAACCCGGGGCGGCCCTTTGTCGCTACTTATATTGGCGGTTTTTTCTCTAGGCCCTTGGTGCCTCTGGGGAAGCTTACTCTTCCTCTTCCTCCGCCTTGGGCTTGAGGTGTTCGGGGATGATGGCCATCTTGATGAGCAGCGGCTTCAGGAAGGTCTGCTTGATGCCCAGTTCGTAAACCTCTTCCAGGTCCCGGATGGCGTCCCAGCAATTGTGGCAGGGACTGACCACCAATTTGGCGCCGGTGGCCAGGATCTGGTCCCGCTTGACCTTCAGGCCGACGTTGCGCTGCTTCCGGTAGATGCCGATGCCGTTTAAGCCGCCGCCGCCGCCGCAGCAGAAGTTGTACTCCCGGTTCGGGGTCATCTCCACGAAGTAGCCCGGCTCCACCAGGTAGCTCATGATCTCCCGGGTAATGTCCTTCAAACCGTCGTTGCGGACATAGTTGCAGGAGTCCTGCAAGGTCACCGGCTCCTTGAGGCGTTTGGCCGGGTCGATCTTGATCTTGCCGGTGCGCAGGGCCTCGGCGACCCACTGGATATAGTGCAGGTAAGGCGCCGGCGGGCGCCCATCCTGGCGGCCCACCCAGTAAGGCCCCTCGACCACCGTAGCCCGGTGGGCGTGGCCGCATTCCGTCCCCAGGACCCGCTTGGGCTTGAGCCGTTCGATGGCCCCATAAACGCTCTCCACCATCACCTTGCAGGCGCCCCAGTCCCCGGCGAACATCGCCAGACTGGTCTGTTCCCAACCCTCGCTGGGCACCGTCCAGTTCTCGCCGGCAATATGGAAAAGGATGGCGGCCTCGGCGATATCCTCGGGATAGTGCTTGGGCTCCCGGGCGTTCAAGGTGTACATCAGGTCGGCGCCCTCCTTGTCCACCGGGATCTCCAGGCCGGGCCACTCGTCCTGCTGCTCGTCAGCCATCCACTCGCAGGTCTCCACCCAGTCCTCGGAGGTCACGTCCATCTGGGCATGGTAGATGCGGTGCATGCCGGTGCCGATCTTCAGCTCCCAGGGGACGAAACCCTGGGAGAAACAGAGGCCTCGCAGGTAGCCGAACATGACCCCCATGTCGATGCCATAAGGGCAGAAGGAGCCGCAGCGGTTGCAGCAAGTGCACTTGGACCAGGCCACGTCCATGCAGTAGCGCATGTGGGCGTTGTCCACGTCGCCGCCGCGCTGGACGATCTTCCCCAGGGTAGACTGGATCTTGTACGACGGCACCTGGGTGGGATCCCGCTGGTTGGCCAGGTAGAAGAAGCAGGTGTCGCTGCACAAGGCGCAATGCGAACAGATCTCCAGCCAGGTGCGCAACCGCGACTTCAGGCTGGCCGCCAGGGTGTTCTTGAGCTTCTCTTTGTCGACGTCGAGACGCTCCATTTCCTCATAATATGTTTTGCCGCTCTTGTCGGCCAGCAACGCATCGAGATACTCCTTGGCATCTACGGTATTCTTGTTGCAAAGGGTTCCTTCCGGCATGGCTCTTCACTCCTTAGCGTATGGCCCGCTTTGCTGGGGAGGCCACCAGCGACGGGAATCGGCCCTGGTTCCGTGGCAGAGGATTCCCGAAAACTTTTCTGCTTAACTTATACCATATTTGTTCCATACAAGTCACCAGGCAAAGCCTTTTCCCTTATAGCCGCGTTTGATGCCGAAGTCGGCGCCGATCTGGCCCCGGGAGAGGAAGAAGCCCACCACATGGGAAAGCTTGGTGAAGGGAATGGCGACGAGCAGGAGCTCGCTACTCAGGATGTGGGAGTAAAGCCAGAGATCGTAGTGGGGGGCCTGGTGCACCGCCAGAAATCCGGTGACAAAGGGAGCGACGCTGAGCAGCAGCAGCAATAAGTCATAGCAGGTGGTAACGATGCGGACCTCGGGCAAGGCGAGGCGGCGGATGGCGATGCAGATGGCAGTGATCATGACCCCGATGGTCAGGACGTCGGCCAACCCCATGGAGAGCATGGGCCAGTCCATGCCCCAGCGCTCTTTGAAAATGACCACATGCCCCAGCAGGAACAGGGGAGTGAGCACCAACCCGATATGGAAAATGAAGAAAATCACGGTATACAAGGGTTTGGCCCGCCAGCCCTCGGAATAGAAAGGTACCAACCAATGGATGATGGAGCGCAGCGCCCCCTTGAGGCCCAGGACCGGATGAGCACGGTAGGCCACCCGGTCCAACTGCCAGTCAAGGCCCTGGACGTAGCGCACCACCCTAAAAGTCAGCCCGACGAAAAAGATTCCGAAGGACAGCCACAGCAGGGGGCCGGTGATGAACTGATAAAATTGTGGCATGCGCAGGTTCTCCCCGAGGCCGCGGTTCGGCCCTTGGTACTAATGAATCTCCTTGTCCTCGTCCCTGCCGGTGAGGAAGAGCCAGAAGCCCAAAAAACCCAGAAGCGTCAAGCCCATCAGGATGTAAGCTGCAAACTTGGTGTAGACTAGAAAGTCAAACAGCGTGTAGAACTGGTGTTCCATGGCATTATTCCTCAGTGCCCGAAGGTTTGGGGGTGGCGCCGGAGTTTATGTTCGGTGAATTCCGGACTTTCTTCCTCCTCACCTTCATGGGGGACATGCTGCCGGTAGCGCGGATCTGCATAGAATATGGGCATCCGGGTGGCGATGAAGCGGAAGACCAGGAGTCCCAGGGTGAGCAGGTAGACGGAAATGGCGATTTCCATCCAACTGGGGAAATAGCGGTCCGCGGGCGCCAGTTGCCAGTTGAAGGTCACCAGGGAGGTGTTGAAGCGGTTGAGGATGATGCCCAGCACGGTGAGCACCGCAGTCCACTTGGCGAGCTTCAGGTTCTTCTCCCGCACCGCGATGGCGAAAAGGAAAGCGGGCAAGGCCACGAAGCCCAGGAGTTCCACCAGGAACCAGGCGCCGTAGCCGGTCAGCAGATAGTTCCATTTATTGTCGATAGCAATGCCGATCACCTTGAGCATGAAGTAGAGCGCCAGAACCATGGCCGCTCCCTTGGCGAAACCCAGGACCACGTCGTCGTGCTCGCGTTTGTAAGTGGCATCCATCTGGCCGTGCAGGTAATGGTGCGACAGGGTCCCCTCGAAGATGACCATGGACAGGCCGGCGGCGATGCTGGAGACGAAGAAAAACAGCGGCAGGTACATAGAATACCACAGGGGGTGGACCTTGGAGGGCACGATCAGGTAAAGGGCCCCCAGGGAGCTCTGGTGCATGGTGGAGAGGATGACCCCCAGGATGGTCAGGGCCAGGGTTATATTAATGATGAAGTCCCGGGGTTTCTGGAAGCCGAGCCATTCGAAGCAGGCTGGCAGCCACTCGACGAAGAGGGTGTTCAGGTAGAGCATGACGCACAAACCCACTTCGAAGAGCACCGAGGTGGTGCCGGCCCGCACCAAGAAGGGATAGGGCAGCCGCCAGGGGCGGCCCACGTCGTAAAGCAGGGCGACCACCACCAGGGAGTAGCCCAGGAAGGCGGTGAGGATTGCCGGGCGCACCGCGGAGTGATAACGCTTCAGGCCGAAGACGTAACAAGCCGCCGAAGTGGTGTAACCGCCGGCGGCCAGGGAGACTCCGCACAGAAGGTCGAAGGAGATCCAGAAGCCCCAGGGATTGTTGTCCGACAGGTTGGTGACCCCGCCCAGCCCTTTAGTGAAGCGCAGCATGGTGAGCGCCGCGCCGACCAGGAAGATGACGCCGGCCACCACGTTAAACGGCGTAAACAGGGATTTTCTC
This sequence comes from Desulfobaccales bacterium, assembly GCA_052147455.1. Taxonomy (GTDB): domain Bacteria; phylum Desulfobacterota; class Desulfobaccia; order Desulfobaccales; family 0-14-0-80-60-11; genus JAPLJC01. Next base: position 2,635 of record JBKQKO010000065.1, on the reverse strand, counting down.
ACTGCAGAGTTCTCAGTGGCCATGCTATTCGCCCTCCCGGGTCTGAGGCTTAGCGGCTTCTTCCAGGGCCTTCTTGACCTCCCGCTCGATGGCGGCCTTCTTTTCGGCCTCGACCTTGGTCACGGCCTTTTTTAGCTTGCCCTCGGCTTCCGCCTGGGTCTGGGCTACGGCCCGGGCCACCGCCTGGGCCGTCTCCTGCCGGGCGATCTTGTCCTTGCGCTTGGAAATGGCGTAGATGCCGGTCAAGAGCACCGGCCAGGTCGCGGCCACCACGGGCACCGCAGCCAGCGCCCCGGAGGTGAGTTCCGGGGCCGGCACCACCCCCAGGTCCTCACGCATGCCCAGGGCCCGGAAGGGCACTCCCGAGAGGTAGAGCCAGTTGGTGCCTCCCATTTCGTGCTCTCCGTAAATATGGTTCAGGTAATGGCCCGGAAAGGAGCGGAAACGCTCACGGGCAATCTGGAGCAGGTCCCGGCGTTTGCCATAGACCAGGGCCTCAACCGGGCAAGCGCCCACGCAGCCAGGCACCGTCAGCTTGCCCGAAGTGATCTGGGGGTAGCAGAGGGTGCATTTCATTATGCGAGGAGTCAGGGGCTCGTTGTACTCGAAGGTGGGAATATCGAAGGGGCAGGCGATCATGCAGTAGCGGCAGCCCACGCAGACTGTGCCGTCCCAGGTTACCGCCCCCTGGCTGGTCTTGGTATAGGCCCGCACGAAGCAGGAGGAGGCGCAGGCCGGCTCCAGACAGTGGTTGCACTGCCATTTTTTGAATACCGGCCGCGGGGCGCCCGGGATGTCATAGCGGTTGACCACCGTATAGGTCCAGGAATGGGTCCGGCGCTTCGTATTAAAGACGCTCAGGTCGTCGAAAGGCTCGGGTGGAGGCGGCAGCTCGTTGACTTTATTGCACCCGGCCTCGCAGCTGCGGCAACCGATGCAGCGGGTGGCGTCAAACAGGACCCCGAAGCTTTCGGGATATCCCGTAAAATGTTGGTTGCCTGCGGCCCGGGCCGGTTTGCCCAAGGCGGCGCCCACTCCCGCGGCTCCCAGCAGGCCAAGAAAGGTTCTTCGCAACATGAACGTATCCTCCACCGGCCCCTGCCGGTTACTTCTGCTTTTCCTTATGACACTCGCTGCACGCCGTGGCGGCGGGCTTTTCCAGGCGCATGTCCGTATGGCAGTCGATGCACTGCCGGTGTAAGGCGGCCAGCAGCGCCGGGCGGTTCGCATCCCTGGCCTGCAGGCTCTCGCCGCGGTGGCAGTTGCTGCAGCTGGGAGGTTCCTTGGAGGGCGGGCTGTGATGGTGGCAACCCTGGCAGATGGTGCCCGGATCATGGTGGAAGTATTCGGCCAGAGTATTGCCCTTGATTCCCTTCAGGAGCGCCTCAAGTTGCTTGCGGTGGCTAAACTCGGAGGGCTGGAACCGGTTCGCCAGGGCCTTGATCGTAACCGTCTCCGGGAGCTCATCCAGGGCGTAGGTCCCCGGGTGCAGGTTCCGGGCCTTGAGCAAAGTCTCCGCCAGTGCGGTTTTCTGCGCCGGCTCCAGGGCGCAGATCTTGCTTGGGCTGGCGCCTCCGGGAATGGCGGTTTCCGCAGCCTGGAGGTGGCACTGCCGGCAACTGGCGTCTTCAGGGCGGGAGCCCTTCCTGAGGTATTTGTGGCAGCCGGCGCATTTCGCCGCGGCCTGCTGCCCGTTATGGCAACCCAGGCAGCTCGCCCGGCTCGACGGAGAGTGCATCGCCTTCTCGAAGGGGATGAACTTGCCGTCCTTGGCCCCCATCAGGGTGTGGCACTTCTCACAGGCATCCATGGAAGAATGGTGGCAAACCCGGCAGGTGTCGTTGAACTTCTCGTGGGCCTGGTGGTCGAAGGCCACCGGATCCATCACGAAGGGTTTGCCGGCCCTGTCCTCCCCCCACTGGGGATCGTGGGTGATCAGGACCGCATCCGGCTGTCCCCGTTTCAGCCGCGGCACTTGTTTATTGGGGAGCTTGTCCACCCACTCCTGATTCTTTTTGGCATCCAGGGCCTGGGCCTTCGCCCCGTGACAGCCGGCGCAGTCGATGGGGCCGTTATCCTTCGCCCCCCGTTTAGCCAGGTCGATGTGGCAGAGGATACACTGCAGGTGGTCGGCCTGTTCCAGGCTCTTTACGTCCTTCTCCTCCTTGGCCAGGTGGCAGTCGCGGCAGCCATCCTCCTTCCCCTGGGCGTAGAAGATCTTTTTGGTTTTAGGGTCGTATTGGTGATGGCAGCGGCCACAATTGTCCTTATAGTTCTGGTACGCGGGTATGTCCTTGGAGGCGATGTGCCGGTAGTGTGATGCCAGGTTGAACCCGGCATCCAGCCTGACCGCGGCGATCTGCGGCTGGGCGTTATGGCAGGAGCGGCATTCCCCGTCCAGGGGGCCGGTCTTCTTGCCCGCCGCGGCATCCTTCATGTGGCAGCCGATGCAGTTGGCGTGGTAGATTTCTCTTGCGGCCCCCGGACCGCGGCTGAGATAAAATCGGCCTGTGAAGGCGGTGGCGGTGAAGGACAGGAGGTGGCAGGTGGTGCAATCCTTCTTTTCCTTGCTAAGCGCCTCGGTATGCTTGTCATGGGAGAAGGTGGCCGGGGGCAGCTCCAGCTTCTGAAAGGC
>JBKQKO010000064.1:0-45295 GCA_052147455.1 Desulfobaccales bacterium | reverse complement strand
CGGAGTAGGTGGCGGGCCCTCCCAGGCGCACCCCCAGGGCCCCGGCCATGGCGGCCTCGGGCCAGCCGGCGTTGGGACTGCTGGCCTTGGCCGCATCCCGGCGCAGGATGCGCCAGGCTCCCCGGGGGTCCAGCCCCACCGCCGCCGCGGCCGCCACCAGCAGCAGGGCGGTAAGGCGGGCCGGCAGGAAGTTGAGGATGTCATCGGCCCTGGCCGCCACCTTGCCGAACCTGCCATAGCGGTAATTCTTATACCCCACCATGCTGTCCATGGTATTGGCGGCCTTATAAAGAAACAGGCCCGGCAGGCCCAGGAGCAGGGTGAAGAACATGGGGGCCACCACCCCGTCCGCCAAATTCTCCGCCACGGTTTCCAGGACCGCCCGGCGGATCTCCTCCGGACCCAACTGGGCAGTTTCCCGGCCCACGATCATGGCCAGGCGAGCCCTGGCCTCAGGCAAATTTTCCCGGGCCAGGGCCTCCTCCACCTGCCGGCTTTCCTGGTGCAGGCCGCGGGTGGCCAGGCCGGCGTAAATAAAGTAAGTGACCAGGCCCAGGCCTGCCACCCGAGGCAGGAAGGCCGCGGCCACCAGCAATCCGATGACCCCGGTTAAGGTCATCCCCATCACCGCCAGCCAGAAGAGGGCTCCCGCCGCCACTCGGGGCTGGTAGAGGACCGACTCCCAGTATTCGATGGCCCGGCCCAGGAGCCGGATGGGATGAGGCCAGTGCCGCGGGTCCCCCAGCAGCAGGTCCAGCAGGTATCCGGCGAGAAAAGGCAGGGCCAGTTTCACGGGCGCTCCTGCAGCAAGAATTGCTCCAGGGCTTGCAGGAGCCGCTGGTTTTCCTCCCGCCGGCGCACCGCCAGGCGGAAGAACCGCTCATCCAGGCCGCGGAAATTGCCGGCGTCCCGCACGATGATTTTCCGGGAGAGCAGCGCCTTTTGCAGGGTGGCTGCGGTCCATTCCGCATGGGTAATCTTTACCAGGAGGTAATTCACCGCCCCGGGGAACGGGGAAAGCCCCGGCAAGGATTTCAGACCATCCAGGAGGTATTGCCGCTCCCGGCTGATCAGGGCCCGGGAACGGACCATATAGCCATGGTCCTGGAGGCAGGCCTTGCCCATGGCCTGGGCCAGGATGTTCACCGACCAGGGTTCCTGGACTGCGGCCAGGCGCCGGATGAGAGCCGGGGCCGCCAGCAGATAGCCCAGGCGCATCCCCGGGATGCCGAAAAACTTGGTGAAGGAGCGCAGGATCAGGAGCTGGGGAAACTGGGCCAGTCGCGTTTTTAGAGAGGCCTCCTCCACGAAATCCACGAAGGCCTCATCCAAGAGCAGCTGGACGCCGGCGGCCGCAAGCCTGGCCGCGGTCTCCAGCAAAAGTTCCGGCGGCAACAAGGCCCCGCTGGGACTGGCGGGGTTGGCCAGAAAGACCAGGTCCGCCCCCCGGGGGTCCGGGGGCGCGCTCAGGGTAAAATTGTGCGCCTCATTAGTGACCTGGAAGACCGCCGGCACCCGGGCCGCCGCCAGGGCGTGCTCATATTCGCTGAAGGCCGGGGCCACGATTAAGGCCTTCCGGGGCGTGAGGGCCCGGGCCGCCAGATAGAGGAGTTCCGTGGAGCCGTTGCCTACCAGAATCTGATCCGGGGCCAGGCGGTGGTAAGCCGCCAGCTCCTGCCGCAGCTCCAGGCAGTGGCGATCCGGGTAATGGACGATTTCCCCCAGGGTCTGGCGGATGACCTCGGCAATTGCCGGCGGAAACCCCAGGGGGTTGATGTTGGCCGAGAAATCCAGGAGGTCGCGGGGATGGAGTCCCAGGGTGCGAGCCAGGTGGTAAACCTCACCCCCGTGGGGGGGGACAGTTTCCGGTGGGTCCGTATTAGATTGCATAGTTGATTGAATGGGCTGGAAGTAATTTTTAGAAGCTATTGCAAAACCCCGGGCTGCCCAAAATGTCATTCTGAGCGAAGCGAAGAATCTCGTATTTTTAGTAACTTGAGATCCTTCACTTCGTTCAGGATGACAGTGCCATCAGGTTTGGCAATGGCTTCTAGTGTGCAGGGTGGGCACTGCCCACCAACTCCTTATGGTTTTTACCCCCTTTTTCAGAGGGGATCAGGGCAGGAATCCGGCCTCACGGTTGAATCAGGGCCCGAATTCGGGCCAGGTCCAGGTGGGTTCGCAGCAAATCGGCCAATAGGTCCAATTGGGCCTCCTGAAAATCCCGGAAGGCCAGGGATGGCGCCGCCGCCCCCGCTTGACTGCCAGCCTCCGCCAAGATGATCTCGGACAGGAAACCCCGGCGGAACTCATCATCGTCGAACAGGCCGTGGAGATAGGTGCCCCAGACGCGGCCATCGGGACTGGTCCAGCCATCCGCGACCTTAACCTGCCGGCCATTGCGGCTGCTGATCTCAAAGGCCGGCTGTCCCTCGCCCTGGCCTCTGGTCTCCCCCATGTGGATTTCATAGGCCTCGATGAGCAGCCCGGCGGTCCGGCCCCGGAGTGCCCGGGCCCGCACCTGGGTGGTGGCCTTAATTCCGGCCATGGTGGTGACCACCGGCAGCAGCCCCAGGCCGGCCTCCGCCCGGGGAGCGCCCTCCACCCCCAGGGGGTCCCGGACCTCGCGGCCCATAATCTGGTAGCCGCCGCAAATACCCACCAGGCGGCCGCCGCCCCGGGCGTAAGCCTGAATCTCCTGGAACAGCCCGGTCTCCTTGAGATGGAGGAGGTCGCTGATGGTGTTCTTGGTCCCGGGCAGGATGAGGAGGTCCACTCCATCCAGGCCGTGGCGATGGTCCAGGTAGCTGAGCGACACGCCGGTTTCCTGTTCCAGGGGGTCGAAATCGGTGTAGTTGGAGATGTGGGGCAGGCGCACCACCCCCACCCGGAGGGATTTTCCTGCGGCCGGCCGGGAGCCCGCCACCTTCCCTTTGCGTCCCAGGGCGACGCTGTCTTCCTCCGGGATGGCCAGGTCCGGGGCGTAGGGCACCACTCCCAAAACCGGCCGCCGGGTCCGGCGTTCGATGATCCTTTCCCCCTCCTGGAAGAGGGCCGGATCCCCCCGGAACTTGTTGATGATGAAGCCCGCCAGCAGCCGCCGCTCTGCCGGGGTCAGGAGATGGAAGGAGCCGATGGTGGCGGCGAAAACCCCGCCCCGGTCGATGTCGGCCACCAGTAGGACCGCGGCCCCGGACTTCCTGGCCATCCGGAAGTTGACCAGGTCGTTCTTCTTTAAATTCAGCTCCACGGCGCTGCCGGCCCCCTCCAGAATAACGAGCTCATGGTTAAGGCTAAGGCGGCGGAAGCTCTCCATCACCTTACGTCCCAGCCGCGGTTTGTGCCGGTAGTATTCCTGGGCCGAGAAGTTGCCGTAGACCTGGCCGTGGACGATCACCTGGGAGCCCACTTCGCTGCTGGGCTTGAGCAGGATGGGATTCATGTCCACGTGGGGGGCCAAGCCGGCCGCCTGGGCCTGCACCACCTGGGCCCGCCCCATCTCGCCGCCCTCCGCGGTGATAAAGCTGTTCAAGGCCATGTTCTGCGCCTTGAAGGGGGCGACCCGCAGGCCCTCCTGATGGAAGATGCGGCAGAGGCCGGCCGTGATGATGCTCTTGCCTACGTCCGAGCCGGAGCCCAGGATCATTAAGGGACGGTATTTCATAAATAGAGTTTTCGGTTTTCGGTTTTCAGTTTTCGGCAAGATATCATAATAATTATCAATGCCCCTTCTGGTTTCCAAGCTTAGCTTGGGAACCAGATTAGCCATCACTACTGGCCTTCCGTCACCTGATATTTGCCCAGATAACCCCGGGGGGTAATCATATAGGGGCCGTAGGTGAAGGTCTGGGACGAGCCCACGATGATGATTGTTTGCATGTCCACCGGGTATGCCAGGAGATCTTGCAGGCTGGTGATGACGCTCTGCTGGCCCCGGCGCATGGCCCGGGAGACCAGGCCCACCGGGGTGCCCGGGTCCTTAAAGCGGAGCAGCAGCTCCTGGACCGCGGCCAGTTGCCAGTGGCGCTTCTTGCTTTGGGGATTGTAGAGGACGATGACAAAATCCCCCTGGGCCGCCAGTTCCAGACGCCTCTGGATAGTCTCCCAGGGGGTGAGGAGGTCGCTCAGGGAGATGGCGGCGAAATCGTGCATCAGCGGCGCGCCCAAGAGGGCGGCCCCTGCGGCCAGGGCCGGCACCCCCGGAATCACCTCCAGGTAAAAATCCATCCCCTCCTCCCCGCCATCCGGCGGACCGATCTTCAGCCCCCGGGCGGCGCAAATCTCCAGAACCAGCCCGGCCATGCCGTAGATGCCGGCGTCGCCCCCGGAGACCAGGGCCACCCGCGCCCCCAGCAAGGCCCGGGCAATAGCCGTCTGGCAGCGCTGGATTTCGCCCTTCATGCCGGTGGCCACCACCTCCTGGTGGGTCAACAGGGGTTGCAAAAGCTCGAGGTAAGTACGATAGCCCGCCACCACCTGGGCCTCATCCAGGGCGGCCCTGGCCCGGGGGATGATATAGTCCGGGAACCCGGGTCCCAGACTCACCACCGTCAGGCGCCCCCGACCCGGGCCACTGCCAGGGTGAGGTTGCCCCTTTTCCGTTTGGTCAGGACCAGTTCCCCCCCTCCGGCTTTCAGGGCCGCGGCTTCGGCGACGCTGACCACTCCCACCAGCCGGATCACCTGCAGCGAGGGGGTTGGCACCGGCACGCTCTGTAGCTCTTCCTTGGTGAACCATATGAATTCCACTCCCAGCCTGGCGGCTGCTTCTCTCAAGCCGGGTTCCTCTTTTCTGGCCTCGATGCTGGCCAGGGCCTTCAGGGAGGCCAGGGACAGCCTTTCCTTGCTAAAGGAGTCCATGAGGAACCTCAGGATTTCGTCGGCGGAGGCGCCCGGGTGGCATCCCATCCCGGCCACCAGATTTTGGGGACGGAGCACCAGCCAGGCCTGGGGCCAGGCGCGCTCCCGAAATCCGGCATACACCCCGGGCCAGCCCCCCGCCAGGGCGGTGTCGAGGTCTGCCTCCCAGATGAACCGCTCGGGATACTCTTCGACGAGTTCGGCCAGGAAGCCGTCCGGGTCCACCAAACGCAGGCTCAAACCGGACAGGAGACTCATCTGCACCTGGCTCAGGGCGGCCGGGTTCTCGATGGTCAGCCCCGTCCGGATGGCGGCCAGGTCCAGGGCGGGCAGCCCCTGGAGGTCGCTGGCGGTGGTAATGACCGGCGTGCCCTTAATGATTTGCGCCACCTGGCGGGCCAGTTGATTGGCGCCCCCCTGGTGCCCGGAGAGCAGGCTGATGGCAAACTTGCCGGCCTCATCCACCACCACTACCCCGGGGTCCTTGGCTTTGCCCCGGAGATGGGGGGCGATGCTGCGCACCACGATGCCCGCCGCCATGACCGCCACCAGATTCTCTCCCCGCCGGAAGCCTTCCTCCAAGACCGTGGCGACCCGGTCAAAGGTCCGCTCCTCCGGATCCTCCCCGGCCTGGGCCCGGGGCAGCCAACAGCGGGCCCCGGCCAGTCCCCGGCTGATTTCCCGGGCCAGGGAGGCGCCCCGGCGGGTGAGGGCCACCACCCTAATCGCGGTTTCCGGAACGGAACCCATGGTCGAATCCCTGGTCATAGAGTTTGGAGTGCGCCTTGAGGCCCTCCGGCCTGGCGGCCAGGGCCGGCCCCACCAGGATCAGGGCCTGGCGTTGGATCCCGGCCTGCCGCACCCGGGCGGCGATGTCGGCCAGGGTGCCCCGGATGATGAGCTGATCCGGCCAACTCACCCGGTGGGCCACCACTACCGGGGCCTCTGCTCCGTAGGCCTGGCTGAGTTCCGCCACCACCTGGTCGATAAGCCGGATGCTGAGATAAATGACCATGGTGGCCCCATGGGCGGCCAGCTCCCCCAGGGCCTCCCGGGCCGGCACCGGTGTGCGCCCTGCGCCTCGGGTCAGGATGACCGTTTGGGTCACCTCCGGCAGGGTGAGCTCCTGGGCCAGGGCCGCAGCCGCGGCCGAGGCGGCGGTAACCCCGGGAATCACCCGGCAAGGGATGGCCTCCCGTTCCAGGATTTCCAACTGCTCCTGGATGGCGCTGAACAGGGCGGTGTCCCCGGAGTGGAGCCGCACCACCCTTTTGCCGGCCAGATGGGCCCGGATGATGCCTGCGACGATTTGCCCCAGGTTAAGGGGCGCGGTGTCGATCAGTTCCGCCTGGCGGGGAGCCCAGCCCAGCAGCGCCGGCGGCACCAGGGAACCGGCGTAGAGGACTACCTCCGCCTGGGCCAGGACCCGCTGCCCCTTGACCGTGATCAACTCCGGGTCGCCGGGTCCGGCCCCCAGAAAGATGACGGGATGGCGCTCAGTCATGTTAGCTTTCTCCTGCCCAACCCGAGACGATCCATACCGGGTTCTGAGCTTGCATATAGGCGCCGCCGGCCAGGGGGCGGGAGCGGCTCACCTGGAGCAGGGTCACCTCCATTTGCCAGCCGGCAGAGGCCAGAACCCCCCGGGCCGTCTCCAGGGTGTCCAGCAAGGTGGCGGTGAGGGCCACCCTCTCATCCCCCCGTTCCAGGCGTCCCAGGACTGCCGGCAAAATCTCCCCCAAATCCCGGCCGCCGCCCCCGATGAAGACCCTCTGGGGAACGGGCAGGTCCGCCAGGCAGGCGGGGGCGCGGCCCCAGACCACCTCCAGGTTGGTGACCCCGAATTTTTCGCGGTTGGCCCGGATCTGGGCGGCCCGGTCCTGGTCCTGCTCCACCGCAATGATCCGGCCGCCGGGCAACAGCAGGCTGGCCTCCAGACTCACCGAACCGCAACCGGCCCCCAGGTCCCACAGGGTTAAGCCGGGAGCCAGGGCCAGCTTCGCCAGGACCACGGCCCGCACCTCGGCCTTGGTGATCAGGCCGCCCTGCCGGGCCAGGGCCTCTTCCGGGAGCCCCAGGTGCAAGGGCCTCCCCTGCCGTGGCCCCTGGGGAGTCGGCAGGATGACCACCAGGTTCAGGGGGGAAAACTCCTGCGCCAGAGCCTCCTGGGGGCTGAGCCAGGTGAGGCGTTCGGTCGCCTGGCCCAGGTTCTCCAGGACGCAGAGCCGGGCTGCTTCTTGCCCGCGAGCCAGCAACCACCGGGCGATGGCCCCGGGGGTATGCTCCGGATCGGTATAGACGAGGACACGGTCGGCGCCTCGGCTAAAGGACTCGGCCAGGGGTTGGAAGCTGCGCCCGTGCAGGCTGACCACCGAGGCGTCCTGCCAGGCCATCTTGAGGCGGGCGCAGGCTGCCTGGACCGTGGTGATATTGGGGTGCACCACCACCTGCTCTGGCCCCAGGAGCTTCAGCACCAGGGGGCCTACCCCATAGAAGTTGGGGTCCCCGGAGGCCAGCACCACCACCCGCAGGTCCGCGGCCAGGGCCGGGAGTTGGCCGAGGGCGCCTTCCGGGTCTTTGCCCAGAGTAATTTTTCTGGCCGGATGATCGGGGAAATAGGAGAGGAGGCGCCGCCCGCCCACCAGCACCTGGGCCTCCCGGATTACCTTAAGTGCCCGGGGCGTCAGGTCGTCCGGCGACATTCCCAATCCCACCACTTGCACCGGTATCATGTTAAGCTCTCTCAAGCAGGGTGCGCACCCCATGCTTATCGGCCCAGGGGCAGCCGGGGGCGGCTGTCCTAAGTTAATCTAAAATTTTTCACCCCGAATCTTCGCCCCGCCACAGGGCCTGCCCGGCAAAATCCAGGATCACCGCGGCCAGCTTCGGGCCGGGCCTGGCATGGTCGCGCAAGGCCGCCAGCATCCGGGCCCCCACCTCCGCCACCACCTGGTGCGCCCGGCCTGTCAGGAGGATCTCCAGGGCCTGCCGGGAGGTATTGGCCCGGGAAATTTCCCGGGCCAGCCGGGCGTCTCCGGTCTGCTCCCGGGCCAGCCGGGCCAGTTGCCCCAGGTCCGCCAGACCCCGGGCGGCATGGGTATGGCCCCGGCCCTGGGAGATCTTCAGGGCCTTGCCGAAAAAGGCCGCGGTGGTAATCTCCGCAAACCCCAGGTTAGCCGCGGTCCTCAGGGCAAAGCGCACGTAATCGCCCATCTGCACGAAGGCCGCTTCCGGCAGCTCCGGCAGCAGTACCTGAAGGTGCGACTCGCTTTTGCCCCCGGTGCTATAAGCGATCTGTTTCAGCCCCAGGGCCTGGGCCACCCGCAGGCTGGCCACAATGGTGGCCCGGTAGGCCTGATGGGAAAAGGGTTTCACCAGGCCGCTGGTACCCAGGATCGAGATACCGCCCAGGATCCCCAGACGGGGATTCAAGGTATGGCGGGCCAGCTCCTCGCCCCGGGGCACGAAGATTTCCACCCCCAGCCGCAGGGGTTGGCCGGGGAAATACCGCTCCCACACCTGGCTGAGGCTATGGCGAATCATCCGCCGCGGCACCGGGTTGATGGCCGGCTCTCCCACCGCCAGCGCCAGTCCCGGTTTAGTCACCCGGCCCACCCCTTCCCCCCCCAGGAAAATCACCTGCTCTTTTTTGGTGTCCTGGCCGTCAAGGCGCCAGACCAGGGCCCCGATCTGGGCCCCATTGGTGACGTCGGGGTCGTCCCCGGCGTCCTTGATCACCGCGGCTTCGCCCCGTTCCCCGGAGCGGCGGTGGTATAAGAGCGGGATAGTCAGGCGGCCGCCTCCGGGCAGGGTGACTTCCACCCTTTCGGGGCCCGGGGGTTCCAGCAGCTCCCACAAGGCTCCCTGGGCTGCCGCCGCGGCCGCGGTGCCGGTGGAAAAGCCCTGGCGCAGCTCTTTGCGAGGCCTGGCTGGCAGGCTATCATTATTATCTAAGTCCATAACCTCATGGATCGGTAGCATAGGCCTCTGGCCTGTGTGAAACTCCCAATTTAACATACACAGGCGGGACGCCTATGCTACCTGGACTTGGCAGCGTAGGTCTCCACTCGTCGCCTCACGCCCAGATGGCATAGGGCACGGCCACCAGGACCAGGCTCAGGAGCCGCAGGCCCTGGCTCAAAAACAGCAGCTCGGTTCCCAACTTAGGGGAAAAAATCCCCACGTTGGAAGGCAATTGATGGCGCAAGGCCCGGACGGGGGTGGCCACGATGTTCCCCAGGACCAGGGCCATCACCGTCTGCGGCACCGTCAGGGTCCCGGCCTGCAGGAAGGCTCCCGCGGCCGCGATCCCCGAAGTAAATTCCGCCGCCACGCTGAAGGCCACCACGCTGGCCGCCTCTATGGGCAAGAAGCCCAGGACCACGTGGGTTTTGGCCGCCTCCTCGAGCCACTTGAACAACCCCCAATCGTTGAGCACGAAGATCAACAGATAAATGGGCATGGTGTAGAGGACCACCCGGGAAAACCGGCGCTGGAACTTTTGCCAGATTTCCCGGAGCAGACTCTCCTTTTTTCCGGGTTCCGGCATGGCCACCTCGCCCTCGCCCCCGCCCTCGGCTGGCAGCCGCCAGCGGGAATAAACCAGGAGGAGGGCGCTGCGGAGTACCGCCGCGGCCAGGGTTAGCCCCAGATAAATCAAGCCCGCCTGCCGGGTCAGGGGCACGATGATAGAGACGGTGGTGGGCAGATGCGAAAAAAAAGCCGGCAAAGCGCTGTTGAGCAGATAGGTGATGGTCATCTCCCGGCGGCCGATGCGGCCATCATGGTAAAGGGTGACCAGCATGGTGTTGGCCAGTATTCCGGAGAAAAAGGCGGCGGTGAAACTGGCCCCGCTTTCCTGGTGGAGGCGCCCCCGGCGCAGCAGCGGCGCGGCCCAGGCCCCCAACTTGGCGGCCCAGCCCAGGGACTCGATGGCCTGCCCGAGCAGCAGGCCCACCCCCAGGTAAACCAGCAGCCGCAGCAGGGGCCAGGCCAGTTGCCGGTAAAGCTTGTGGACTGAGAGCTGATGGGCCCCGGGCCAGAGGCCCAGCCAGTAAAAGGCCACCAGAAGGCCAATTAGGGGCAGCACCAGCCACTGCCCCCAGCCGCCCGCGGTCGGAGTGGCGGTCTTCAATAACCTTTGCCTTTCTTTTTGATAATGATCATGGAGAGATAGGGCAAGGGCTGCCCCTGATAATCCCGCAGGTTCTCCACCACCGTCTCTCCCTCCAGGCCGCAGCGGCTGATGCAGGTGGCCCGGTCCAAGAGATCCAGTTCCTCCAGGGTCCGGTAGATCTCCCGGAAGTTGCGGTAGGTTTTCAGCATCACGATATTGTCGCTGCTCTCCACCACTTCCCGCAGCCGGGCGGCGCCCTGGGTCCCGGAGACCAGCACGAATGATTCCTCCCCTTCGGCCAAGGGAATCTGGGTGCGGGCGGCCGCGGCGCTGTAGGAGGTGATCCCGGGAATGGTGACCACCCGCACCTCCGGGCACAGGCGCTTCAGGGTCTTCAAGAGATAGCCGAAGGTGGAGTAGGTGAGGGGATCCCCCAGGGTGACGAAGGCGGTGTCCACCCCCGTGGCCAGAACTTCCAGGACCCGCCTGGCGTTGGTCTCCCAGGCCGCTTGCAGAACCTGGGGGTCCCGGGTCATGGGGAAAGGGAGACGTTCGATGCCGGCCCCATTCAGGTGGCGGCGCACGATGTTCAGGGCCAGGCTGTAGCTGTTTTTGGTGGAGCAGGAGGCAAAGAGGTGGGGGATGCGCGAGAGCACCTGCACCGCCTTCAGGGTGATCAAATCCGGATCACCCGGTCCCACGCCGATCCCGTAAAGAGTCCCGATCTTCCCGGTCATACCCCGGTCTCCTCTATGGCCATAATGGCCAGGGCGTTAACCACCGCGGCGGCCACCCCCGAGCCTCCCTTGGGCCCCAGGGCCGTGATGAATGGACAATCTTGGCGGCTCAAGGCCTCCTTGGATTCGGCGGCGTTGACCCAACCCACCGGCAGCCCCACCACCAGGGCGGGCGCTGGGGCTCCGGCGGCCAGCAGCTCGAGGAGCCGCAGCAGGGCGGTGGGGGCGTTGCCGATGGCCACGATCCCCCCGGCCAGCCGCGGCAGTGCGGCCTCCATGGCCGCGGCCGCCCGGGTGGTCCCCTGGCGCCGCGCCTCCAAGGCCACCTCCGGATCATCCATCAGGCAGAAAGGGGTTACTCCCAGCCGGCTCAAGCGGCCGCTGGAGATCCCCGCCAGCAACATACGGGTATCGGTGGCCAGCGGGCCTCCCTGGCGCAGGGCCGCCACCCCCGCGGCTATGGCCCGGGGATGCAGCCGTAAGTTGTTGAGGTAATCCAGGTCGGCGCTGGTGTGGATCATCCGCCGCACCACCATCCAGACCGGCGGCGGAAAATGATGGGCCCCCACCTGGGCCTCGATGCGGCGAAAGCTCTCCGCCTCGATCTCTTCGGGTAGCCGCGGCCCCCAGCTCATATTTTCTCCTGATAAGCGCGGCAATGGTCCACCAGATGGCGGGCCACTTCCGGGTTGCTGCTGAAATGGAGGTGCACGTAGCTGGCCAGGACGTTGCCCAGGCAATAGCCCTCCGGAGCCGGCGTGGTTCCCTGCCGGTCGGCAATCAGGTATAGCCGGGGCAGGTCTTCGGTTTCCGCCTCGATTTCCGAGTAGTGGAATTCATGGCCCCGGGCCCTGGTACCCGCCGGACCCAGGAGGCCGTCGGTCCTGAGGGTGACCTCCCGGTAGCCCAAAGCCTTGAGCCTGGGGAGCATGCGGATCCGGAAGGGGAGCAGCCCGGCCATGGGGTGGCTCTGGCCCTGAAGATCCCGGATCTCCCTGGACAGGTACATCAGCCCCCCGCATTCGGCATAAATGGGCAGGCCGGCTGCGGCCGCCTCCGCCAGTTGGCGCTTGATCCCCTCGTTGGCCGCCAACTCCCCGGCAAAGAGCTCGGGGTAGCCGCCCCCCAGGTAGAGGCCATGCAGGCCGGCGGGCAGTTGCCGGTCCGTCAGGGGGGAAAACGGCACCAGTTCGGCCCCGAAATGCGCCAGCCATTCCAAATTTTCCGGGTAATAGAAACAGAAGGCCCGGTCCCGGGCCACCCCCAGGCGCACTAGTGGGTGGTGGGGAGAGGCCGCGGGCGGCGTCGCCGGCGGCTGCGGCAGCAGCGGCAGGGACGCCAGCAGCCGGTCCAGGTCCAGATGGTCTTCCAGCCAGGCGGCCAGGCGCTCCAGATATTCCTCTCCCAAAGGATGATCCTCGGAGGTGACCAGACCCAGATGCCTTTCGGGGATGGCTAGTTTCGGTTCCCGGGGCAGGCCCCCGAGGCATTTCACGCCCGGCAACCGCTCCATGGCCTCCTGAAGATATTGCCAATGGGCGGCCCCGCCGACGCGATTGAAGACCACCCCGGCCAGGGCCAGGTCCGGGTCGAAGGTAGCGAACCCATGGACCAGGGCCGCGGCGCTCCGGGCCATGGCCCGGGCGTCCACCACCAGGAGGGTCGGCAACCCCAGCCACTTGGCCATTTGGGCCGTGGAACCGGCTTCGCTGGCGCCGTCATAGCCGTCGAACAGGCCCATAACCCCCTCCACCACGGCCACCTGGGCCTGGGCGGCGTGGCGCCGGAACAGGGACAGGTTGGCCTCCCGGCTCAGCATCCAGCCGTCCAGCGAGCGGGAGCAGCGGCCGGCGGCCCGGCCATGGTGCCCCGGGTCGATGAAGTCGGGACCCACCTTGAAGGGCTGCACCGTCAGGCCGCGGCGCCGCAGGGCAGAGAGCAGCCCCAGGGTGACGGTGGTCTTGCCCACGCCGCTCTGGGTGCCGGCGATCACCAGGCCGCGGCAGCCCGTCATTTATAGCTCCCTCCCAAAAAAAAATCCTCAAGTCCATTGGACTTAAGGATGCACCCAGTTTCTTAATCCTTAAGGGAAGGAGAGGCTTGTCCAGGGCGTCTCCAGGGTCTGGGCCCTTTTACAAAAAAGCTCCAGCCCTCCGGGCAGGTCTTCTGGCTCCCGGATCGACCTAATGCCTGCGCCTTCCCATCCCACTCCGGTGGAACAGTGGCTTTGTGCAGGGTTCGTCCCCGGTCACAGCGGCGGGACCGCGACGGCTAGTTCTCCGTCTTCCCTATTAAACCCCCTAAAGGGGTGCCTCGGATAACGAATCATACCCGGCGGCGCCGGGTATGTCAACCATAATCAGGCTGGCGGTAAGCCAGGATAAATCTTCTCTCCAAGGACCTCGCAGCCGCCGGGGATTTTGTCTGGCGCCCAGAGACGAGCAGTAATAATTATTCAGTAATAAGCCTGCGGCCTCTTGCCAGGGGCCTCGGTCGTGCCTAAAAGAGACTTCAGATACTGCGGAAACGGAGGATAGCTCGCCATGGACGTCCTGATGCTCTCCCGCCTGCAGTTCGCGGCGGCCACCATGTTTCATTTCCTCTTCGTCCCGCTCACCCTGGGACTGTCCGTCCTGATCGCCATCATGGAGACGGTGTACGTCAAGACCGGAGATGAGGAGTACCGGCGGATGGCCATGTTCTGGGGGAAGATCTTTATCATCAATTTCGCGGTGGGGGTGGTGACCGGCATCACCCTGGAGTTCCAATTCGGCACCAACTGGTCCCGGTATTCCCGCTACGTGGGGGACCTCTTCGGCTCCCTGCTGGCCATCGAGGCCACCCTGGCCTTCTTTCTGGAATCCACCTTCCTGGCCGTGTGGGTCTTCGGCTGGAAGCGCCTCTCTCCCCGGCTCCACGCCCTGTGCATCTGGCTGGTGGCCCTGGCCTCCAACCTCTCGGCCCTGTGGATCCTGATCGCCAATGCCTGGATGCAGCATCCGGTGGGCTACGTCCTCAGGAATGGCCGGGCCGAACTCCAGGATTTTCTGGCGGTGGTCACCCAGCCCTTCGCCTTCCAGATATTTATCCATACCATTTTCGGGGCTTATATCCTGGCAGGCTTCTTCGTCATGGGAGTCAGCGCCTACCATCTGCTGCGCCGGCAGCACACCGCCTTCTTCAGCAAATCCTTCCGCCTGGCATTGAGCCTGGCCCTGGTCTGCTCCCTGGGAGAGCTGGTCCAAGGGCATATCCATGCGGGTGAGGTGGCCAAGATCCAACCCGCCAAGCTGGCGGCCATGGAATCCCTTTGGGAGACCAGGGCCGAGGCTCCCGAGACCTTGTTTCTCATCCCGGACGAGAAGAACCAGCGCAACCTGGCGGAGTTCGGGCAACTGCCCGGGGTTTTGAGCCTGCTGGCCTACCATTCTACCCAGGCCACGGTCAAAGGGCTCAAGGACTTCCCGCCGGAGGACCGGCCTCCGGTGACCCTGACCTTCGTGGCCTTCCGGTTGATGGTGGCCCTGGGCCTCCTCTTCGTGCTGCTCACGCTGGTGGGCTGGTTCAAGCGTAATAAGCTGGAATCGAGCCCCGGCTATTTAAAGGTGATGCTCTATGCCATGCCGCTCCCCTATGTGGCCTTGCAGGCAGGCTGGATAGTCACCGAGGTGGGCCGCCATCCCTGGATCGTTTACGGGCTGATGAAGACCGCGGCGGCGGTCTCTCCCATCGCCACCTCCCAGGTGGCCATCTCTTTGGCGGCCTTCATCGTGGTCTATGGCCTGCTGGGAGGAGTGGCCTTCTATCTGATCATGCAACAAGTCCGGCGGGGGCCGGAGCCGGCCACGGTCGCCGCCGTCCGGGGGGAGGGTTGAGAGATGCTGGGAGCCACCTGGTTTTTCCTGTGGGGAATCCTGTGGGCCGTCTATTTCATGCTGGACGGCTTCGACCTGGGGTCGGGGGCCTTGCTGCCCTTCATGGCCAAGAACGATACCGAGCGCCAGCTAGTCTACCGGGCCATCGGGCCGTTTTGGGACGGGAATGAGGTCTGGCTGATCACCGCCGGCGGGGTGACCTTCGCCGCCTTCCCCACCACTTACGCGGTGATGTTCAGCGGCCTCTACTCCGCCTTGATGCTCATCCTGTTTGCCTTGATCCTGCGGGGCGTCTCCTTCGCCTTCCGGAATGAAGTGGACCACCCCGGCTGGAAGGCCCTCTGGGATTGTTGCCTCAGCGGCGGCAGCTTCCTGGCGGCGTTCCTCTTAGGAGTGGCCTTCGCCAATATCTTCCGGGGCCTGCCCATCGATGGGGCCGGGGTTTACCAGGGGGGCCTGCTCACCCTGATCAATCCCTACGGCCTGGCTGGGGGCGTGCTCTTCCTCCTGCTCTTCCTGGTGCACGGCTCCCTGTGGCTGGCGATTAAAACCGAGGGGCCGCTTAAGCGGCGGGCCGCGGCCATGGCGGCCAGATTGTGGTGGCCGCTGTTGCTGGTGGCGGCCCTGTTCCTGTTCGCCAGCCTGCGGGCTACCACCCTGTTCGACAACTACCGGGACCACCCGGCCCTCTTCCTGATCCCCGCCCTGGCGGTGGCCGCCTTGATCCTGGTCTATCTGTTTATGCGCCGGGGAGCGTGGTGGCGGGCCTGGTTCGCCTCCTGCGCCGCCATCGTCGGAGTTACCCTGTTCGGGGTGGTGGGACTCTATCCCAGGCTGCTGCCCTCCAGTATCGATCCGGCTTACAGCCTGACCATCGCCAATTCCGCCTCCAGCCCCCTGACCTTAAAGATCATGCTGGGGGTGGCCTTGACCTTTGTGCCCATCGTCATCGCCTACCAGGTCTGGGTGTATTTTCTCTTTAAAGGCAAGGCCAAAGAGGAGGACCTGGCCGGGGAAGGAGGCTATTGAGTTTCGAGTTTTGAGTTTCGAGTTTCGAGTTGTAGGGGCGACCCGCTGGGTCGCCCGGTTTTGAGTTTTGAGAACCCAGCGGCGCGGCGCAGGTGGCCAGGAGGCGATTTATCCCAGCAAATCCGCTGGGGCGCGCAGGTAGGCGCGGCAAGAGCCTAAAAGGCCCGAGCCAGAATCAGGGTTTGCTTCAAGACCGGTTTTGGTCTTCTTCCCCAGGCTTCAGATCCCTCCCTTTGTACGCCAGTTGATCTTTAAGTTTCCAGTACTTAACCTTATTTGCCTTGCCGGTGCAGGCCCAAGTCCGCTTAGACCAGGATGCCTTGCCCGAAGTTCACCTGCCTGACTACGATAAACTGAGGAATAATAATTTTATCCGGGAGGAAAACCATGTTTCAGATCATGCCGGAAAGCCAAGGCAAACTTCTAGGGTTGAGAGCTACCGGTAAGCTCACGGATCAGGACTACCGGGAGTTCTTGATTCCCCGCCTGGAAGCCCTGATAAAAAAACACGGCAAAGTAAGATTACTCTGCTTCATGGATGAGGAGTTTGCGGGTTTGGAGGCGGGGGCCCTTTGGGACGATGCTAAATTCTTCCTGCCCCACAAAGACGACTTTGAGAAGATGGCCATCGTGGGCGGGCCGAAATGGATCGAACTGATCATGAAACTCTTTGCGCCCCTTATGAAAGGAGAGCATAAGACCTTTGCCGCCGGGCAGCTCTCCAAAGCCTGGGAATGGATTATGGCGTAAATCTATTTTGCAGGCTTAGTTAAGGGATAAGCGAGCTTCCAGTTTGTAGGGTCGAAAACTTTTCCAGGATTTCTAAAATTGATGCAAACTTCGGAAGAAATGGATTATTTTAATAAGGATGCCCAAACCTCGACCCTTGGAGGCCTTCTTGGATTACGGGGCGATGTTCTATTTATCGTAAAAAACTTAATGTCTTAGGACACCTGTATGGATGGCAGGTTCTTCCGATTAATCAAGAGTCGTATCGCCCCGGAGCGCTCTGGGGGGGGCGGCCATTTTCGTTGGCCGCTGATAAGCATCGTGGTGGGGGTAGTGTCCGGATTGGGAGCAATTCTTTTTGAAGAACTGCTGCGGCGGGCACTCCATTTTTTCCTCTATCTGCCAACGAGTTACCTGGAACCTGCGAGAGGGTCGGGGGTCGCAAGCGTGGCTGCCTTGGCTTCGACCCATTCCTGGCTGTTTCTTTTGATTCCGGCGCTGGGTGGATTGATCTCCGGGATAATGGTTTTTTGCATCGCTCCCGAGGCGGAGGGTCACGGCACCGACGCCATGATCGAGGCCTTCCATTACCGCGGCGGCTATATTCGCAAGCGAGTGCCTATTGTCAAGATTCTGGCGTCGGCGCTTACCATCGGGAGCGGCGGTTCTGCCGGCAAGGAGGGACCCATTGCCCAAATCGGCGCCGGTTTCGGGTCCTTCCTGGCAGGGGTCTTGAAACTCAAACCTCGCGACCGGCGCATCCTGGTGTTGGCGGGGGCCGCCGGCGGCATCGGCGCCATCTTTCACGCCCCCCTGGGGGCCGCGCTTTTCGCTCCGGAGGTCCTTTACCGGGAAACGGAATTCGAATCTGAAGCCATTCTCCCCTGCATCGTCTCGGCAATCGTGGCCTCGTCCATCTTTGACAAATATTTTGGACGGACCGCCTTATTTTTTCCGGGACCGGTCGATTTCGCGCCGGTGGAACTGCTGCCCTATGCCGTGTTTGCCGTAATTTGCGCCCTGGTGGGTTATGTATATGTGAAGCTGTTTTACGATGTCTTTCGGGACCGAATTTTTAAAAAGGTTCCAATCGCCAAGGCCTTGAAACCGGCTTTGGGGGGACTGATGCTGGGGGTTATCGCTCTTTCGGTCCCGCAGGTGATGGATGGGGGTTATGGCTGGATCCAGGCGGCCCTGGAAGGAAAAATCTTTTGGGGCACCATGTTTCTCCTGGCGTTGATGAAGATTGTCGCCACTTGCTGCACCATCAGTTCCGGAGGCAGCGGCGGAGTCTTCGGCCCTTCCGTATTCATAGGGGCCATGTTGGGAGGGGCCTTCGGCTTTCTGGGCCATCAACTGGCGCCGGGGTGGGTCATCCATCCCAATGCCTTTATCCTGGTGGGCATTGGCGGCTTCTTTGCAGGAGTAGCCAAGGTGCCGATATCTTCTATCATCATGGCGTGTGAAATGTGCGCCAGCTACACTCTATTAGTACCCTTGATGCTGGTGGCCACCGTCTCCTATCTGCTGTTGGGCAAGGTCAGCCTGTATGAAAAGCAGGTCATTAGCCGGCTGGCCTCTCCGGCCCATATGACCGAATTCGCCCGGGGCCTGTTGGAAGAGATGCATGTTGCGGACGTGGTAAAACCCCAGTCGGTAATAGTAATTCCCGAGAATATGCATCTCAGCCAACTCATCCAGGTTATCGCAAATTCCCGGCAAATTTACTTCCCGCTGGTCGATGGGGGTGGCAAGGTGACGGGAATCCTCTCCATTAATGATATCCGGGAAGTGATGTTCGAGGCGAGCGTTCAATGCCTGATCATCGCCAAGGATGTGGCCAAGCCCAATATGGTGAGGGTATTTGGGCAGGATTCATTGCAGGAGGCCCTGGATAAGATGGTTCGGTTAAACGTGGACGAATTGCCGGTCGTGAAGGAAGAGGCCCCTGATGAGATCATCGCCATGATCTCCAAACGAGATATCATCGGGTATTACCATTCGCAAACCGGGACAGTAGGGCCCAATATTTAATCCTGGATTATTCCGCAAGAATTGATGGAAAATGACCTAACCATATGACCTGCGGCTGATGAGAAGATTGGGCTCCAAGAACCAATAAACTTAAAAAGGGAGGTGCCTTATGGGAGAAGTAGTCCATACCTCACGGATTAAGATTGTGCGGGAAAAGGGACCAACCCGCAGGGCCATGATTGAGGGCTTTGCAGAGCCGATTTATTATGGGGTTCACGGGGGGATCAAGAGGTTCTACAACGTGGAGCCCGACAAGGAGTATGCGGCGACCCTGGATCATATCATTGCCGCGACGGCAGGGTGAATGATGGGAACCCTGGCCACGCTGTTGGCCGGAAAGAAGATCCCAACTTCAGAGCATCTCTTCTGGGTTGATGTGGAAGGGGACATTGAGAACGTCAACACTGTCCTCAAGATCACGACGATCCGGGTAAAAATGCACCTCAAATGTCCGGAGGAGAAGGTGGCCGATGCCAACGAGGCCTTTGCCAACTATATTGCCCGTTGTCCGGCAGCCCAAAGTGTCAAGGATTGCATCAAACTCGAAGACGAGCTAATCTTCGAGAAGTAGGCCGATCGCCAGCCTGCCAATGCAGGTATTATGAAAAGGGAGATGCCCCCCGGGGCGCAATTGAGAAAGGATGGGAAAGTATGTCCCGGAAAATGATTTTTAAGCTTCTTTTTTCCTTAATACTGGCTGTGGCTCTGGTTCTTCCCGCGGTATCCCGGGCAGAGGCCCCGCGGGTGGGGGTGGTGCTGCTGCATGGCAAGACGAGCAAGCCCGAAAAACTGTGGGATCTGTCGTCTGAGTTGGAGGCCCAGGGGTTTCTCGTCTCCACCCCGGCGATGCCCTGGTCCGCTAACCGCTATCTCGACGCCAGCTTTGAGACGGCCTTGGATGAGATCGCCGCCGCCATCAACCAACTCAAACAGAAAGGAGCCACTAAAATCGTGGTGGCGGGACATAGCATGGGAGCTAACGCCGCCCTGGCTTATGCCGCTAACCGGGGCGGGGTTGCCGGGGTCATCATGCTGGCTCCGGGCCATTATCCGGATTTGCCCCAATTTCAGGAAATAGTTAAGGGAGGCGTCGCCAAAGCCCGGGAGATGGTGCAGTCTGGCCTCGGAACCCAAAAAGCAGAGTTCCCTGACGTAAACCAGGGGAAGTTTTTTCCGGTTAACACGCAAGCCCAAATCTACCTCAGCTATTTTGATCCCGACGGGCTGGGGGCCATGGGGCGCAACGCCGCCCGCCTGGATGCCAAGATCCCTTTGCTGGTAGTGGTTGGGGATAAAGATATGCATTTTCCTCAGGCCAAAGAAATCTTCACCAAGGCACCGGCCAACCCCTTAAGCCAATATGTGGTGGTTGCCGCCGATCACCGGGGCACCCCGGCCGCAGCCAAGGCCGACGTGGTGCGTTGGTTGAAATCCCTGCCGAATTAAAAACATACCATATTCTCTGCTATCATCCCTCTTGTGAGAGGGATTACAGGCAGGAAGAGGCTCGTCTTAGGAGTTAAACCCAGGAAAATGGTTCCAGGGACCGATTTAGTTTAGGACAACCTCAGCCAGGGCTGCCGCCTGATCTCGGCTTAAGCTCCTGCAACCAGACCCAACTTACAGTTTGGAGAAATGGCGTATGCAAGAAATTCCCTTGACGAACCGATGGTTGTGGTACTCAGCTTTGATTATCCTCGCCCTGCTACCGGGACTTGTTGGTCCGGCCGCGGCGCAAATGGGTGGTTTGGGACGGGGTGGCGGACGAGGCGGTAACTCAGGGACACATGAACGCCAGGAATACAATCTCCAGACCGTGACGACGGTGAAGGGGCAGGTGGAGGACCTGGGAAGTTATGGAGCGACGGGATGGAGGTCCATGGCAGGCATGCAGGTCCATGGATTGCTGCTCAAGACCGATAAGGGCAATATTACAGTTCATCTGGGGCCACCCTCGTATGTCAGAAAGCAATGCTTTGATTTAAAACAAGGGGACTCCCTGGAAGTGACCGGTTCTCAAGTTACCCGGGACGGCCAGCCCCAAATTCTCGCGGCCCAAGTCAAAAAAGATGGGCAGATCCTGAAAGTACGGGATGAGCAGGGTGTGCCGCTTTGGCAGGAGGAGGATCATGGCGGGCGAGGGTCCGGAGGCAGTGGCCGGGGAGGAACGGGCTCTGGTGGGGGGAGTCCCGGCGGCCGGGGGATGATGAATTTCAATTGGTAACCGAAGGGCCCGGAGCCTTATCCAGATCATTGCCATTTACCAATTTCTGATTAGCCGAACCGCATATTTTGATATGGTCTTCCTATTTGTGCCTCAGAGCCGCCTGGCTCGCTCTGGTCAAACCTCATCTTGGCGCCATGGAAAGGGCAGGCGGCCTGCTGAGCACCCAACTGCAGGCAGGTAAAACCTGGGCCGAGACCGGAGGGCTTTCCGCCTTCCGGGGGAGCGGTGCGCCCCCTAAACTTCCTGAGATCATTAATCCCTGCCACCTTCCCGGTCGGCTGTGAAGCCCGGAAGCCGAGAAAATCCATACGCCGGCATGGTCTCTGTGGTTGACCCTCCCTGACTTTTTAGATAAAAATAGTGGCGGGTTCCATTGTTGGGGCTTGCGCAGAAATGTAAAGATTCCGAAGTTATGAAAAAGATCCTGTTGACCCGGTCGGGCTATGAGAAGCTGGTGCGGGAGTTGGACCTCCTGAGCCGGGTGGAACGGCCGCAGCTAGTCCAGGAACTCCTGGAAGCCGCCCAGGAGGGAGGGGAGAAGAACCCCGATTTCCTCTCCGCCCTGGTTCAGCGGCAGCGCCTGGACCGGCGGATCCAGCAGTTGCAGCAGACCCTGGCCAACGCCGAGGTCCTGGTGGGGAGCAACCTGCCCCCCAATCGGGTAAGATTCAATTCCCTGGTCTGGGTTCGCAACCTGAGCAGCGGCCGGGAACGGGAATTTAAATTGGTGTCCACCCTAGAGGCCAACGCCGCCCTGGGGCATCTCTCCACTTCGTCGCCCCTGGGCCGGGCCCTGCTGGGGCGGCGCCTGAGAGAGAAGGTGGAGGTGCATACTCCCTCCGGCCTGAAGTTCTACCAAATTCTGGAAATTCGCCTGGATAAAGGATGAATACCGGCCAGCACCCCGCCCACCCCCAGCGGTTCCACAGCAACCAGGCCCGCCTGAGCCTGGCCTTCTGGACCCAGGCGGCCTTTTTCGTGGTGGAGCTGGTGGCTGGGATTCTGAGCAACAGCCTGGCCCTGCTGGCGGACGCCGGCCATATGTTAAGCGACGTGGCGGCCCTGGGGCTCAGCCTCTTGGCCCTGAGCTGGGCAGGGCGGCGGCCCACGGCCCAAAAGACCTTCGGTTACCGCCGCCTGGAGATTTTGGTGGCCCTGATCAACGGCCTGGTCCTGTGGGCCATGGCCGGCTATATCTTCTATGCAGCCCTGAGCCGGCTTTTCCAGCCCCGGGAGATCAGCGGCAAACCCCTGTTGATCGTCGCCAGCCTGGGCCTGTTGGTGAACCTGCTGGGGATGTACGTCCTCAGGCCCGCCCGGGAGCACGGCCTTAACCTGAGGTCCGCCTTTATCCATCTGCTGTCCGATTCATTCGCCTCCTTTGCCGCGGTGCTGGCGGGCCTGGCCATCCTCTGGCGAGGCTGGCAGTGGTTCGACCCCCTGGCCGGGATGGTGGTGGGAGTGCTGATCGTAGCCAGCAGTTGGCAGTTGGTCTGGGAAGCCACCGAGATTCTGATGGAAGCCACCCCCAGGCACATCGATCTGGCTCAGGTACAAAGGGCCCTGGAAGGGCACCCGGAGGTGAAGCTGGTCCACGATCTGCACGTCTGGACCATTGCCTCGGGGATTTTTGCCGCCAGCGTCCATGTGACGGTGGACCACCCCCCGGACCGGGACTGTCTCACCTGGGAACTGGAAGAGATCCTGCGACGCCGCTTCGGCCTGGAGCACAACACCATCCAGCTGGAAGGCCCCGGTTTTCACGACCCCCAGGTGTGCCCGTTGACCCGCTTGGAAGAATTGCCCGGCTAAGCCGCCGCCCTGGTCCCTGGCGGCCCCTTAAAGAGATTCCGGGATCAGAGCTAAATTTAAGGAGGACTCATGGCAGTAAAAGCAAACCGCTGGGAACTGAAGTCGGAAAGTCTGCGAGCCGTTTGCAACCCAGACAGCCTGGGTTTCGAAACCACCCTGGATCTCACTCCCTTGAAGGAAAGGGTGGTGGCCCAGGACCGGGCGGTACACGCCCTGGAGTTCGGCCTGGGAGTCAAGGACCTGGAATACAATATCTTTGTGGCCGGGCCGCCCCGTGCCGGGAAAACCGAGACCATCATGGGCTACCTGGCGGAGTTGGCGGCCAAGGACCCTTCTCCCTCCGATTATATCTACATCTATAATTTCCGGGACCCAGAGAAGCCCCAGAGCCTCAGTCTGCCCAAGGGCCTGGGCCGGGTCCTCAAGGGCGATATGGAGGAACTCATCTCCGCCCTGCGGGTGCAGATCCCCGAAGTGTTCGAAAGCGAGGATTACTCCACCCGCCGGGAATCCCTGATGCATACCATCACCCAGGAACGCAACGCCATTCTCCAGGAATTGGACTCCAAGGCGGGAGAGGAGGGCTTCATCCTCAACATCTCGCCCACCGGGCTGATGATCTTCCCGGGCAAAGAGGGCAAGCCCTTGAATGAAGAAGAGCTCAAGGCCCTGAATGACGAAGATCGGGAAAAGCTGCGGCAGAAGTCGACCCAGCTCCATGTGGTGATGAACGACGCTATCCGCAAGATCCGTAAGATGGAGAAGGAATATCAGGAGAAGGAGAAGAAGCTGGACCAGGACGTGGCCCTCTATGTGGTGGGACACCTCATGGAGGAGCTGCGGGAGAAGTATAAGGATCTTCCTCAGGTCCTGGTTTATCTCAACGATGTCCAGGAAGATGTCTTGAAGAACATTGAAGACCTGAAGCGGCGGCCGGGGGGCCAGGTCCCCTTTCCCTTCCCCATGCCGGAGCCCAGCTTTACCCAGTACCAGGTGAACGTCTTCGTGGACCACAGCGAAACCACGGGCGCCCCGGTGGTCTTTGAAAACAATCCCACTTATCCCAACCTCTTCGGCGCCATGGAACGCCGGGCCCAATTCGGCGCCCTGGTGACGGACTTCACCCTGATCCGCAACGGCTCGCTGCACCGGGCCAACGGCGGCTACCTGGTGCTGAAGGCCCTGGACCTGCTGCGCTGGTCTATTTCCTACGAGGCCTTGAAACGCTGCCTGAAAAATGGGGAAATCGGCATTGAGGACCCGCTGGAGATGTTCGGCCTGATCACTACCCGCACCCTGCAGCCCCAGCCCATTCCCCTGAACATCAAGATCATCCTCATCGGCGACCCATACGTCTACCAGATTCTCTATACCTACGATGAAGACTTTCAAAAGTTTTTCAAAATCAAGGCGCAGTTCGACTGGCGAATGAACAAGACCGAGGACCACCTTAAGAAGTTCTGCGCCCTGGTGGCCGGATATTGCAAGGAAAAGGCACTCCTGCCCTTGCACAAGACAGGCATGGCCCGCCTTATCGAGTATGCCGGCGAGTTGGCCGGCCACCGGGGCAAGCTCACCCTGCAGCTCATGGAGGTCCTGGACACCTTGAAAGAGGCCAACTACTGGGCCCGGAACAATACCCACCCGGAGGTCTTGGGCACCGACGTGGAAAAGGCCATCCAGGAGAAGACCTACCGGGCCGACCTGCCGGAAGAGAAGCTGCAGGAATTAATCGACGAAGGCATGCTCTTCATTGAGACCTCGGGCCAGGTGGTGGGCCAGATAAACGGCCTCTCGGTTTATGCCCTGGGGGACCACGCCTTTGGGCGGCCCAGCCGTATCACCGGCACCATCGCCCTGGGCCGGGGAGGGGTGGTGGCCATCGACCGGGAGTCCCAACTTTCCGGAAACATCCATAACAAGGGGGTGCTGATCCTGGCGGGCTTTCTGAAGAGCCGCTTCGCCCAGGATAAGCCCCTGACCCTGAGCGCCAGCCTCGCCTTCGAGCAGAGTTATGGCATGGTGGAGGGCGATTCCGCCTCCATGGCGGAGCTGGCCACCCTGCTCTCCTCCCTGGCGGACGTGCCCCTGGCCCAGAATATCGCCTTGACCGGTTCGGTAAGCCAGCGGGGCGAGGCCCAGCCCATCGGCGGGGTCAACTGGAAGATCGAAGGGTTTTATAAGGTTTGCAAGGCCCGGGGTCTGGATGGGACCCAGGGGGTCATCATCCCCCAGGCCAACGTTCAGGACCTGATGTTGAAAACAGAGGTGGTTGAGGCGGTGGCGGCGGGGCAGTTCCACGTCTGGGCCGTGGGTCACGTGGACGAGGCCATGGAGCTGTTAACCGGCCTGGCCGCGGGCCAGCGTCAGCCCGATGGCACTTTCGAGGCCGACACCCTCAATGGCCGGGTGGATCAGAAACTGCGCGACATGATGGAACTGGCCCGGGTGCTGATGCAGGGGGCAGAGGAGGACGGCAAAAAATCCGAGACCGGGGCCCCAGCCCCGGCCTGCGGCAGATGATGAGCCCAGTCCCGCGTTTTGGGCCTGATATTTATGTCCAGCTAATCATAAAATACTCCCTAACGAATATCTAAAGGCAAGCAGGAGGTTAAGATGCACCGCCGCGATTTTCTCAAGTATCTGGCGGCCTTGGGCCTGGCGGTTAGGGTCGGAGGCCGCCTGGTGTTGCCGGAGGAAGTTTGGGCCCTGGACTCCGCACCCGGGTCGGCGATCTCCGCCGATGAGGCCCTCAAGATCCTCGGGGATGGGAATGCTCGCTATCTGGAGGGAAAGCCCCAATACCCCCATCAGGGCCGGGAGCGCCGGGCCTTGACCGCAGGGCAAGGCCAACACCCGCTGGCTGCGGTGCTCTCCTGCTCCGATTCCCGGGTGCCGCTGGAGCTGATCTTCGACCAGGGGCTCGGCGATCTCTTCGTGGTGCGGGTGGCCGGTAATGCCGCCGCCACCGATGAAATCGGTTCTCTGGAATACGCCGTGGATCATCTCCACATCCCGCTGCTGGTGGTCCTGGGTCATAGCCAGTGCGGGGCGGTGACCGCGGTGCTGGAAAACGCCAAACTCCCGGGCAGCATCCCGGCCCTGGTGGCTCCCATTAGGGCGGCAGTGGCCAGGGCCAGGGAGGAGAATCCCGGGCTCACCGGGGAAGCCTTGTTGGAGGCCGCCATCAAGGACAACGTCTGGCAGGCCATGGAAGACATTCTGCAAAAGAGCCCCCTGATCAAGGCCGGGGTGAAGTCCGGCAAGACCAAGCTGGTGGGGGCCTTCTATGAGCTGGACACCGGCCGGGTGCAGTGGCTGGGGCCGCACCCCGACCAGGAGAAGCTGCTGGTCGGCAAGGACAGGGGAGGCCCCAAGACCCGTGCCAGGGAGGGAAAAAAGCGGCCAGGGCCGGAAGAATAAGGGAATATCTCTCAGCTTTCAGCGGTCAGCTTTCACTTATCGAGGCCAGGAATTGCGACCTGGGTGGCGGCATACCCCGGTTATCCAGCGGCGGGGGCGCCTGCGGCCATTTTGCTTAACCAGGGAGATTAAGTGGGTTTTCCCAGAGGTTGCGCTTGTTGGGGGATTCGATACGGGCGTAGGCGGAATGGTTGTGAATCGACTCGAAGTTTTCTGATTCTACCGCAAACCAGTTAAAGTTGTCGTTCTGGCCGAGGCGGTGGGCAATCTCCCGGACTACGTCTTCCACAAACATGGGGTTGGAGTAGGCCTTTTCGGTGACGAACTTCTCGTCCTGCCGCTTCAACAGGGCATAAACCTCACAGGAAGCCGACTCTTCCACCAGGCGGATCAGGTCTTCGATCCAGAAGAATTTGCGGTAACGCACCTGCACCCGCACCTCTCCCCGTTGATTGTGGGCGCCCACCTTGCTGATTTCCTTGGAGCAGGGGCACAGGGTGGTGATGGGCACGGTGATTCCCACCACCGGGTCCAGGCGGCCGTCCTCGTAAAGCGCCCCGGTGAAGGTGCAGATATATTCCATCAAACCCCGGGCCCCGGTAACCGGGGCCTCCTTGTCGATGAAATAGGGAAAGGTCATCTCGATGTGGGCCGATTGGGCGTGCAGGCGCCGGCGGGTCTCTTCCAGGATGGGGCCGATCTTCTTGAGGCTGATATCCTGGCGGAATTCGCTGAGGATCTCGATGAACCGGCTCATGTGGGTGCCCTTGTGGCGATGGGGCAGGTTGACGTACATGTTGATCCGGGCCACGGTGTGTTGGGTGCCCTTGAATTTATCCAGCACCACGATGGGGTAAGAGATGTTTTTCACCCCCACCTTGTCGATATCGATGGTGCGGGGGCTAATGTGGTTTTGAACGTCGGTGAGGTCCGCGACGGTGGTGTGCGTGGTGCGAGATTTATCGGTGGGCATGGCTTTTATCCTGCAGGCTCGGTTAGGCGCTACCAAAAAATCTCCGGTCCGGTTTACCTGAAGCGCTCGGCCACCGCCCGGGCGTGGAGCGGCAGCCCCTCACTCTCCGCCAGGGTGATCACCGTGTCCTTAAGACTGGCCAGGGCCTCTCGGGAGAGATGCTGAAAGGTGGGCTTTTTGATGAAATCGTCCACCGACAGACCGGAAAACATCCGGGCGCAGCCCCCCGTGGGCAGCACGTGGTTAGTCCCGGAGGCATAGTCCCCCACCGGCACCGGGGCGTAAGGCCCCAAAAAGATGGAGCCGGCATGGCGGATGCGGGGCAGGATGGCGAAGGGCTCCCGGGTGACGATCTGTAGATGCTCGGCGGCGTAAAGGTTGGCGAACTCTACCGCCTCCTCCAGGGTCTCCGCAACCAGCGCCGCGGAAAATTTTGTGGGGGAAAGGGCCGCCTCGATGATCTCCCGCCGGGGCAGGTGGGGGACCTCCGCGTTGATGATCTCCACTACCTTTTGGGCCAGCTCCGCCGCGGGGGTGACCAGAACCGCGGCGGCCTCGGGGTCGTGCTCCACCTGGGACAGGAAGTCCATGGCCAGGAACCGGGGCTCGGCGGTCTCATCCGCCAGGATCAGGACTTCGCTGGGGCCGGCGGGGGAGTCGATGCCCACGGCGCCGAAGACCAGGAGTTTGGCGGCGGTGACGTACTTGTTGCCCGGCCCCACGATCTTGTCCACCCGGGGCACCAGCTCCGTGCCGTAGGCCAGGGAGCCGATGGCCCAGGGTCCGCCGATCTTGAAGAGGCGGCTGGCGCCGGCCAGGTGGGCCGCTACCAGGGTGGCGTGGTTCACCGCCATCCCCGGCCCCGGCGGGGTGGCGGCGATGATTTCCTGCACCCCGGCCACCTTGGCGGGGATGATGGTCATCAGGGCGCTGGAGGGGTAAGAGGCCAGGCCCCCGGGGATATAGCAGCCCACCCGCTCCAGGGGCCGGCTCAGGCGCCCGGCCAGGATGCCGGGCTGCACTTCCATGGCCCACATCTCCCGTTCTTGCTGGGCCCGGTGAAACTTTTCGATGTTGGCCGCGGCCGCCTTAAGGGCCGCCAGCACCTCCGGGTCCACGGCCCGGTAGGCGGCCGCGATCTCCTCCGGGGTGGCCTCCAGGTCGGCAAGGGTGAGATCGGCCTTGAACTGCCGGTGCTGCCGCAGGGATTCGGCGTCCCCCTCCCGGCGCAGGGCGGCCAGGATGGGAGCCACCTGGGCCAGCACCTCGCTCACGTCTCCCCGGGAGCGCGCGAGGATGCTCTGCCGCCGGGGCGGGGAAAGCCTCTGCAAGTATTCGATCTGCAAACCTGTCATGCGCAGGCGCCGCCTTTCCGGGCCATAAGATCCCTGCAGAAAAAATTATATAGAATTGTTGGTGAAATCACAAATTTTAACGCAGCCGCAATAGGGCACAGGCTGGAAAACCTGGGCGAACTCCGGCTTCGCCATTATTTACCGGTTTCCGCCAGTTGGCCTATTGCAACACCAGGCATTTATTCTTATTCTTTTCCAGCAGCATCAGGTAATTATCCGGGATTTGCGAAAAGAGGCGGCTCAGCAGATGAATTTGGTTGGAATGAATTGACCTTTATAGAGGGATACGGTAAAAACAGGCACAATATGCAATGTAAAAGGGAAAACCTGCCTGATTGCCTTAAGCTAATTAGCGTCATTATCCTGCTGGTTGGCCTGGTTAGTGCCATCCTGATTTATCAGAGAGCTGACAACTACGCCGGCAGTGTTTTGGGTTACGAACAAGGGAATGGCACAGTTTATCCGATGAATCCTGAAGATTACAAGCAGTATTCCCGGGATATGGAACTCTACGGCGGCAAGGAAAATGTGCTTCTGGATGAGTTAACGCAATGGTTTACCGGGCTATGGCATGGGAAATCACTCGCCTTCATAGTAGCCTGCACCACCATTTTATTATCTTCCGGTCTTTTCTATGCTGCTAAGCAGTTGACCCTGTTAAAAACTGATAGCAGTAGTGAGAGCAATCGGGATGGAACCGGGTAAAATTATCCTCGCGCCGCCGTGAAAGCAGGAGAGGTCATAAATGGTGCACCGGCGGGACGTCTAGGCTGCTGGACCGGGTAGCCTGGGCCGCTGGCCGGTGTGGATTAAACTCCCAATTTCCTGCACAGGCGGGACGTCTGGCTACCTGCGGCGTTACCAAATCCTCCTGCCTTAGCACTATTTCGGCGGCAAATTTGCTATTTTTGATTACCAGGTTTATTTTGTGGCCAGATCGGTCTCGTGACCAGGCCGGGGACGGAAAAGCCCCGGAGTAACCGGCAGAGGTTAAGAAATGAGTCCCAGAAGACGGCAAAAGCGGCGACCCTCCCGGGAAGAGCAGGTGATGCGCGCCTTTCAGGAGGCGGCCCGACCCTTACTACCCACGGAGTTGCTTCAGGCAATGAAGGCGGAGGCGGCCCAGGCGGAGGCGGTCAACACCGCTGTGGAACTCCTGGTGGCCCAGGGCCGGCTGGTTTCCCTGAAGGGCGGCCGCTATGGCCTGCCGGAAAAGATGAACCTGATGGCCGGGGAGCTCTCGGTGCACCCCGACGGCTACGGCTTCGTCACCCCGGAGAGCGGCGGCGGACAAGACATCTACCTTACCGCGGTGAACCTGAAGGAGGCCTGGCACGGCGACTGGGTGGTGGTGCGGATTGAAGGCCGCCGGGGCCGCCGCCGGGAGGGCAGGGTGATCCGTATCCTGGAGCGCCGCCTCCATGAGGTCCTGGGCCTCCTGTGCCTGGCGGACCAGGTCTATTACGTGGAACCGGAAGACGAGCACCTCATCTTTAACCTGATCATCCCCCCGGAGCAGTTGGCAGGCGCCGAGCCCGGGCAAATGGTGCGGGCGGCGGTGACCCACTATCCCACCGGCCACCTCAACCCCCAGGGGGCCATCACCGAGATCCTGGGAGCGGTGGAGGATGCCGAAGTCCAGACCCGGTTGGTTCTCCTTAAATATGGGCTGCGGGATGAATTTCCGCCGGAGGCGTTATCCGAGGCCGAAGGCATCCCTGCCGGGCTGTCCGCCCAGGTTCTCAAGGACCGTCTGGACTTGCGGCCTCTGCCCCTGGTGACCATCGACGGCGAAAGCGCCCGGGACTTCGACGACGGCATCTGCGTCGAGAAGAAACCCGGGGGCGTTTTCACCCTGCACGTGGCCATCGCCGACGTCAGCCACTACGTGACCCCAGGCTCGGCCCTGGACCGGGAGGCCTGGGAGCGGGGCAACAGCGTCTACTTCCCCCAACGGGCCGTGCACATGCTGCCGGAGCGGCTGGCCACCGAGCTCTGCAGCCTTAAGCCCGACGTCGATCGCCTGGCGGTGGTCGTCATCCTGGATTACGACCGCCGCGGCCGGCTGCAGCGCTTCCAGTTCGACCGGGCCCTGGTGCGCAACCATGCCCGCCTCACCTACCGCCTGGTGCAGCAACTGCTGACGGAAAAAGACCGTAACCTGCGGCGGCCCTACCGGGATTTTCTCAAGATGCTGGGATGGATGGCGGAACTCTGCGCCTTGCTGCGGGAGCGGCGGGAGGAGCGGGGCAGCCTGCTGCTGAGCCTCCCGGAGGCGGAGGTGGTCCTGGATGAGCGGGGCTGGCCGATGGACGTGCGCCGGGTGGATCAGCTCACCTCCCACCAGATTATCGAAGAATTCATGATCGCGGCCAACGAGGCGGTGGCGGTCTTCCTGGGAGATCCTTCCCTGTTCCGGGTGCACGAACGGCCCAGTGCCGACAAGATGACCGTTTTTGGCGCCTATCTCAAAAGCCTGGGCTTCCTTCTGCCCAAGGGGGCCCAGAGGGACCCCCGGGTGTTGCGGGGCTTCCTGGAGGAGGTGCGCAGCACCCCACTGGCCCCCATGGTGCAGCTCATGCTGTTGCGCTCCCTGAAGCAGGCCCGCTACGCCGGGGAGGCCCTGGGCCACTACGGCCTGGCTACCGAGTGGTACACCCATTTCACCTCTCCCATCCGGCGCTATCCCGACCTGTTGGTGCACCGGCAGTTGCTGGCCAGGCTCGCCGGCGGCAAGGGTAAAAGACTCTCCCCGGAGCCGGAGGACCTGGAGGCCGCCGCCACCCACCTGAATAAACGGGAGCGCCTGGGGATAGAGGCGGAGCGGGAGATGCTGGCCCGCATGCAGGTGCGCTGTCTGGCCCAGCGGGTGGGGGAGACCTTCTCCGGGATGGTCACCGGAGTTAACGCCTTCGGGTTTTTCGTCTCCCTGGACGAGGTCTTTGCCGAAGGGTTGGTGCGCCTGGTGGACCTGCCCAATGACTACTACCGTTACGATGAAGTGCGGATGCGCCTGACGGGCCGTAAAACCGGGGCCAGCTTCGCCCTGGGGGATCGGGTGCAGGTTAGGGTGGCCCATGTGGACCTGCGGCGGCGCCACGTCAACCTGGTGCTGGCCGAGGAGGCGGCGGAGAATATGTAGCGCCGCCGCCCCCGGCGGCGCATCCTGGCAAAAAAGACAAAAAAACGGTACGGATGAACCGCCGTGGGCGGCGGTTCCACACAAAGTAGTGCAGGGTGCGCACGACGCACCCTAAACGCGCCCCATAACCCCCGGCAGTAATGTAGGGTGCGCACCGCGCACCATTATCGCTCGATAACCCGCGCCCGCACGGCGCCCCGCCGGGGTCCCGGTCTAACAGCCCCGCAGTTCCACCAGCGGATGCATGGCCTGGAGCCTGGTCAGAAAGTCGTGGAACCCGTCGAATTGTGCCAGAAGCCGGATATTGGCGCCATCGGTTCTGACCAGGAAAAATCCAAGGTGGGCTGAGGGTTTGATGGATCTGATTTCCCCGGCCCGCACCACCCAGGTCCGCAAGATACTGCGAAACTCCACGGTGTCATCCGGGGCCAAGGTTATCTGGTGCGGCAGGCGGAGGATAGAAAACAGGGCTATGCAGATAAAGACAAGATAAATTACCCCGAACAGGGGAGGGGGCCCCTTGTGCGCCTGAACCAGTGAGGGCACCACTATCAATGCGCAGGCGGCCCCTCCCAATGCCAAAAATATGAACCCCAGCAGCAGCTTCAGGCCAGGCGACAGGTATAACTTATAAACCGCCGGTTCTTCCGTGCTTCCCATCTTCGTTTCCTCAGATTGTCCCTCATAATTCCGGGGCCCCGGACGGTACCAGGCAGACCATGATCAACAACTCCCCACCGGGGTTGCGGATTTGATGTTCCTCCTGGTCCGGGATGAAGACCACGTTGCCGGATGCCACCCGGCGCCACTGGCCCGAGCCGTAGATCTCGGCTTCCCCCGCATGAATGAACATCTCATGCTCCCACGGGTGGGCGTGCTTCGGGGTATGCCCTCCCGGGGCGATCTCAAAGACGCGCATGCAAAAGTTCCGGGCGCCGTCCTGCTTGCCGATAACCACCCGGGCCGCGATTCCCTGGGCTGCGCCCTGGGAGAACTGGGTTGCCGGGGCGGCGGTATAGGGCATGATCTTCATGATCTCCTCCTGGTCAGGTTAAAGGATGTCCTTGGGGGGCAGATAGTGGCAAAAAAATTGCCGGATATTTTATGAAGCATGACACTAGTATTGTGTCCCACGGAAACGTTGCATAAATGCTTTGCCTTTTTCCCTCCCCCTTGAGGGGGCGACACCGGGGGTATGTGGTAATTTATCTTTCATTTACCCTAGGTTGCCACCCTCCCCCCAACCCACTCCCCTTAAGGGAGGGGGGCTATCTCAAATCTTTTGTTAAGGTAATTGTGGGACATCACACTAGTGGCTGGGGGGAGAGCTCGAGCCAGGTTTCCCACAGTCAGTCCCGTTTCTCGACGGGCGGGGACGGCAGCCCCACTGGCGCCGGCCCGCCCAGCAATTTAAGGGACTGTAAGAAGGCCTCGGCCTCAGGGCGGCTTTCCTGATCCCTGGGGGCCACCACCATGATTTGGTACATGCGGTTGCCGACGATGAACAGCCGCCCTTGCAGCCGCCGCGCCTCCGGCCCCGTTTGGCTGCCGGTTTCGATGAGCAGCTCCCGGCCCGGGTGGCCCATCAGGGTGAGCTTGCCTTCCCGGATCAGTCTGCCGCTAACCTGGGCTACCGAGCCATCGCGGCTCCCGTCCAGCATCTCCTCCAGCCGGTCCGGCTGGACCAGTCCCGGAGGATAATCCCAATAACTCACAAAGTAACCGGTATCCCCCAGTTGGCCCGAGAAAATATGGAGGTCGATCTTGTCGCCCTGGGTCTCCAGCGGCCGCACCATCTCCTCCAGCGGCGTCGGCGTCATCACCGAAAAGCGGCCGGCCTCGGATTTTAACTCCCGGGGCTGGGGAGCCCGATTGCAGGCCGCTAGACTGAAGGCGAGCAGCAGAGAGATTAAGATGACGACCCTCTGCCTCATTGGCCGGCTCTCCCGCGGTTATTTAGGTTGCGCATGTGGTCTCCCCGGTCTTCTGCTTATGCCAAAGCCCGCATGAACTCATTGAGAGAGATCACCCCGGCATAAAAGGAAGCCAGGGCTGTCATGAAGGCCCCGTGCACCTGGCGGGCCGGGATCAGCGTCTCTCTAAACACCAGGTCCCTGGTGGCGCAGGCGTCATGGATGACCACGCAGGAAAACCCGTGGTCCACTGCGGCCCGGGTGCTGGCATCGATGCACATGTGGCTCATGGCCCCGCAAATTACCAACTCCCCTACCTCTGCTGCGTCCAAGCGCTCCTTCAAGCCCGTGTCCCGGAAGCTGTTGGGGAAGTGTTTGGTAATGACCGTCTCCCCCTCCCGCGGGGCGATACTGGCATGGATTTGCACCCCCGGGGTGTCGGGAAGGAAGAAGGTGGCGCCTTTGCGGAGCGAAACGTTCTGGATATGATAGGTGGGCCATTGCCGGCGGCGGAAGGCTGCCAGCAACGCCTGGGCCTGGGATGCCGCGGCCTCCATCCCCACCAGCTCCATCCGGCCGCCGGGAAAGTAATCGTTCTGGATATCCACCAACAGCAAGCCCTTTTTCATTCTGACCTCTCAACCGCCCCGGGGGGTACTGGTGGCCGCGCTGCTGGTTCCCGAGACCTTCCCCCAGGCTTCCTTAATTTTCCGGCGCCGCGCACGGCCCCTGCGGGTCGCAGATGGGAGCCGGCAGCCCCCGCTGCCCTTCCACCAGGCGGATCAGGTAGTTCAGCCATTCCTGCCACGAGGCCTTAGGGGCGAGATCCAGGTTTTCCAGGGGGACCTCGGCCCGGGCGCTGGCCAGGTGGCCGCCGGCCTGGCCCATCCGGCCGAAGGCCTTGACCGCCACGTGGTTGGCGTCCTTGTGCAAGCCGTCATTGCGAAAGATCACCACCAGGCACTTCTCATAGATGCCCGCCACGATGGTCCAGGCGATCTCCCCGGTCTTGAGGAAGAAGTCCGCCAGGATGACCAGGATGTCCGGGGTGGCGACCTCTCCCAGAAAGGCATAGATGCGGTCTTGCCGGATGCAGTAACGGTTCAGGGCCAGTTGGAAGGAGCGCAGCATGCCCAGGTTTAATTCTGAAGATTCGAGCCGCCGCACCAGGGGGTGGCGGGTGAACTGGAAGAGGTAGTGAAAGGCCCCCATGTCAGCTTCCACCGCGGGACGATCAAAATTGGCAGTGTCGGTCTTGATGGCGTAAAAAAGGGCGGTGGCCAGATTCGGGGAGGGTTTGATGCGGGCCTCCCGTAAATACTCAGTCATGATGGTGGCAGTGGCCCCATACTCCGGCCGGATGTCCACAAATCCCCCCCGGGTGCCGGGCAGGCGGGGGTGGTGGTCGATGATCGCGTCGAAGGGCATGGCGCTGAAGGCCTCCCAGTGCTCCGGCTGCCCGTCCACCATGGCCTTGCGCGGGAAATCCCCGGGATCGATCTCCGAAAACGGGGTCAGGGAGATTCCCAGGAGTTGCACCAGGCGCAAATTTTGGGGACGGGTGATGGGAACGATGTGGGAGATGATACAGGGCCCCAGGCGGCGCCACAGGAGGCGCTTCAAGGCCAGGGCGCTGGCGATGGAGTCCGGGTCCGGGTAGATGAGGATCAGCAGGCGGTCCTCATGGGAAAAGAGCTGGTAGAGTTGCTGCACCGGCTTGCGCATGGGGGTGGCCGTTCCTGGCGGCCATTATAAACCAGGTAAGTGGCTCCGGGCAAATTACTTTTACGGTTTTTCTTTGCCATCAATGTTTAGGTGCCATATATATATCGGATAAGTCTGGGCCGGGGATGCTGAAAAGTCTCTCGCCCCCCGCTAGATGGGAGGCATCATGGACAAGACCCCCAAGGTGGTGGAGCAGATCCTCCGGGGAGAGGTGCGGGCCGCGGCCCGCCTGATGCGGGAGCTGGACGACGGAGAGCCGGCGTCCCGGGAGGTTCTTAAAAACCTATACCGTCATGGCGGCCGGGCCCATATCCTCGGAATCACCGGGTCTCCGGGAGTGGGCAAGAGCACCCTCACCGACCGCTTGATTCAATATCTGCGCCGGGAAGGCAAGACCGTGGGGGTAGTGGCGGTGGACCCCACCAGCCCCTTTTCCGGCGGGGCTATTTTGGGGGATCGCATCCGTATGCAGCGCCACGCCCTGGACGAAGGGGTCTTCATTCGCTCCCTGGCCACCCGGGGCCATTTCGGCGGCCTCACCGCCTCGGCCCGGGCGGTGATTATGGTGCTGGACGCCATGGGCAAGGACTACGTCCTGGTGGAGACCGTGGGGGTGGGCCAGGATGAGGTGGAGATCGCCGCCACCGCCTATACCACCATCGTGGTCACCGTGCCGGGTCTGGGGGACGATATTCAGGCGATCAAGGCCGGCATCCTGGAGGTGGCCGATATCCTGGTGGTGAACAAGGCGGACCGGGAAGGGGCCTGGCGCGCTTACCAGGATCTGCTGCGGATGCTGGAGCTGCGGGCCCCGGGGCTGGAATCGGCCTGGCGCCCCCCGGTGCTCCTCACCCAGGCCAAGGACGATCAGGGGATCACCGAACTGATGGCCGCGGTGCAGCAGCACCGGGAGTTCTTGCAGGGGGACCCGGAGGCCTTCCAGGCGGCCCGGATCAACAGAGTACGCCAGGAGTTTCTGGAACTTCTGAAGGAAGGGGTCTTTCGCCAGTTGCTGCGGCAGCTCACCGCGGCTGGCCGCCTGCAAGGGCTCCTCCAGGAGATCCTGGCGCGGCGGGACGACCCTTACTCTGCCAGTGAAGCCCTGATCCGGGATATCTTGGGGGCGGGGTGATTTATGGCTAGCAGTTAGCAACGGTCAGCTTTTTGAGGTAATAAAACAACGCTGCGGTGGGCCGGAGCAACTCTACGGTGCAATACGCCGATGCCGGCCGGCGTTATCTGCAGGACTCAAGATATCTGCTATTTCCAGCTATTTCGTGCCCCCCAAAGATCTTCTGATATATATTTCATCCCTGGAATTTGGTCTATCTGCAGATATTGGCAAGTAATCCGCTATGATATTAATGCCGATCTATGGCTTGATAATAATTCGGATATTTTTGTGCCAGATAGGGGAGGAAATGTGAGAAGATAATTTCGGCGCCCCTTTCACACCCCTCATTAGAATAATGGTCCCAATCATAATAGTATAGCGAACTCTTCGGCAGTTCCAGGGCGAGATCGATTACCAGGACATCCTTGCCTTTTCCCACTTGCCGAGTGACCTCATTATATAATTCCAATGTTCTCCAACCAGTCTTGCCATTGGTGACACCATATATATCAATATTACCCAGATAAACTCCGGTGATAGCATCGACAACATTGCCATACAGCGCTGGCTGGGTTATCAACACCGGATCAATTTGGTTTTCCCGCGCCAGGTTGATGAGCCTTTCCAATCTCAGTCGGTAAGGTTGGAGATAATTTTGACGATGTTTTTCAATAATCGCCTCTTCTTCCGCAACGGAAATTTCCTTGTGCTTTAATGTTCGTATGTCTAATTCATTGATATCACTAAATTTGATATATGCAGGGAAATAAAAGCGGTACATATTTAAGAGACTCGAGGCGACTTCGCTATGATTTGCGCCGACCATCAGTACCCTCTCAAATTTTTGGAATCCAAAGCCCCATAAATTGCGGTCTGAATTACTGATATCACCCCGCCCCATGTCATTTAGTCCTACCAAAAACAAGGCTACTTTCGGTTTCATATTTATGAGAAAATCCTCCATTAAAATGGCATGTCCAAAGGTTGAATGTCCTCCCAACCCGGTATTATTTAACCACAATTTGGCGAAATGGTTTTTAAGCTTCTTTTGTAGCAGATGGGGCCAGGTTTTCTCCTCGTTTAAGGCCAAGCATTCCGTAGTACTGCCACCAACCGTGACGATAGTCAACCAGGCGTTAAAATCCTCAGGCGGGTACTCGCCCCGAAATCCCATGGAATTCTTTTTATTGACTGCCAGTTCGTCAAGCTTGCCGTCTTTCTTATTATGTATGATTTGAGTGCGGTTAACTGGCAAGAGAATCTTATTACCTCTCATTGTGAAACCAAATGGATTATAAATTCTTAAGGCCACTTCCACTATTGCAAGAGCAACGAAAAGGCCCAATAAAAATATAAGGGTATTTTTACCGATCTCTCGCAACGTAAGTTTATATTTAAGACTGAGAAATTTCAAAAAGGACTCTTTGTTGGATGCAACTTAGATGAGATAACACTACTTATAACCACTCTGGGGACCTCTTTGCTTCGGTGAGAATCTCCCAAAGATGACATTCCTTAATCAGACTCCTCTAATCGTCGGCATAATACCATAAATTTCGCTGTGAAGTAATTTTTTCTGAATTATGGGGACACCACGCCCTAAGACCCCGGACGCCTCTTTGCTGCGGAGTTTAAGGAGCCAACCCAGCGCCGCCCGATAATGGTGCGCCAGAGGAAAGGCCGGGGCCACCTGCGAATACCACCACCGGCCGTGATAAGATAATTTAGTTCCCTTTTAACAAAAATATTAGTCATCCATGCTGGATCAAGGGTGCCAATATCTGTTATTTATTTTTTACCTAATCTTCCAGGATATTGCTCCTGATCTCCAACTCATATCTATCTTTAGTCTCTCCTCCAAGAGCACTTATGACGCCAGGTATATGCCCAACTTCGAAGTGATCGATCAAAATAATTGAGGGACCCCGCCTGAGCGCAGGGTCCCTCTTTTGGTCTCTTGCCTTTAGCTGATAGCTTACATAACCTTGGGTTGGCCCGGGGCTGGGGCCGGAGCTGGGGCCGGAGTTGGGGCCGGGGCCGGCGCCTGCTCTCCCTCCGCCGGAGGCCGTTTCCTGGGGACCGGCCTGGGGGAACTCATGGGGAAGGATTGCAGATAGCGGGCGGCCGCCCAGCCGACCGTGCCGGTGCTCAGGTCCCGAACCTGATACCAGCCGCTGCCATTCGAGCTCAACATCTCCACCTGCTGGTTGAAGCCCAGGGTGGTGAGGATGGGGTTGCCGGTGCCGGGTCCGGCCCGGAGGGCAAGGCCGTCCACCGACACGAAGAAATTAGGCGGTCCGGGGGCGGGGGCCATGACGGCCTCGGGCCCCGGGCCGGGGGGCCCCGAGTAGCCGCCGCCCTCCTGACAGGCGCTTACCAGGGCGAGGATCAACCCTAACAGCAGCAGGCCGATAACGAGCCTTGGTTTCATGATTTTCCTCCCTTATTGCTCCTCTTTGATATTGCTGATTAGCCAGTTTCCCTTCTCCTTGACGAATTGCACCTGAAATCTCTGGGTGGCGCTGGAAAGCTCCTTGGTCTCGCGGTTCCGGACGTCCACGTACCAGACAACCCGGGCCAGGGCATGGTCGGCATCGATGGTCCAGACTTTATCCACCGTGAACACCAGGTTGGCGAAATCGTAACCCTCCCAATATTTCAGGGTCTCTTGACGCTTCAGATCGTAGGTGGGCAAGCTGGCGGAATACACGCTCATAAAGCTGTTGATATTCTTTTGCAATTGGGCATTGCGCAAGGTTGACAACACGGCTTCCAGTTGGCCTGTCAGGTCTGCGGCCGGTGCGCCGGGCGTTGCCAGAGCTGGAGGCCCCTGGGATTCCGCCACCGGAGGGGTTGCCGGAGGCGCCGGGGTTGTCCCGGTCCGGCTGAAGATCACGATCAGCAGCAGGATGATGATGATCCCGGCCCCGGCCAAAGCGCCGATGACCCAGGGCGGCAGCCCCCGGGGCGCCGGCGGGGGGCCGGGCGCCGGAGCCGGGCCGGGCGGAGAGGCCTCAGCGGCCGGCGCCGTAACCCCCTGGAGGACTTCTCCTTTCAGGAATGCGTCGCATTCGTGGCAGTACTGTTGGTTGGGCGAAACCCGCACCCCGCATTGGGGGCAGAAGATGTCCCCTTCCTCCGGATGCATCAAAAAACTGCCGCAGTTATTGCAATAACGCTGGCCTTCTTCATACGCCGCCTGGCAGTGAGGACATTGGAGCATAGTTCATCTCCGGAGCCGGATTCGATAACGGGATACGTTTGGTACAGGGACATATAAGCGCAGAACCACGAAAATGTCAATAATTATTCAAATTAACGGATGAGAGGATTGGCCAGGGTGCCTGCGATCCCCAGGCGCGGCGGCAAGTGACACCATCTCCTCTCAGGCAGCAGCCAGGCGGCTTTTGCATTGAGCCCCATGCCCCTATATATTATAATTAAAAAAATAACCGAAATTTAGAGAAGAAACCAGCAGTGGCTGCGGCCCTGCCCAAATTGAAAGATTGGTTCAGCTCCAAGAGCCGATCTTCCCGGCCGTCTGATGGTGGTCAGCGAACAACTGGACCTGGAGATGCTGGACGATGAGGCGGCGGACCGCTGCTACCAGGAGTTCGCCACCGCGGGCCCTGCCCTGCGGCGAGCTAAGAAGCCCCTAAACCCTTCATGAAAATGCGCGGTTGCCAACGGCGACTGCCTTCCTGCGGCAGGCAAGAGATGGCCGGCCAACTGCGGAGGTTCATAAGAAATGGGACGTATTCTGGCCGTCGATGATGAACCGGACATGCTGGCCTTGTTGAAGATGATCGTCGAGGGCTATTCCGGCCATCAGGTGGTGGCCACCAACAACCCCCTCGAGGCCGCCGGCTTCCTGGAAAAGGAAACCTTCGACCTGGTGCTCACCGATCTGAAGATGCCCGGCATGGACGGCCTGGAGCTCCTGGCCCTGGCCAGACGGCGGGATAAAGACGCCCTGGTGCTGGTCATCACCGCCTACGGCTCTTTAGAGTTGGCCGAGGAGGCCATGGCCAAAGGCGCCTTCGACTACATCACCAAGCCCTTCCGCAAGGAGCAGATTCTGCTGGGCATCGACAAGGCCATGCGCTGGCGGGAGATGCAGCGTCAGAACCGGGAGCTGAAGCAGCGTCTGGAAGGGGCTAAATAAGGCTTCGGCGGACTCTCGCCTTAATCGTGCCGCTAAGGAGGAAAGATATGGTATGGTTCATAGTCGTGGTGGTTGCTGTTGGTGCGCTACTCTATTTTAAAGGCGGCTGCTGAGGCCGTTGAGAACCGCGGTTCAGTTTGAGCCGCCCGGCAAAGCAAAGGCGGACCCACAGGTCCGCCCCCGCTTGCCAGAAACCGAAAAGCGAAACCCGCCTTAGCCTCTGGCCTGGGCCTCCGCCGCCTCGGAGGCTGGCACCACCAACACCGGCACCTGCAGGCCCCGGTAAGCCACCTCCCGGATCACCCGTTCGGTGACCGAGCCGATGAGGTGCCGGCTGACGAAGCCGTGGCCGTGGCTGCCCAGGACCAGGAACTTCACCGGTCCAGCCCCCTCCAGGAAAGAGAGGATAGCCTCGGAGATGTCCTTTTCCCCCTCCAGCAAGTGGGGGCGCACCTCCACCCCGGCCTTTTGCCCCCGTTGGCCGGCCTCCTCCAGGACTTTCTGCCCGTAGGCGTGCTGCTCCTCTTCCAGATGGCGGTCGATGAAGGCGAAATAGCCGGACTTGCGGCGCTGAATGACCGTCAGGACGTACACCGGCCGGTTCAGGAGGTGCGCCAGATAGAGGGCCGTTTCCATGGCCTCCCAACCCGGGGCGGAGCCGTCCACCGCCACTACAATGGGCTTGCCGCTTGCTTCGGCCATCAATGCCCTCCTTTCTTGAAGATCATGCCCACCAGCAGGCCGGCGGCTAAGGCGACGAACACCGCCATGATGCCGAAGAGTGCCGGATGGTTCTGGGAGATCGAGGTCAGCCAGCTCTCCAGGCCCACCTTTTTGATCTGGATGACGTCCCTGCCGTAACCCACCGGTTGCCCGTGCAGGAAGGCAAAAGACTCCACCACGTAGCGGCCCTCGGTGGCTGCGGGGGGAAAGCGAAAATAGTGTTTGAAGAGCCGGCCTTCGGCAATCTCCAGGCGTTGGGGATCGGCGACGATGTTATAGAGATTGGCTTTTTCCTTGATTTTTATCAGCCCCTTGAAGACCAGGTCCGCATCATCGGCCGTGGCCTCCCCCCGGATGAGGTGCAACTTTATCTGTTGCTTCAAGGCCCCATACCCCAGTCCCAGTTCCTGGGCGGTTTCCGGGGAGACGATCTGCTCCACCGGCTTAGTGGTATGGATCTTGTAGACGAAGGGGGCGTTGCTGACTTCATACTGCTTCACCGTCATCCAGAAAGGCCCCACCCGGCCCTTGATCGAGAGTTTGACCTTCTCGCTCTTTTCCGCGGTGAGCCGAATGATGAGGTCGCAGTCCTTAACGGGGCTGACGCCGAAAAAGTAAATCTGATCCCCCTGGTAGGAGAGGCCGATTTCTATGAGGTTTTTGGAGGCCGAGGTGACCACCTTCTCCTGGGCCTCGGGGCTGACGGCCAGGGCCGCCCGCGGGCTGCCGCCGGCCAGAAGGAGAACCACTAAGAGAAGCATGAGCCGTTTCATCTTAGTGCCCCCCTCCGGACGTGGCCAGGCTCACCAGGTCGCTGGGGGTGAGGACCAAATCCAGCAACATTTTTACGGTAAGGACCAGGACGATGATGGCCAGCAAGATGCGAATCTGCTCCCCTTTGAGGCGCCTGCCGGCGAT
Organism: Desulfobaccales bacterium; assembly: GCA_052147455.1. Lineage (GTDB taxonomy): Bacteria > Desulfobacterota > Desulfobaccia > Desulfobaccales > 0-14-0-80-60-11 > JAPLJC01. Next base: position 3,426 of record JBKQKO010000064.1, on the reverse strand, counting down.
GGCCCCGAACTGGGCGCCGATGGTGGAGCCGCCCAGGAGGATCAAGGCCAGCAGCAGATCCACGGTCTTGTTGAACATGGCCTGCTGCAAGGTGACGTTGGCGGAAGTGAGGACGATCTGGAACAGGTCAGTGCCGATGGCGACGATGGTGGGCATACCGATGATATAGATCATGGCCGGCACCATGATGAAGCCGCCGCCCACCCCCAGCAAGGCCGCCATGACCCCCACGGTGGTGCCGATGGCGAAGGGGAAGATAGCGGAGGTGTGCAAACCCGAACGTTGGAAGTCCATCTTCAGGGGCAGTCTATCCAGGATGCGGCCCGATTTGGGGGCCGCCATCACCTCGCCGGCCGCCGCGGCGCTGCGGCTGCGCCTGATGGTGCGCCAGGACTCGATGAACATGGCGCTGCCCACCAGCCCCAGCATGAGTACATACGTCAGCTTCATGACGAATTCGAAGTTGCCCATGGCCCGCAACACCTTGACCACCTGGACCCCGATGGTGCCGCCGGTGATGCCCCCGGCCAGGATGATCAAGCCCATCTTAAAGTCCACGTTGCCCAGGCGCCAGTGAGCGTAAGCACCGGAACTGGCCCCGGCCACGATTTGGTTGGAGTCGGAGGCCGCGGCCACCGCCGGCGGGATGCCGATCATCATCAGCAGCGGGGTCAGTAAGAAACCGCCCCCCACCCCGAAGAGCCCGGAGAGAAAACCCACCAGTCCGCCGATCCCCAGGACCAGGAAAAAATTAATGCTCATACCTGCTATGGGAAGATAGATCTCCATGCTGCCTGCTCCCTCCCGGTTAAAGATGGAAGATAGTATGTTAAATTTCTCACAAGGTGTCAACAATATCTTTTTGCCCCAGGAGTCGAATCGGGGGAGGGGAACAGGGCAGGAATCCTTTCCCCTGGACCAAACCCCCACTCCCAATCCCTTTAGGGAAAAATGCGGGGCGGGCCAAATCTGGGACTTCTACCTCTGTGCCGGAGGTATCCAGAGAATAAGGGGTAGACATGTCAAAAATTTTGGGAAAAATTATTTTTTTAGCAAAATTTGTGCTATCATGCCTTCCACGAGACAGTTTGGCTACAAAAGAGGAAACTTGTCGAGGTTAAACTCGGTGGGTTGGCTTCCCAAAACCATTTTTGCACTGCGGCGGGCAAACCTGCCGCATAATCTCGGGTAATATGGAAGATGAACAGTGCGGGAAGAGTCGTTTAAATCAGATCCTCCTGGACAGCTTGCCTTGTGTTGCCCTCCTTCTTCGACCTTCAACTCAGGAGATCGTAGCCTCTAACCAGGCCGCCATCAAATTTGGCGCTGTTCCAGGAACCCAGTGCTATGCCACGTGGGGGGAGCGGGATAATCCTTGCCCTTGGTGTCTGGCTCCGGCATTATGGAAAACCGGGCAGGCCCAACACTTAGAAGTAGAATCCATGGGGGTTGTCTGGGATGCCTACTGGGCGCCTGTGGAGCCTGATCTGTACCTGCTCCACGCCTTCGATATCACTGACCGTCGGAGGATGGAAGATGCCTTGCGCGAGGCCCAGGAAACTCAGAAAGCACTTCTAAATGCCATTCCGGAGTCAATTTTCCTGATTGGTACGGGCGGGGCCATCGTTGCGGCCAATGAAACCGCGGCAAAAAGATTAGGCAAGGGTCTTGATGAACTTATCGGATCTAAGATGTCCGAGCTACTTCCTTCCGAAGTGGCCAAAAGGAGAAAGGCTTACTCTGACGAAGCCATAAGAACCCGGAGGGCGGTTTATTTTGAAGATATTCGGGATGGAATGTACTTATACAGCTTATTCAGTCCTATCATTAATGCCGAAGGTAAAGTTTCCAAGCTCGCCGTTTTTTCCATGGACATCACCGCGCGCAAGCGGGCCGAGGAAGCATTACAGAAACAAATGGCCTTCCAAAAGGTGCTGCTGGATAACGTTCCTATTCCCATCTTTTATAAAGACGCCCAGGGGATTTATCTTGGCTGTAACATTGCCTTTGAAAAATGTTTTGGGCTAAGCAGTGCAGAGGCTATCGGCAAAACGGTTTATGACATGGCTCCCAGGGAATTTTCCGACATTTACCAGGAAAAAGATCAGGAGCTATTCGAGCACCCGGGAACCCAGATTTACGAATTCCTCACCAAAGACGCTGCTGGTAGCGTCCATAATGTAATTTTCCGCAAGGCCACTTTTTCTGACTCTGGCGGCGTCATTGGCGGGATTGTTGGGGCGATTTTGGATATCACCGAGCGCAAGATGGCAGAAAATTCCCTTAAGGAAAACTTGCGTTTACGCCAGCAAATTCTGGATACCATACCCAGCCCCATTTTTTATAAAGGCATCGATGGCCGGTATCAGGGAGTAAACCAATCCTTTCTCCAGTTCTTCGGCAAGACCATGGAGCAGGTCTTGGGCAAAACGGTGCATGAAGTCTTCCCCAAGGAAATCGCTGATAAGTATTTACGAATGGACCAGGACCTCTTCCAGGACCCCGGTATCCAGGTTTACAAGTTCGACAACTATGACGCCCATGGCCAGAAGCTGGAGATGTCGCTGCATAAGGCTACCTTTCTGGACAAAGATGGGAGCATTGCCGGCCTGGCGGGAATCATGATTGACATCACCGAGCAAAAAAAAGCCGAAACAGAACGCCTGAAGTTCAACAAGCTGGAATCTCTGTCTATTCTGGCTGGCGGCATCGCCCACGACTTTAACAATATTCTTACTGCCATACTCGGGAATATTGGCCTGGCCATGCTGGATGGCAAGATAAAACCCCAGGTTCAAGATAGGCTGGCTCAGGCAGAACAGGCGTGCCTACGGGCTCAGGCCTTGTCTCAGAAATTGCTCACCTTTGCCAATGGCGGGGTGCCGATTAAAAAGATTGTTTCTATTGCTAATTTGCTAAAAGAGTTAGCTACTCTATCGTTATCCGGTTCCAAGTCTCGCTATGAAGGGTCATTCCCTGACGATCTCTGGTCAGTGGAAGCCGATACAGCGCAGCTCAATCAAGTTATTGCCAATTTGCTAATAAATGCTGATCAGGCCATGCCAGAGGGTGAAATTATTAAGATAACAGCGGAAAATATTTCAGTAAATGCCAAATCGAATTTACCTATATCAAAGGGTAAATATGTTAAGTTTGCCATCGCCGATCAAGGGATTGGCATCTCCCCAGAATATTTAGATAAAATATTTGACCCATATTTTAGTACCAAACAAAAGGGAAGCGGATTGGGCCTGGCGACGGCTTATTCAATTATTAAATATCATTCCGGACACATACAAGTAGAGTCCCGGATGGGAGTTGGCACCACCTTTTATATCTACCTCCCTGCCGCAGACAAAAGAGTTCCTGCCGATGAACTGGAAACAGTAAAACCGACTATGGGGCAAGGGAAAGTCCTGGTAATGG
>JBKQKO010000063.1:0-25875 GCA_052147455.1 Desulfobaccales bacterium | reverse complement strand
GCCGGTTGTGGACGATGGCCACCAGGTTGATGCCGAAGGTGACTTGCATCTGGGTGTTGAGATAGAGCTGGTTCAGGATGACCTCGGCCTGCTCGTCCTTCTTGAGCTGGATGGTCACCCGCAGGCCCTCCCGGTCCGATTCGTCCCTGAGTTCGGAGATGCCCTCGATCTTTTTGTCTTTTACCAACTCGGCGATGCGCTCGACCAGTCGGGCCTTGTTCACCTGGTAAGGCAACTCCCGGATTACCAGGGTCTCCCGGCCGGCCTTGTGCTCCACTATCACCTTGGCCCGCAGGCGGATGAGGCCGCGACCCGTGCGGTAGGCTTCGGCGATGCCTTCGGCCCCGTAAATGAAGCCGCCGGTGGGGAAGTCCGGCCCCGGCATGATGGCCATGAGCTCCGTCAGGGTGATGTCCGGGTTATGCAGGAAGGCCAGCAGGGCGTTGCACACTTCCTCCAGGCTGTGGGGCGGGATGTTGGTGGCCATGCCCACGGCGATGCCCGAGGAGCCGTTGATCAACAGGTTGGGGAGGCGGCTGGGCAGCACCAGGGGCTCTTTCATGGAGCCGTCGTAGTTGCCGACGAAATCCACCGTATCTTTGTCCAGATCCTGGAGGAGTTCGTGGGCCAGACGGGTGAGCCGCACCTCGGTGTAACGCATGGCCGCCGGGGAGTCGCCGTCGATGGAGCCGAAGTTGCCCTGGCCGTCCACCAGGGGGTAGCGCAGGGAGAAGTCCTGGGCCATGCGGACGGTGGCGTCATAGACCGCGGTGTCGCCGTGGGGGTGGTATTTACCGATGACGTCGCCGACGATGCGGGCGCTCTTGCGATAGGGCCGGTTCCAATCGTTGCCGCCCTCGGACATGGCGAAGAGGATGCGGCGGTGCACCGGCTTGAGACCGTCCCGCACGTCCGGCAGGGCCCGGCCGATGATGACGCTCAAGGCGTATTCGAGATACGATTTGCGTATCTCATCCTCGATATTGATGGGTACGGCGCGGGTTTCCATAGCGAATAGGGGTGGTTGTTTATTATCCATTATTTTCCACCGCAGATGAACGCCGATGGACGCAGATTAAAAGTTATTTACAATGCGCCTGATTTCAGCCTTGGGCTTGCCGAAGTTTACCAGCAAGCATACCCAAAGACCGGTCGCCTTCAAGTAATTTAAACATTGACTCATATGGACTTCATCAAGAGCTTTCGCTGCTTTCAGTTCAATAATAACCTTGTCTTCAATTAACAAATCAGCAGCAAATTCTCCTATTATGGCACCATCGTATTTAACTTGTATGCCATACTGCTGTTGTGCCCTCAATCCACTTTTTCTGAGTTCGATGGCCAGGGCATTTTCATAGATTTTTTCCAAAAAGCCGCTTCCCAGGGTATTGCTAACTCTATAAATGCAGCCGATGATTTTTTCTGTGATGCCATCCAACTCCTGTCGGCGTTTGTGGATTTCATCAGCGTTCATCAGCGTTCATCGGCGGTTTATGGATTAATCGTCGTCTGATAAACAAACTTCCCGTTTTCCACCTTGATCATCGTCACCCCCTTGATGGGGTTGTGGTCCGGGCCCATGGTGAGGGAGCCGGTGACCCCCGGGAAATTCTTGGTTTCCGCCAGGGCCTGGGCGATCTTGGCGCCGTCCAGGTCCCCCGCCTTATTGATGGCCGCGGCCAGCAGGAAGTAGCTCTCGCCGCCCAAGGCGGCAAAGCCGTCCAGTTGCTTATGGTAGGTCTGTTCATAGGCCGCCAGGAAACGGCGCCCCAGCTCGCTCTCGATCCCCTGGCGGTGGAACAGGGCGGTGAAATACATGCCGTTGACCGCCTGGCCGCCGATGCTGATGAGTTCCGGAACCTGGGCCCCGTCGCCGGTGAGCACCGGGGTTTGCACCCCCAGGTCCTTGAGCTGCTTGGCCAACAGGGCGTCTTCGGCATAGTAGTTGGGGGCGTAGATCAGATCCGGATTCTGGCCCTTCAGGGCGGAAATCTGGGCGCTGAAATCCTGGTCGCCGGTTTGTATGTAGCTGGTGGAGACGATTTCGCCCCCCCGGCGTTTAAACTCCTGGATAAAAAAATTGGCCAGGCCCACGCAATAATCCTGGGCCTGGTCGATGAGCACCGCCACCCGCCGGGCGTGCAAATTCTCCCAGGCGAAGCGGGCCGCCACCTTGCCCTGGAGGTCGTCGACGTAGGCGGCCCGAAAGGCGAAGCGTTTGCCCTGGGTCACCAGGGGGCTGGTGGCCGTGGGGCTGAGGTCGGGGATGCCAGCCCGTTCGGCGATGGGGACCCCGGCCAGGGTGTCGCTGCTGATGACTTCACCGAGGATGGCCGCCACTTTGTCTCTTTCGATGAGGCGGCTCACGGCGTTGGCCGATTCGATGCGGTCGCTGCGGGTGTCCAGCAGCACCAGCTCCACCGGCTGGCCCAGCAGTTGGGGCTGCATCTGGTGCGCCGTCTGCACCCCTTCCCAGACCATCTGGCCCATGGCCGACGCCGCCCCGGTCATGGGTAAATAGAGGCCAATCTTCACCGCCGCCCCTGCGGGCCCCGCCAGCAGCAGCACTAGCTGGAATATGAAGAAAACCTTCTTTATGGCCGGGACTCCTGCTAACTGAGACGCTGGGGGGAAGGAATAGGCCAGGGGAAAAAAAGAAACAACCCGAAAATGGAGCGGCAGCCAGAGGCCCTAGCCTCTTTCGGCCATTTTCCCCCGATAATATTGTCCCCAATCCTTAACAGACGTATAATACCATAAAAATTCCCTGATCGGAAAGGATTTCCGGTGGGGGACCGCGAGGTGGGTCATGGAATTAAAGCTGGTCAAGCTGATTATTCCCGAAGGGGCCAATATTATCCTGGGTCAGAGCCACTTCATCAAAACCGTGGAGGACCTCTATGAGATCCTGGTGGGCGCCGTGCCGGGGGCCAAGTTCGGCCTGGCCTTTTGCGAATCTTCCGGAGAATGCCTCATCCGGGCCGAGGGCAACGAACCCACCCTGACCGCGGCGGCCACCAGAAACGCCGGCCTTCTGGCCGCGGGCCACACCTTCAACATCCTCCTGCAGGGCGCCTTTCCCATCAACGTGCTCAACGCCGTCAAGATGTGCCCGGAAGTCTGCCGCATCTTTTGCGCCACCGCCAACCCGCTGGAAGTCATCCTGGTGGAAACCGCCCAGGGCCGGGGGATTCTGGGGGTGGTGGACGGCCTCCCCCCCAAGGGGTTGGAGGACGACGACGGCCGTGCCTGGCGCTATAAGATCTTGAGGGAATTCGGGTATAAGAAGTGAGCATTTTTAACCAGGGGTGGCCCAGGGCCCCCGGCATGGAAGCCTGGGCCCCTGACGAAAAAGATGAAAAGTGAATACCGGAACGAGCCAGTGAAAGCAGCCATTTTAGCGGCGGGGTGGGGGACCAGGCTTAGGCCGCTCACCGACTCAGTACCCAAGACCCTGATCCCCGTCCTGAACCGGACCCTGTTGGGACTGTTACTGGCACGGATGGAGGATGACGGCTTCTTGCAGGTGGCGGTGAATGTCCATCATCTGGCGGAGCAGGTGCTGCAGTTCCTGGCCCGGCCTTGGGGGTTTCACCTCAGCGTCAGCCGGGAGACGGAGCTGCTGGGAACCGGCGGCGGCCTGCAAAGATTGGCGGAAATTCTGCGGGGTGGGCCGTTTCTGGCGGTCAACGGCGACATCCTCACCGACCTGGACCTGAAAACCGTTTACCACAGCCACCGGCAGGAGGCGGTGGCCACCCTGGTGTTGCATGACTGCCATCCTTATAATAATGTTTGGGTGGCTGAGGGGTCGGTGGTCGGCGTGCAGGAGCCGCCTCCGGGCGGCGCCGCCGGGCCCCCCCTGGCCTACACCGGGGTCCAGGTGGTGGGCCCGGGGATGCTGCGCTACCTCCCCGCGGGCAGGCCGGGCAACCTGGTGGACGCCTGGCGGGCGGCGTTGGCCGCGGGTGAGAGGTTGGCGGCGCTGGTGCTGGCCGGCCACTTTTGGCAGGACCTGGGCACCCCGGCTGCCTATCTCACGGCGCACCGCCGGCTCCTCCAAGGGGAAGCGCCCCAATTGGGCCGTTATTTCGGGCCCCTGGCCGATCCCTTCCTCGGGCCCGGCGGGGTTATCGAGGCGGGCGCTAAATTTGGCGCTGGCGTCTGTTTGGGAACCCAGGTTAAAATAGGAGCTGGCGCCGCCCTGCGCAACACGGTGGTGTGGGATGGGGCCACTATTGACCCGGGGGTGGCGCTGGAGGATTGCATCGTGGCCTCCGGGGTGCGGGTGCATCGCGGCGCCCGGGGGGAGGTGCTGGTTTGAAAATCCCCCGGTTTCCCATTTCTTGAGGGAGAACTACAGTTAAGGAGATATTTTCAGATGATTACCCACATTGTCCTGTTTAAACTGGTGCATGCTAATGAGGAAACTATCGAAGTGGCCAGGAAGGCCCTGGCCGGGCTGAAGGGAAAGATTCCACAATTGCGCCATCTGGAGATAGGGGTCAATATCGTCCACACAGACCGCTCGTACGATTTGGCCCTGGTGGCCAAGTTCGACTCCCTGGAAGATTTGCAGAGCTACCAGAACCATCCGCTCCATGTCGAGGTGGTCAAATATTTGCAAGAAAACCGCCGGTCCAGCATTAGCGTGGATTATGAAACCCCCTGACCCCGGGGGAAAGGGAGCCCATGGCGGATATTCTTTGGACCCCCAGGCTGCAAGCCGCGGCGGCCGGCTTAGGCGCCTCCCTGCAGGGGGCCCAACCCCTGGCCGGGGACGGCTCCGACCGCCGCTTTTTCCGGCTGCTGGGCTCCCCCACGGTAATCCTTTTACACCATCCCCAGCCACCGGGCCTGAAGTTAAATGAAAACGATTCCTACTTCCACCTGGGTCGGCACCTCGGGAGGCAAGGGGTGCCGGTGCCGGAGATTTATGAATACTGCCGGGAAGAGGGCTGGATGCTGCTGGAGGACCTGGGAGACATCCATCTGGCGGCGGCCGTCCCCCGGGAAAGGGGGGGAGAGCAGTTGGGGTACCGGTACCGGCAGGCCCTGGAGATCCTGGTGAACTTGCAGGTGAGCGGCAAGGAGGGCTTCGATCCGGCCTGGTGCTTCGATACCGCGGTGGTGCACCGCCCTTTCTTGTGGGAACGGGAATGCGGCTATTTCGTCCGGGCTTTTTTGCAAGGCTACGCGGGCCTGAAGCTGGAAATGAACGATCTGGCTCCGGATTTTGAGCGCCTCCTCACCCGGGCCCTCACTGCGACCCCCAACTTCTTCCTGCACCGGGACTTCCAATCCCGCAACCTGATGATCAAGAACGGCCATATCCGGGTTATCGATTTCCAGGGCGGGCGTCTCGGACCCCTGGGCTATGACCTGGCGGCCCTCCTCATTGACCCCTACGTGAACCTGAAGCCACTCTGGCAGGAAGAACTGCTGGCCGCTTATCTAGACCTGCTCCAGAAGCGGCTCCCAGCCCTGGACCGCCAGGCCTTCAGCGAGCAGTATTGGCACCTGGCCCTGTGCCGCAACTTGCAAATCCTGGGGGCCTTCGGATATCTCACCCGGGTGAAGCGGAAGGCCGATTTCTCCCGCTATATTCCCCCGGCCCTGGTCGGACTGCGCCGGCGATTGGCGGAACGCCCCGGTGAATTTCCCCTGTTGGAGCAGGCGATCGTCCACCTGGGCTGAAGTTCAAATTCTTTCATAAAGTGAGGGACATTTGTTATGGCAGCTAATAAGAAGACCCCACCAAAGACCGTCGGTAAGCCGGCTAGCGGCCCCGCGGCTTCTGGTCCAGTTCCCGCTTTCCCTAAGCAAGAACTGGACAAATGGCTTAAGGCTCGCAAGACCTGGAACCACCACGACTGGCTGAAGCTCCTTGATGACCTCAAGGCCAAGGGTCATGGCAAGCTGGTCGGGAAACAGGCGGGTCAAGACTCGGTGGGATTGTACCTCGAGACCAACCGCAGCAAGTAAGTAAGGCCTGATCTCGCAGGGATTTGTCGGCGAGCCTTGTTAGGCTGCCGGTGCGTCAGCCGTGAGGGCGGCTACGCGGCAGTGCTCGCCCTTATTATCAAGGACGGCGATCTGCGGGATGGCGTCCTCATAGCAAGGCCGGCAGCTCGAGCATTTTGGAGTTGGGCGCGGCCAAAGTCGGGTCAGGCTCGGGATCGAGGTACTCGAACACGCGCCCCTGGAAGTTGCGCAGGAGGGCGCGACCGGCGCGCTCGTCATAGTGCATCATGAACAGGGGACCGACCGGGACCTTGCCACCGCCTCCCGGAAGATCGATGACGTAGGTGGGGACCGCAAGGCCGCTCGTGTGCCCGCGCAGTTGCTCCAGGAGCGCAATGCCCTGCGCAAGCGTGGTCCGGAAGTGCCCGGAACCTCGCACCGGGTCGCACTGAAACAGGTAGTAGGGGCGCACTCGCATACGCATGAGCCCGTGGATCAGGGCTCGCATCGTCTCAATATCGTCGTTAACGCCGCGCAGCAGCACGCTCTGATTGTTCAGCGGAATGCCTGCCCGCAGCAGCAGGTTGCAGGCGCGCCTGGCCTCGTCCGTGCATTCGCGCGGATGGTTGAACTGCACATTGATCCACAGCGGGTGGTACTTCTCGAGCATCGTGCACAGCTCAGCGTCGATGCGCTGTGGCAGCACGCACGGAACCCGGCTGCCGATGCGAATGATCTCCACGTGTGGGATGGCGCGCACCCGTGTCAGCACATCTTCGAGGTGGGACGTCGGCAACGTCAACGGATCGCCACCGGAGATGATCACGTCGCGGATCTCCGGGTGAGCGGCGATGTAGCCGATCATTTGATCGAGCTCGATGTGACGTACCGCACCCTCGGTCATGATCCGCTTGCGTGTGCAGTGACGGCAGTACATCGCGCAGGTATCGGTGATGACCAGTAACACTCGATCCGGGTAGCGGTGCGTGAGGCCCGGAACCGGGTAGCCCTCCTCATGGAGTGGATCGTCCTCGCCCATGTTCTGGGACCAAAGCTCCTCAAGCGCCGGCAGCGACTGGCGCGCGATCGGATCGTGAGGATTCGCTGGATCGAACAGCGACAGGTAGTAGGGCGTGATGCCGAGGCGGAAGTTGCGAGTGACCTGCTGCAGCGCGAGCAAGCGTTCTTCTGGGACAGGGATGAAGCGCGCGAGCTGCTGAACCGAAGTGATGCGATTGCGGAACTGCCAGCGCCAATCGTCCCATTCTTCTGCGGGCACGCCCGGAAAGAAGGTGTCGCGACCGGACAGTGGCGGTTCGTTGGCCTGTTCTTCAGAATTTCGGGTCATGCTCCAATTCCTATCACTTTCCTCGTTAGCCAGCCGCAGGCGTCGTGACTCTATGCAGCGCCTGTGCCATTGCCCTACAACAACGTTGATTAAAGGCGTTACGGGCCCGAACTAAAGATAGGACGGTCATAGCGGATCGTCAACATCCTCTTGGAAATAGAACACGGTTCTGCTGCCATTTGCGTCATCAGCGCCATATCCCCTTGTATTCACTATATTTCTTTTGTCAGCGACTTCTTCATCTGCAGCGCTTCCGCACCATCATCATAGAAGTTGGGCAGGATGCCCGATGGAGAGAACCCTGCATGCTGCCAGAACCGGATGCCGCCTGTGTTGGTGGTCCGCACCTGAAGCTCCACGGTGGTGATTCCGGACGCCTGCATTTCTCTGAGCGTGTAGTCCAGGAGCGCCGAGGCCACTCCCTGGCGTCGAAATGCCGGGTCCACCGCGATGGATTCGATTTCGCCGGTCTTCTGCTCAATGGACGTGCACATATAGCCTGCTATAGTGCCCGAGATCTCGGCGACGATGAACAGGAAGGGGCACTGGCGATACCACTTTCTGAAGATGGGCGTTGACCAGGCGTCAACCATCGTGAAGGAGGCCGGTTCAATCTCCAGGACTCGTGGCAGATCTGCTATGGAAAAATGCCTGATGTGGATTTCCTGAGGTTCACCGGTCATGCAGACCGCTCCTCTTATATTGGAGCCAGACTCCGTGCAGGGGCTGAGCGGGTGGCGAGTATTTGCTGCTCAGAGATAGCCCCAGAGCGTCAGTGCGTCCAGGTCCGCCTCGAAGGTGTGGCCGATGTCGTTCCGGTAGTAAACGTTCGGAATCCGGGCTCGCAAGATCCGGCGGTACACGAGGTCTCGGGCCTCCCGGATGGTTGGGCCGCTCGCGGTTACCACGAGGGGTGCGCCGACATCCCCCGCCGCCAGCCAACGACCATCCACGCACTTGGCATCTTCGATCCGCACCCCGGTCAGGTCTCCGTCTATGAACCGCAGCTCCACCCCCTGTCCGAAAGTGGCGAACATGTCCGGGTCCCGGTAGGGATAGGGAGGCAAGCGCAGGCGCACCCCGATCTGCGTGCCCGTCCGCGCCTCCAGGCTCGTCAGCGTGCCCGCGGCCAGCCCTGAAAGCAGCGCCGGTGCGGTCGTCTCGAGGCCTTCCAACTGCACGTCGATGGTCGGGAACCCGAAACGGGTGGTCAGCTCGAGCGGCCAGATGCCCTCGGCGTTGACGATGCAGTTCAGGTCAAAGTAGCCCACATAGCGCTCCCGGCGGAGGTCCGGCTCGAACCGGGCGATAGTGCGCCGGAACAGCTCCGGGCCGGACGCCCAGAACATGGTGGTGCCCATCTCGCCGGTCATGGGGCCCAGGTTGCCGGGGAAGAACCGCTTGTGCTCGAAGTTGACGGTGACCGGCTCGATGAAGCGCTCCCCGTTGAAGAACGCGCCGATGGCCACCTCGATCCCATACATCCGCCGCTGCAGCTGCACGCCCTCCAGGAGATGGCGCCAGATGGCGCCATAAGCCGCGAGCACGCGCACCACGTCCCGGCCGTCCAGGTCCTCGCCGACATAGAGGAGCCGCTTGAGGTTCTGAGCGGAGCCCCCCGGCTTGGCAATGTAGCAGCCGGGGTTCTCCAGTACGAACCGGATGGCGTCATCCACAGTCCGAAAGTCCATCTGCGGGATGAGCGCCATTCCGTGGCCAGCGAGCTCCGACTGGCCAAAGGCGCGGTCGTCTTCGAGGCGGTCGGTGTACGGGGTCCCGCCCACCACCCGCTTGCCGGATGTGCGTAGCTCCGCGGCCAACTGGCCCATGCCCTGCGTATCATCAAATACCACCACCTCAGCCCAGGTGAGTTCACGGCGCCAGGCGTCGGTCTTGGGTACGAAGCCGTCCGCGACGTCCCGGACTGACTCCTTGGCGATATAGAGCTTGGCCTCGCCACCCTGGAGCACGGTCTGCCGGGCGAGTTCGCTACAGAGGCCCTCGTTGGAGACGAACAGGAACCGGCGCGCAGTCGGGTGGTCAGTGGCGCCAGGCCGCGTGGCTGGGGAGGCCGCGGCGCCGGCTGCCCGCAGTCCGGACGTCTGTCCGGGCCGCCAGGGCAACGCCATGCGCTCGGTGGCTGCAGACACTATCCACTGGAGGAGATCCCTGTAGGTGCCGCCGGCGAGACGCACCAGGATCGGCAGATCGGAACGGACCGGGTCGAGGCCGGGCAGCGGGTTCGCCTCGAGGAAGCATGCCGTGCCGGCCGCGTCGCAACGCAGGTCGATACGGGCCGCGTCCCGGCAGCCCAGCGCCTGATACGCCGCGAGCGCCGTGGTGGCGGCCTCCGCGGCGAGCGGCTCGCCCCGGAGCAGTCGATAGGCCACGTTGTCCAGATAACACTCTTTGTTATGGGTCGTGTAGGCGTGGGTCTCCTCACCTCGGAGGATCGACACCTCCATCACCCCGAGCACCCGTGCTCCGGCGCCATTGCCCACGATGCCGACTGTCACCTCCCGGCCTGGCAGGTACGCCTCCACCAGCACTGGCTGCCGATGCCGCTCCAGCAGTTCCCGGCAGACGGGCTCGAGGTCTTCACGCCGGGTGACGAGCGATCGGGCGATCACGCCTTTGGAACTGCCCTCGGCCACGGGCTTGACGAAGAGCGGCAACGGCAGGGCAATGCCGTTCGCCTGTCCGGCGTCCTCCAGCACTACGAAGGGGGCAGTAGGCAGGCAGTGGTCCCGCACTACCCGCTTGGCCAGCGCCTTGTCAAGGGTGAGCGCGCAGGCCAGGGGATCAGCGAAGGTGTGCGGCTGCTGGAACAGCTCGCAGATAGCCGGCACCTGGGCCTCCCGGGATCGTCCGTGAACGCCCTCCGCGATGGTGAAGACCAGATCCCAGCGCTGGCCGGCGGCCAGCCGCCGCGCCAGCTCCGTGCCCCGGCCCACGCGCTCGACCTGGTGCCCCAGCTCCGCGAGGCCGGCCGCGATGCCCGCGATGGTCTCCTCAGGGTCGAACTCCAGCACATCTTCAGGGAGGAAGCCAGCGGCGAGGTAGTCTTCCTGGCAGTCGTATATCAGGCCGATGGTCAGTGGCATGCCGGCGCCTCAGGGTCCGGGTATGTGCAGGTTTTCCCCACCAAACGCAGCTACGCGTCGCACGATCGGGGCTTGATCGCGAGCAACCGCATCGACGGTCCCTCCGGAGCTGACGCACTGTGCCGTCACCAGGACGGGGCGGCAGGTTCTGGCACCGGTAGCAGGAACAGGCTATCGCCCACCTGGGCTGAGGTTCATCAAAAATCGTAGTTAAGCAGCACATCGCCGCCGGTGTTGCGCAGGCCCATGGTGGAATCCGCGCTCAGGTATTTGTTTACCTTGTATTCCAGCCGCATCTGTTCGCTGTTATCCCGGTAGAGGGGATTGGTTTTGTGTTCAAAGGTGACGCTGAGCTGCTTGGTCAGAGGCTTGTTCACCCCCACCGTTTGTTCCCCGCAGCGCATGCTGAGGTCACACACCAGGGGGGAATCTTCCCCAAAAATCTCTTTGAGCTTCTGGGTGGTGACCCCGCCAAAGGCCCCCAGGGCCTGCTGGCCCACGGTGTTGTACTCCTCCCGGCTGAGGGCCGCGGCCGGGCGTCCGTAAACCAGGTAAGAGAGCACATCCGCGGGAGGCAGTCCCGGGTTGCTGGAAAACTGCAGTGACGGTTTGGTGGCGGGGCCGGAGACATCCAGCATCAAGGTGACCTCGTCAATCTCGCTGGTGGCGCGGCCCGCCAGGGTCCCGGGCACCCCGGGTTTGCCGGAAAGGGTCACCGTCCCCTCGGCCACCTTAAAGACATGCCCCTGGATGTCAATGCTGCCTTTTACGGCCTCCATCACCCCCGCCACCCTCAGCGGCTCCTGCCCCGGCGCCTTGCTGACTCTGAGGCTGCCTGCCAGGTCCACCTGGATATCCTTGTTTTTCACCCATACCTCTCCCGCGGATCGCAGGGTGAAGTCAACCTGCATGTTTCTCCAAAACGCCAGGGTGCCGGCAACTTGGGCCTCGGGCGCTGGCGGGGATGGTTGCGCCAGGCGGATATCGGGATTGGGACCGGTCTGGAAAAAGTGGGTGGCAAAGGTGGCCTCGGGGATCAGGATCTGACCGGTAAGGCGGGCGTGGTTAAAGGGGCCGCTGAGGGTCAGGGCGCCGTTCGCTTCCGCCTGGGAACCCTCCCGGCGCAGGGCCAGAAAATTAAGTAACTGGCCTCGCATTTCCAGGTGACCCGGGATAAATCCCTCCAGGGTGAGATCACCGCTGAGGCGCAAGGTGCCGCCGCTTTCCAGGAGGACCTCTGGGATGGTGATTCTGCTCCCCTGGAGCTGGGCAGCGCCAGGCAGCAGCCGGTAAGGCAGGCCGGCAAGGCGGAATTGGATCGACCCTTCCCCCCAGCGCACCTGGCCGGAAACCTGGGGGTGGTGGGGGTTGCCCTGCATCTGGGCCATGATGTCCAGAGAACCCTTGGCGGCCTGCACCTGGTGGCTAATGGCGGTGAGCATCGCCAGGTCGGTCTTTTCCCCCTTCACCGAGAGGGACAGGTTTTGCTCCCCCAAAGAGCAGCGCGGGGGGCTGAGGGAGAGGTGTACAGGAATCCGCCCGTCCCAAACCAGCCGGGCTCCCCCGGTCTTTTCCTCCAGGCCGCCACTCAGATATAGCAGGCCGGCCCGGTAATCGAAGGTGGTCTGCAAAGATTGAAAGGCGAATTCCCGCACCTGCCCCGGGCCCCAGTTGACCTTCCCCTGGATCAGGGGGGCTTCGGCCTCCCCGCCGATGGAGACTTGGCCGTCGATTTTCCCTTGCAAGGGAGGCCCCTTCATACTGAGGAGCCTGGCGGGGAAATGCCGCAGGTTCAGCAGGCCGGTCAGCCGCGTCCCCTGAGCCTCCAGCCTGGCGGTAAGCTCCCCGTCGTTGATTTTGAAGGCGGCAGCAGCCAGTTGCAGCCCCGGGAAGAGCCGCAACTGTAGCGGGCCGGTGTTAGCGATGGTGTATTCAGGGGAGTTGAACCAGAGTCTTTGCAGCACCAGGGAAACGGGGCGGGTCCGCAAGTCGGCGGCGCCCACGACCTCCGCCTTGCCTGCTCCGGGGGCGCCGGCGGTGAAGTTGAACCGCCAAAGGTTGGCCTCCCCGCGGGCGGAAAAGTTGGCCTGGGAAAAGACCGCCGCCGGGGTGCTCAGGTCAGCGCCCCGGAGTTCCAGGTCTCCCGCAGCGATGGGCCAGCCGGCGCCACTGGCCTTGAAGCTGAAGGTTTTCAGGGAAAACTCTCCCAGAGTCAGGCTGCTGCCGCGGCCCTGTAGGGAGAAATGGGGGTCCTGCAAGGTGCCGCTGAGGGCGCCGGCCAATTCCAGGGGCCCCCCAACTGCCACCGGCAGGTAAGGCCGGGTAGCCCCGGGGGCCAGGCTCCCCTTGAACTGGCAGGCGAGCCGGTCCCCCTCCTGGGAGCCGGAGAGCTGGGCGGCCAGCGGCCCCAGGCGAAAAGAGGCCTGGGTAATCTCCAGCCGCGGCTGCTGCCAGATGAGCCTGACCCGCAAATCCTCCAGGGGCTCGGAGCCCAAACGACCGCGGGCCTCCAGATCGCCGGCCAGATTGAGGCCGGCCAGGGCTCGCCCCCCGGTCCAGTGGAAGGCGCCGCGGAAATTGCCGTTGAGAGCAGTCTCACCGGCCCTTTCCAGACCCAGGCGGGCCGGTTGCAAATTCTCCGCCTGGATTTGCAGGTTGCCTTTAAGATCGGAGAGCAACGGGCCGTCGGCGGCCAGGGTCAGCTTGCCGAAATTTCCCCGGACCAGCCCTTTCAGGTTCTGCTCCCGGGCGTTGCCGGCCAGGCTGATTTGCAACTGCTCTACGCTGATCCCATGACTCCGGAAGGCAGAGAGGTCCAGGGTCCCTTCCAGCCGCGCCGGGGGCCAGGAAAGACCGCGGCCTTTGAGGGCCAGCCCGGCGGCCACGGGAGAGAGGTCTTTGAGCTTTGCAGCCCACTGCCGGCTGAATGGTGCAAGCATCTCGGCCCCCAACCCTCCCAGTTTGGCATCCAGGTCATAGGACCACTCCCCGGCCGCAAGGCTAAGGTTGGCTTTCAGATCGAAGGAAGCCTGCTGTACCTGGCCGGCGCCGGTCAATTGATACCTGGTCGGGCCCAGGAGGGCGAGGCGGAAGTTTCCCTGGATTTCCCAGTCTTTGGGCCATCCGGGCCGGAGCAGTTGCAGCAACGCCCCGGAACCGGGACCGAGATCAAAGGAGAACAGGCCTTCGTGCCGGGGGCCCAGGACGCCTTCCCTCAGGCTGGCCAGGGACTGGCCCCCGCGCAGGATCTCCATGGAGTCGACTACCAACCGATCATGGGAGTAGGTGAAGCCCCCCCGGAGGGCGAAGCGGCCCACGGGGGTATCGGCGGCCAGGTCCAACCGGCGGACCCGGAACTCCTGCCCGGGCCTCCTGGGGTGAAGCACGGTAAGGCCCAGGCTCAGGTCCAGGTCCTCAAAACGCTGGCTGACGCCGGACCGGATCACCACTGCCTGGCCGTGCTCCAGCAGAATCGCCGGGAATTCCAGGGACTGGAAAGGCGGTGGCGGGCGCTTCTTCAAGATGGAGGCCAGTTCCCAACCGCCCTCCCGATCCTGCCGCAGGGTGAGCCGGGGCTGGTGAATAATCAGGCTGCCGATCACCGGTTGCAACCGGAGTATGGACCAGAGGGAGAAGCGTATCTCCAGCTTGGGGGTGTGGAGGATCTCCCCCTGGGGGCCGGTAAGGGTCACCTCGCTGTAGGTGAAGCCGGTGAGGGCGTGGCCCTGCACCGCCGCCACCTGGAGTTCGCCGTTGAGGCGGTCCTGGGCCAGGTTCACCAATTCCCAGCCGCCCCAACGCCAGAAGGCCTGGGACTTGAGGACCCCCCAGCCGGCCACACCCAGGAGCAATATGGCCGACAGGCCGATAAGCAAGACCCGCCGCATAATATAATTATACCATAGTTATTCGGTCTTGGGTGTCTGCCTGCGGCAGTCTGCCGCTAACCTCGCGTTTCGAGAATATCTTTAATATCTCTCGGCCCCACCTCCCCTCCCTTGAGGGGAGGGGGTTGAGGGGAGGGTGATAACATTTGGAGATAACAGAACAAATAATCACCCCCACCCGGTGTCGCCCCCTCAAGGGGGAGGGAATAAAACGGTTCTTTTTTCAAGGTTTTCCTGAAACACTACGCCAGCCTCTTCCTAAAACAGAAAACCGGCCTTAAAAAGTCTGGCCGATGGAGAAATTGATATGGAAGTTATCCTTGTGTTCCGAGATGGGGTTCAGGGGAAACCCGATATCGATCCCCACCGGGCCGACGGGGGTCATGTAACGCAAACCCACCCCGGCGGCATATTTTAGCTGCCCTAGGTTGAAGTCGGGAATATTAAAGAAGACGTTGCCGAAATCTATGAAGGTCACCCCCCGGATTTCCTTGTAAATGGGAATGCGGGCCTCCAGGCTCCCCTCCATCAGGGCCTCGCCCCCCAGGGGTTGCCCGGTGAGGTTCCGGGGCCCGAGGTAATCCAGGCGATACCCCCGGACGCTATCGTAGCCGCCGGCAAAGAAGCGGTAGAAGATGGGAATCTGCTCGGTACTTTGGATGGGCTCGATGAAACCGAATCTGAGGCGCCCCGCCAGGATAAAGTTGGTGCCATCCCACGGGGCATAGTAGCGGCGAGCCTCCACCACATTGCGGATAAACTCCAGGTTGGATCCCAGGAAATTCGGGGCAAACTCCCCGGCCCAGGCCAGCAGTCCCCCCCGGTGCGGGTCCACCGGATTATCCAGGGTCTCCCGGCGCAGGCCCAGGAGAAGCATGGAGGACCGGTAGAGCTCTTCGGTGCTGGTATTGGTGAGGATGGCCAGGGTCTGATCGGGGATATCGAAGGGCCGGGCGAATTCCAGGCTGTGGCCCACATAGGCCCGGATATTCCAGGGCAGGTCTCGTTCCAGGCGCTCCTGGGTAAAAAAGGACCTGTCGTTATACCCCGGGAGATAACGGAGGATATAGCCGCCCTGCAAGACCAAGTCGTTGCGGCTGGCCCAAAGTTGGGGATTGGTAAAGGTACTCACCAGCCGATCTTCGATGCGGGAGTACTTGGCGTCCAGGTCCAGAGTGCGGCCGCCTCCGTCGAGATTACGGAAGCGCAGGCCCAACTTGGCCCGGAACTGGTCTTCATCGCCGTACCCCAGGCCCGCTTTGAAGGAGTGCCGCTTCTTTTCCTTGACTACCACCTCCATGGGAATCCGGCTATCCTTTTCCATGCCGGTCTCCGGGTTGATGCTGACGGTTTGAAACAGGTCCAGACCGTAAAGCTTCCGCTGGCTTTCGTAAATCTTTTGGAAGGAAAAGGGATCTCCGGCCTTGAAGGTGAGTTGCCGCAGGATCAGGTAGTCGGGGGTCTCGCTGTTGCCGGTGATCCTGATGTCGCCGAAATAGCCCAGGGTGCCGGCATTAACCGTGACCTCGATCCTGGCGGTATTTTTCTCTGGGTCCAGCAGGACCTTGCCCTCCACCGCGGTGTGGGGATAGCCGTGGTCCAGCAGATAGTCCAGGTACAGGCGCTTCAGGGCCTCGTAACCGTCCCCCGAGAAGCGGTCTCCGGGGTTCAGGGGCCACTGCTTTTTTAAGGAGGAGAGGTCCACCGGAGGGCTGGCGGGGGCCACCTGGACCTCCTCTGCGACTACCCGGACGTAGGGGCCTTCGGTGATATGCAGCGTAACCGTCACCTGGTGGTCTTGGCTTTCGATTTTGGGGACGATCTCGGTATGGTAAAAACCCTGGCTCTGGTAGTAGGCCTTTAAGCGCAGCAGGTCTCCTTCCAGTTCCTCCTCTTTAAAGGCGGGAGGCTTCTTCCAGGGGAAGCGGATCAGAGGAGGGCGCGGCATGGTCATTTCGGCCAGGAGCTTTTTCTTGGGGACAATCTGGGCCCCGATGATCTTCAGGGAGTGCAGCACTCGTCCTTGGGGCTCGGCGGCAGGCGGCGCCTCGGCTGCCCCGGCGCCCTTCTGGGGCGCCAGGAGCAGGACCAGACAAATCACGGCCAGCAGAGGCCTTCCCAGCCGCAACCACCGGGTTTCGGACCCCGGAGGCTGGGCCGGCGCCTCTCCCTGGTTATTTACCATGCCTCGATGCACCGTTCCGTCTCCGGGGTTAAATCCAGATATCGGCGGCGGTGGCCCCTGGAATTGCCGGTGGGGAGCAGGTGGGATCGCGGGCCCCTCATCCCGACTTGGTTCTCCGGGGTGGGGCCATTTCCGGAAAGAGCGGCCGCGGTCGCGGCGGCCGGCGTTGGTCCGGTGCGGCTGCGGGCCGCGTCAGCAAGTCCGCGGGCAGCAGTCGCACCCAGGGAGAAAGCTTGCTGGGGCGTCGCCGCCCCCATAGGGTCCGCTGCCGGGCCCAGGTCAGAAAGATCTGGCGGGAGGCCCGGGTGAGACCCACGTAGAATAGGCGGCGTTCCTCGTCCGGGTCGGCGGCCAGTTCCCCTGGCGGTTCCCAAGGGATGAGGCCCTCTTCGCAGCCGGCGATGAAGACGTAAGGGAACTCCAGTCCCTTGGCGGCGTGCAGGCTGAGGAGCTTCACCCGTTCCGCGGCCAAATCCAGGCCGTCCCAATCCGGGCCCACCCCCTCCCGGGGCTGCTGGCAGGGGATGCCGGATTCCTGAAGGGTGCGCTCCAACTCCGGCCCCAGGGCATGGAGGCGATATAAGACCGCGATGTCCTTGAAGCCCGCCTTGGCTCCCGGGTCCTGATGCCGCAGACCCGGGTCCTCCAGGGCCAGATGGCTCATGCCGCCTACCAGGTTTTCGATTTCCCGGGCGATGGCCCGGGCCTCGGCCTCGGGATTGGCCGCCTCTATCAAGATCAAGGGACTGGTCCCGGACTGATGGGTGGTCAGGGGCTGCGGGGGCTCAGGGCCGCTGGCCTTAAGCCGTTGCGCCGCCTGCAGGATGGGCTCCGGCAGGCGGTAGGTTTCCTCAAACCGGCATATCTGCGCCTGGGGCCAATCCTCCAGGAACCTGGAAAAATACCTGGGGGAAGCGCCCCGAAAGCCGTAAATCGCCTGGTCCGGATCGCCGATCACCATGATTTCGGCGCCGGGGCCGGCCAGGGACCGAAACATGCGGTACTGGGCTTCGTTAAGATCCTGATATTCATCCACCAGCAGGTGCCGGAAGCGGCGTTGCTGAGATTCCCGGACTCCCGGCTGCCGCTCCAGGAGCAGGGTGGGGCGGGCGATGAGGTCTTCATAGTCCCATAATTCCGCGGTTTCCAGGGCGGCTTCGTAGGAGCGGTAGGCCGCCAGATACCCGGGTTCCCTTACATCCTCCTCCCCCAGGTCCCGGGGATACTTCAGGGCCTGTTTCCAGGAGGTGATCTGCTTTTCCAGGGCGGCCAAGGGGAGCTGGTGGTCCCGGGCCACCTGCCGCAAGAGGTGGCGGCGTTGCTCCTCCACCGCGACCTGGCGCCCGCCGGCCCCCTCATTCAGCAAGAGTTGATGCCCCAGGGCATGAAAGGTCTTGATGGTGAGTCGCTCCAACCCTGGAAAATCCGGCAGCAGCCGCGTAAGCCGGTCCGCCATTTCCCCGGCCGCCTGCCGGGTGAAGGTGACCGCCAGGATCTCCTGGGGCGGCACTCCCCGGCGGGATAACAGGTAGGCCAGGCGGTGGGTGAGGGCCCGGGTCTTGCCGCTGCCGGGGCCGGCGGCCACCACCAGGGCCGGCCCCACATAAGTGACGGCCTGGCGCTGGGCCCGGTTCAGGGAGCCCAGCAGGGCATCATTTAGGAAAGGGTTTTCGGTTTTCGGTCTTCGGTTTTCGGTGGGTTCGGCGCCGGCTGGACCGCGATCATAAACCGCCGCGGGTTCCCGGGCCGCGGGGGTGGCCGTGACTGCGGCGGAGAGGCTGAAAAAGGCCCCCTGGCCCTGCAACTGCCGGCGTTCCTCCGGGGTGAACAGACGAATCTCCCCGTACTCGCCGTCGTAGCCCCCGGCAATGTGCACCTGGCCCCGGCGCATCTTGTCCACCGCCCGGGCCAGCAGAGGGCCACTCTCTCCCCCTTCCCGGGCCAGGTCCTCCAGGGGCAGCCGGCGCAGGATCGGCAGTTCCGGGCCCAGGGCCTCCAGCAGCCGGAAATAGCGCTGGCGCAGCTTGCGGCTGGCGGTGCCCACCTGCAGCACCTCGCCCAGGATCTCCGGCAGAGAGATCAGGGACTCGTATGGCCTGGCCCCGGGGTGGGAGGCTCCCGGAGGCCGGTCCGCCAGGTCCTCGACCCGGTGCAGCACCCCGAAAGTCAAGGGCTTGCCGCACCCGGGGCAGCGGCCCTGGAGGGCCGCGGCCTCCTCCGGGTTGAGGCGCAGACCGCAATGACGGTGCCCATCCAGATGATATTTGCCCTCCTCGGGAAAGAACTCCAGGGTACCGGCAAAACCCTCCCGAGTCCGCAGGGCTCGACTCAGATCTGGATAGGTGGGGGGCACCGTCAAGAGGTTGGCCTCCCGTCCCAACTTCTGGGGCGAATGGGCGTCGGAGTTGGAAACCAGGGTGAAGCGATCCAGGGCCTCCACCCGCCAGTTCATCGCCGGGTCGGAGGACAGCCCGGTCTCCAGGGCATGGATATGGGCCAGTCCGTCTTCAAAACACTCTTCCAGGGAATCGAAGCCGCTTTTGCTCCCCAGAACGGAGAACCAGGGGGTCCAGATGTGGGCCGGGATCACCAGGGAGCGGGGATCGATTGCCAGGACCAATTCCAGGAGGTATTTGGCATCCAGCCCCAGGATGGGGCGGCCATCCCCGGCCACGTTGCCCAGGCGGGCCAGGCGCTCCGATAGCTGCCGGGCCGCTTCCAGGCCGGGGAGCAGCAGCAGCAGATGGACCTTGCGCACCTGCCCTGCCTTTTTATAGATGGCGCTGACTTCGCCGGTGACCACGAAGCGGACCTGGGTGGCCTCCTGCCAGGCGGGGCCCCGGAGGTCTGGCTCGAGGGGCAGGGCCAGCTCCTTTTTAAGGACATAGGTCCCCTCCGCCACCGGCTCCAGCCGGGCGGCCATCTCTTTCAGCCACTGCGGATGAGTGCAGTCCCCAGTACCCACCAGGTGCAGCCCTTTATACCGGGCCCAGAGGTCCAGATGCTCCAGATCAGCCAGCCGGCCGGTGGCAATGGAATAGTGGGAGTGGAGGTGCAGGTCGGCGATAGTTTCCATGAGTTTTTCACCTTACCATAAATCCGAGGCCGATACCACCAACCTGCTTCCGCCCAGGACCCGGACTTCGGGCAATTCGGTGCTAGGGTTGTGCTTCGTAAATAGTTATGGCATTGAATCAAGAAAATCTGAGTTCCAAGGGTATTAAAGTCCCCCTTTGGAAAAGGGGGATTTAGGGGGATTTCAGGAGGTTATTTTAAATCCCCCCTGCCCCCCTTTTGCAAACGCAATTATATACTTGACAGAGTATATTATTGTGCATATACTGATGGCTAAAGGGGAACAGAGCCATGAGCATAGACCTCACCAACCCAATTTTCACCAATGAAGCCGCCGCCAGAAAGCACCTTGAAAAATTGTGCTGGCCTAATGGCCCGGTATGCCCTCATTGCGGCGAACCTGAGAAGATCAAAAAACTTAAAGGCAAAAGCCATCGGCCCGGCCTTTATCAGTGCAATGGTTGCCGCAAGTCTTTCACTGTGACCATAGGCACAGTCTTTGAGGATTCCCATATCAAACTGCACAAATGGCTTTACGCCTTTAGCCTTATGACCGCCAGCAAGAAGGGGATAAGTTCTCATCAGCTTCATAGGATGCTTGGCGTGACCTACAAGACCGCCTGGTTTATGACCCACAGAATCAGGGAAGCCATGAGGCCCGATTATTTCAGTGCTGGGATGCTTGGCGGGCAAGGTCCGGTCGAGGCCGATGAAACCTTTATAGGCAGAAAGCCCGGAGCAAAGAAGCGCAAGGGATACGGGCATAAAAACGCTGTCCTTTCCCTGGTGGAGCGTGGCGGCGAGGTCCGTTCCTTTCACGTTCCCGGCGTGAGCGCCAAGACCTTGAAACCCTATCTTAAATACCATATTGACCCCGATGCCCACCTTATGACCGATGACGCGGGACAATACAGGATTCTCGGGCCTGAATTTGAGCAACATGACGTGGTGGCTCATAGCAATGAAGAGTATGTCCGCGGTGAAGCCCATACCAACACGGTTGAGGGCTTTTTCAGCATCCTTAAACGCGGTTTGATCGGGACTTATCAGCATGTCAGCGTCCAGCATCTTCAAAGGTATGTTACCGAGTTCGATTTCCGTTATAATCACCGCGCTAAACTTGGGTACGATGATTCAGACCGCGCCACAGAAGCCCTCAAAGGCATTGCCGGTAAACGCCTAACCTATCGGCGGCTTGGTTGAAAATAGCCCAATCTACGCAGACGATAAGCCCTGGTTGAAAAAGAAATAATTCCATATTAAGGAGTTTAGAAATCATGGGCTTTAAGATATTCAAAACATTAGTCTCCATCGAAGGTGGCGGCGGCTCCATTTGTCAAATGGACACCATAGAATATGAAGGTAAAAAATGGCTCGTTCCAAAGTGGCTTGAAGCCCCAACCGAAGGATGGAAAAAGCCAGAGCGAATAATCTGCTTGGATACATTGGCCCACTCAAAGGCTCCATCTGGTTTTGAAGCCGATTTTGTCTTAAACCATCCACTACCCAAAGTTGTCTTGAGCGGCGGAATCCCGATACGACTAATATCCGTGATTCGAGTGATAGAACACCCGGATATACGCTTTCCAATCCCGAAAGGAATTCATTAGATAATTTGCATGGCTCCCAATCGCCATTTGTGCTATGGTGATTTTGCGAGAATCCCATATTTTGGAGGTTAGGAGCCATGGATAAAGAAATCTTGATTGATAAAGAGTGGTTACAAAACTTTCATCTTATCTCCGTGGAGATGCTTAAAACACTCAAAAATATAGAGTTAACCTTGAAACACATGGATAAAAATATAGCTGACTCTACAAAATTGAGACAGGCAACATAGCAAGACAAGTTGCTATTTCATTGCCCATAACTGGTGAGATTGGCCCAAATAGGGCATTAAGATCACCAGGGGTGATGCCGCCCTCTGTTTTGGCAAACTCTTTTACAAGGTCAACCACCTTGTCTCTGAGAAGTTCGCGCTTAGATTCAGTTTTGCTCATTGTATTTTCCTTTTAGAATGGAGCGTAAAAAATGAGAATAGATGATTGGTTTAAACCTGCAATCCTTGTTTTGGTACTCATTTTCCTGCTCATTTTCGGCCTGCACGCCCTCAAGGGGAGGTATCAATTAAAGAAAGAAGTCTATCAAGTAAAGGATAAATATGGTGGCTATGTACATACTCTGGTCTTTGATACACTTACTGGCAACCTTTATACCCCCTATGGAGAAAGGATAATCCCGCCACCAGAGACAGCCGTATCTGTACCCGGCTCTACGCATGTATACGAGCCTAATAAATGAGTTGGCATGACTGATATCCCCAATGAATTAACTGATGAATTTTATGCCGCCCTTGGTAGGGTGGTAGCTCGCTGGTCTTATGTTGAACATTTTATAGACCTTTGCGTGGCTGTAATCTATCAGAATTATGATTGCAAGCATATTGCACATAAACAACAAATACCCACTTCAATGAAGCCAAAATTAACTTTTTTAAAAAATGCACTAAATGAACCTTCTTTAATGCCTTTCAGAAATGATGGTTTGGCACTTATAAGTCGTGTTTATCCACTTAAAGAAATAAGAGATAAAATGGTTCATAGTGTATTTAGTGAAATAAATTTAAAATCTTATGAGTTTATTAAATTTAATTACACTAAAGAAATGCACAACCCCTATAAATTACTTTTTACCCTTTCTGACTATCTTGAAGTTGAAAGAAAGTTGACGCAGCTGGCAGTTGATTTGACTTTTTATTGTGACCGTCTTGTGAATCCATTATTGCCCCCAGGATTGTTTCCACAATTATAATTTTGGGAGGCACATCGGGACATTCCTCTGGACCACCAGAACACATATGTTCAAAATGCCAAAGGAAGTCACCAACCCAATCTATCAGAGCTTCCTTGGTTTTAGTATCAATCACCAGACAAGGAGTCATTATCTGCATAATATTCTCCTTTTGGGCGGAGATAATTAAAAATGAAACCACCAAAACAACCCCCTAACCTACCTGAAGGGTTTATCCCGGTACAGGATAAGCCGGAGCCTGTGTATTGGACAATTCTCTTAGTATTGGGTATATTGGTACACCTTCTTAATGCTATTCTCACAGAGCCAGCCGATATAACATTATACATTGGCAAAACCATAGGAACTATTTTTGTATCGTTATTCTTTCTCCAAATATATAGACTCATTGCAAGAAAAAAAGATTATTTTACGAGAAAGTATATCTCAATTTTTTTATATGTTGGATTAATACTTTATATATTTTTTAAAAATATGGGGAAATATTAGTCCTTTTTCTTTTTCTTCTTCTTCTTCGGCTTCGGCGGCGTTGCCAGCATGCGCCGTGCAATATCATCAACCGTGAATTGAGTAAAATCAATTTCTGGTTCTTTGCCTTTAGGCTTTTTGCTATCGGAGGTTGTCATCGTTATAAAACCTTAACTAAATCTTTGATAAATATTCTTACTGCATCCAAAAGTGCCTTCGCTTCCTCCTCGGTGTAAGTTATTTTTGGATGCATAGTAGGATTCCTCCAAGCGATTTTAATAGTTTCAAGATGAGCAACTATTGATTCATATTTGATTCTAGTGGGATCGCTATGTTTGGGATACAGAGAATTAATTTTCCCCCTAATGGTATTAAGAATTGTTTGCCATTTCTCATCATAAGTATCTGATGGTAAAATATCAACCTTGGCAGCGAATTTTTGAACACTCTTTTCCATAACTCGCATTAAATGAAAAACACAAGCGGTATATCTGTCTAACGCAAAACAATTACCAGCTTCGGATATATCTTCAACTAATTCTGGAAATTTATTTGCTACATCCTTTCCAAAAATAGATTCGCTTGAATTGTAATATTTTTCTCGTCCCCCAGGCATAATAACTAAGAAAAAGCGAGTTTTAAGCTCAATCTCAAGTCTATCTTTTAGCTCTCTTACATACTGTCTAAAAAGATCATCAACTTTATCCATATTTTTTATGTGAAGCTCTATGTCTGCTGCACTGGCACTAGATAAGTTAAGATCCATTTCTATAAGCATCTTAAACAAACTTGTGGCAGCTCGGTTTAAATACAAGCGTGCAGGCTTATTCTCTGGCAAACTAAAATCAATATGTTCAAGGGTGGCAATATATTCCAACGTACTCAGTGCCCTGACAAATCTATATGCGTAGAATCTTAGCACGTCCCAAAGGCTCCATAGGCGAGATGATTCACCTTCCCACGGAGAGGCTATTTTGTCAAGGCAGACATCACCCCGACCAACCTCACTATAGCGAGGCGGAATCATTTGAGATAAACTCAAGCCTATGGAATTTATATCAACCCCCATTTATTCTGTCAAGTATATAATCGCCTTTGCAAAGGGGGGTTAAAAAACCGTAGTTGGAAATGTCCTGGCAATTATGAAGCAGCACACTAGCCTCTGGACTTAGGTGAACCTGATGCCATCGCGCTTAGCCAAGGGGCGATTTTCATTCTGATAATTTTAGCGGCTGCGGGCGCAGTGGATTTACCATTTTGCCAATTGTTTTCTCCGGGCGAAGCGGCCTGGGAAACCGGGGAGATGGGCGGGCAGTGAATTGTTGGCGCCGGCGCCTCTCTTTAAAGTTAGGAGGCCAGGGATGACAGCAGTAGGCCTGATAAAGACTGAGAGAATATTGGAAGATGACGGCGTACTACTTGTGAATTTGTGTGGACAAGAGATTTTTAAGAGGTCAACATTAGGCATTACTGGCAAAAATGGCGATCTCGGTAGTTGACTGGGAAATTGCGGGGGAGGGCGCCATTCTTGGAAAAAAAGAAAAAAGCCCCTCCACAGAGGGGCTTCTGGTACCGTACTTTTCCCCCAGGTTACAGAGAAGCTTTGGACTTGGTCTCTGACCAGGCCGGTTCTATTCTCTCCTCGAAGTACGGTTGGAAGACATCCTCGTCCAGGCGGAGCATCAAGCCGCCGCACTGGGCGCACAGGGCCGTGTGATCATCAAGTCCGGCCACCCGTTGGTCCCGGCCCCCACAATCGACACACTGGTAATCGTAGATCGGCATAATTAATCCCCCCCCTTATGCAGGTTACCATAAATCGATGCAATAATTGTACCTTACTCCCCCATATAATTAACTTCATTGCTAATGAATTAATTTCAAATAACAATTTGTCAACCCCTTGAGAAGCAAAAATTCGGTCTTAATATTTTGCCAGGGCGGAGATAGGGTAAATTGTCCTAATCCGCGGGTGAATTTTACCCAGGGCCCGGAGGCAGAGGGGGTTTGACCAAGATACCAGGGCCGGGGCGCCCACCAACCTGATTGCCGCGGCCATGGTTTCCTGATTATCGGTGGCTGTCAGGGCGGGCTTGGAGCACGAGAGGCCCCTGACTATTTTGCTCACCCCTGGCCCGCGACGGTTTTTTTTCTGGCTTCTGGGGCTCATCTGTCCTAATATTTCCTCTAAGAATCCGGCTGCTCCGGCTGGAGAAGAGGAGCTCCCCGAACCGCCCCAGGGCTGACAGGAGGACAGCATGTCTGAACCGTTAGGATACTTCACTTTTGTGCTCCACTCCCACCTCCCGTATGTCATTGGCCACGGCCGCTGGCCCCACGGCATGGATTGGCTCAACGAAGCCACTGCGGAGTCCTACATCCCGCTGCTGCAGGTCTTCAACCGCCTGGAGGCCGAGGGCCTGACTTCCGGGGTGACCCTGGGAATCACCCCCATTTTGGCGGAGATGCTGGCCGCGGCGACCTTCCGCCAGGAGTTCAACGAATATCTGGACCGGAAGATCCAGGCGGCCCGGGAAGACCTGGTCACCTTTGAGAAGCTGGGTGAACGCCATTTCGCCTCTCTGGCCCAGATGTGGGAAGACCACTATCGGGGCTTGCTGCGGGCCTACCGGGAGGATTTTGATCAGGATCTCCTGAAGGCCTTTAGAGGCCTCATGGACCGGGGGGTCCTGGAAATTATCACCTCCGCCGCCACCCACGGGTATCTTCCCCTGCTGGGGCGGGACACCGCGGTGCAGGCCCAGGTGAAACAGGGGGTGGCCGCTCACCGCCGCCACTTTGGCCGGGATCCCAAGGGCTTCTGGCTGCCGGAATGCGCCTACCGGCCCCGCTACCGCTGGGTCCCGCCCCTGTCCGATCTGGCTGTGGAGCCGGTGTTGCGCAAGGGGGTGGAGGAGTTCCTGTCGGAGAATGGCCTCGATTACTTCTTCATCGATTCCCACCTCCTCAAGGGAGGCCGGGCCATCGGGGTCTACAAGGATCGCTTCGAGGCCCTGGAGCGCCTCTGGGAGC
>JBKQKO010000062.1:0-19775 GCA_052147455.1 Desulfobaccales bacterium | reverse complement strand
TAAGGTGGCCCTTACCGCCTGCATGCGCAAACTCCTGGTGATACTCAATGCCATGCTCAAAAATCGTACCTACTGGAACCCACAGCTGCCTCTGGCAGCTTGACAGAAAAGACAGTCGCTACATTTTCTAAATTATTAATGGCAGCGTTACTGGGTCCCTTATTTATCCCCTCTCCCCCTGCCGCAGGGGCGGGGTTTCCCCGCCCGGGCAAACCCACAGGCCAGAGGCCTGTACCACTAAGACGGCGCCCCTACCGGCGAGGGGAGAGGGAGGGCCAGGGTGCGGGGGAATTTCATCTCTTTGCCGCTCCATTAATAATGGACCCCGGTTCGCCGCCGCCGGATCATTACAGGAGGTAGACTTCTTCCCCCTTGTAAATATGGATGCCTTCCTGCTGCAAGAGCTTGATGGCGTGCTCCAGGTTGTCGAAGCGGAAGATGATCACCGCGTTCTTGCCGCTGTGCTGCACAAAGGCGTACATGTATTCCACGTTGACTCCGGCCTGGGCCAGGATTTGCAGCACCAGGGCCAGGCCGCCGGGGCGGTCCGGAACCTCCAACGCCACCACTTCGGTCTTGCCCACCGTAAAGCCTCCGGCCTTCAGGACCTCCCGGGCCTTATCGTAGCGGTCGACGATGAGGCGCAGGATGCCGAAGTCGGTGGTGTCGGCCAAAGACAGGGCCCGGATGTTGATGCCGGCTTCCCCCAGGACCCGGGTGACTTCGGCCAGGCGCCCCGCCTTGTTCTCCAGGAATACCGAGATCTGTTCGACTTTCATTGGGTGCCCCCTCAGTGGATAGTAGCCAGTAGTCAGTAGCCAGTAGCCAGTAGAAGAAAAATGGAGCAATCTGGTCCCATATTTTCTCACAATTGGAAATTGATGACTCACCTCATAAATTTCTATAACCAAAGCCATGGCCTTGCGCCAGGTTAGCAAATCCCGCCCCTCTGCTTCGACTGGCAACTGGCAACTGGCTACTGCTTCCTTTTATCGATGACCCGTTTGGCCTTGCCCTCGCTGCGGGGGATGCTTCGTGGCTCCACCAGCTTCACCTTGACCGAGACGGTAAAGTAATCCTTGATCTTCCTCTGGATGCCCAGGGCCAGGGCCTGCAACTGCTTGACCTCATCGGAGAAGGCGGTCTCATCCACCTCCACCTGGACCTCCAGGGTGTCCAATTGCCCTTGCCGGTCCACGATGAGCTGGTAATGGGGCGCCAACCCCGGGGTCTCCATGAGCACTGATTCGATCTGCGAGGGGAAGACGTTGACCCCCCGGATGATGAGCATATCGTCGGAGCGGCCCTGGAAACGGCTGATGCGGCCGATGGTGCGCCCGCATTTGCAGGGGGCGTAGTTCAGGGAAGTGATGTCCCGGGTGCGATAGCGCAGCAGCGGGAAGGCTTCTTTGGTGAGGGTGGTGATCACCAGTTCCCCCGTCTCTCCGGCGGGCTCCGTTTCCAGAGTGGCCGGATTGATGATCTCCGGGAGAAAATGGTCTTCAAAGATGTGCAGGCCGCTCTTGGCCTCGATGCACTCGATAGCCACCCCCGGACCGAGGATCTCGGACAGACCATAGATGTCCAAGGCATCCAGGTGAAGGCGCTTCTCTATCTCCTGCCGCATACCTTCGGTCCAGGGCTCGGCCCCAAATATCCCTATCCGGAGCTTGGTCTTGGCAAACTCCACTCCTATCTCCTGGCCCACCTCGGCCAGGTAGAGGGCAAAGGAGGGGGTGCAGCAGATGACGGTGGGGCCGAAATCCTGGATGAGCATAATCTGGCGCCGGGTCTGGCCGCCGGAGACCGGGATGATCGCGGCTCCCAGCCGCTCGGCCCCGTAGTGGGCCCCCAGCCCCCCGGTGAACAGGCCGTAGCCGTAAGCATTATGGATGATGTCACCGCTGTGCGCCCCCGCGGCCGCCAGGGTCCGGGCCATCAGCTCCGCCCACGTATCCAGGTCCCGCTGGGTGTAGGCCACCGGGGTGGGTTTGCCGGTGGTGCCGGAGGAGGCGTGGATCCGCACCACCTGCGCCATGGGCACCGCGAACATGCCGAAGGGGTAATTGTCCCGCAGGTCCTGCTTGGTGGTCAAGGGCAGCTTCTTGAGGTCGGCCAGGGTGCGGATATGTTCCGGTTTTACTCCCATCTGGTCCATGCGCCGGTGATAGAAGTCCACCAGGTGATAGACCCGCTCCACCACCGCCTGCAGGCGTTTAAGCTGCAAGGCCTCCAGGGCCTCCCGGGGCATGGTTTCGTGTTGCATGTCTCGGATCATCGGGTCCTCTCATACCTCCCTATCAGGCATTGGCCCACCATAACACAAAACCGCGGCGGGATAAAGACGGTTTTCCGCTAAAAGACCAGGACTTTCCCAACCAATCCTTTTATGACTCAGGGCGAGCAATTGATTAACCAGGGAGGTTTACTTCAATTCCCTCTCCCCCCGTGGGAAAGAGGGTTAGGGTGAGGGGAATTAATCTCTTTGCCGCTCCCGGTAATAATTCCGCCCTTCTTTGGGGTGAGGCGGCTCGGAGAGTATCCCAGAAGGTGGCAGAGGCCGTAGGGCGGGAAAGCGAAGCGCATCCCGCCATTAGCATTATTCTATCTCTAGACAGCGAACGTTATCATCTGCCGCCCATTCCAGGTTATAAATGGCGCGTTCCAGCAGCGTGACTGTGAAGAAGAACGTGCCGCCAGGAATAAAGGCGCGCCTAGATTGCGGCAGACGTTAGGCCTCACTCAATTGCTCAAGGCGGGATGCGCTTCGCTTTCCCGTCCTACGACTGCCCCGCAGATAAGGGTCTATTGCGGCAAGCAACTTGATAGAAGCTATTGCAAAACCCCGTTCTGCCCAAAAATGTCATTCTGAGCGAAGCGAAGAATCTCGTATTTTTAATGACCTTAGATTCTGTTCAGGATGACAGTGAAATCAGGTTTTGGAATAGCTTCTAGTGTGATGTCACGCAATTACCGTAACGAAAGATTTGAGATAACCCCCCTCCCTTGTGGGGTGGGGGTTGGGGGGAGGGTGGCAACCTAGGGTAAATGAAAGATAAGTTACCACCCCCCCCCGGTGTCGCCCCCTCCAGGGGGAGGGGAAAAGGCCAAGCATTTACGCAACGTTTCCGTGGGACACAATACTAGAAGCTTGCCATAAAAAAGGCAGGGTCATGGAGACCCTGCCTGGGTTGGTTGCTCAGAGGGAATGGCTGGTTAACTCTTCCTTAACCTAAAATTTTTTGAATCGATGCTAAAGGATGCTAACAGATTGGTCAGACCCAACCAACAAGGTAACCAGCCCGTAGGGCGGGATGCGCTTCGCTTTCCCGTCCTACGACTGCCTCCCTGCTCAGGCAGCGGCAGCAGAGCAAATTTTTGCAATGGCAGCCTTGATCTGGCAGGCTCTCCAGCCGAAAGCGGTCAGGCAGGCAACGCCTTCCTGGATATAGTCCGCGTCATAAGGGTCGCGCAACAGTTCGACCACCAGAGCCTGGGCGGAATCCCGGAGCGCATCCAGCAGTTTTTTGTTGGCGCGATAGAGATGAGCGTCAAAGCAGAAGAGGATGGTCAGGTCCGAGTTTTGGGAAAGGTGCACAGCCCGATGAATTTCTTCATCCGCCGGCTCGATGGAGATAATTTGAATAGCGGGATCAAGACCAAATTTCGCAAACTCCTTGCGGACGAACTCCTGTTCCTGCAAGACTTCCTTTTCAATCATGATGTTAGCATCGAACCAGGAAAATTGAGGAAAAATAACTCCGATTCTTTGTTCTCCGGTCGGCAGCGGGATTAATTTTCTCTCATCCCGGAGAACCTGGACAGATTCACGGCAGATTCTGGCAGCCAGGAGGGAACCTGCTTTTTCGGCGCAGGGTTCCCCCCCGCTGAATCTTTTTTCTCTCTTGGCTTTCAATCTGTTGATTCGCGCCGCGCTCTCCTCCAGTTCTGTCCGGGGCAGTCGCTTGCTTTGATAGGCATCGACAAGTTTATAGTAAACCTCTTTCTGGGCCTGAAGGTCGTGACAGACCAGCAGCAGATCATGTCCCGCGGCCGCCGTTAGAATCCCCGCTTCGCCGATGGGGCAGATCGCCTTGATGGCCCCCATTTCCAGGTCGTCGCTGGCGATGACGCCATGGAAGTTGAGTTCTTGGCGGAGGCAATCGTAAATAATCCTTCTGGAAAAGGTGGCGATCTTTTGGGGATCAGGATCGAGTTGGGGATAATAGGGATGGGAAGACATCAGCAGCTCCACCCCGGTTTGTATCGCCTTCACGAAAGGCTGCAGGTGTACCTCTCTCATCTCTTGCCAGGTGGATCGGATGACCGGCAGTCCCAGATGGGCATCTACGGGAGCATGACCCTTGCCGGGAAAATGCTTGGCGCAGGCTGAAAGTCCGCCCTGTTGCATTCCTGATATCCGTGCCGCGCCCAGCTCCGCCACCAATCTCCAGTCCTTTCCGTAAGAACGTATGCCGATATTGGGGCTGTAGGCCTCGGTCAAGACATCGAGCACCGGCGCCAGATTCACGTCCAGCCCCAGTCTTCTCAGTTCTTGGGCCTCGATCTCGCCCTGCTGCCTGGCATATTCGAGGTTGCCGGCGCCTCCCACCGCCAGATTATCCGGGAACACGGTAATGCCGTCCCTGAACATGATGACCCGCCCGCCTTCATGGTCTGCGGTCACCAGCAGTCTGCGGCCGAGAGCCTCCTCCAGATCGGTAATCAGTTTTTTAAGCTGCTGCGGAGAGTCAAAATTGATCCGGTAGAGAATCAGCCCGCCCGCATGCAGTTCCTGAAAATGACGGACAATCTCCGGAGTGACCCTGGTTCCGGGAATGCCGATGACCAACCGTTCTCCCACAAGTTCTGCCAGTTCCATGGTGAGATCATTCTAACCAGACAAATATTTTTTTGATACGATAGTTTGGTTCCTTATGAAAATCCAAAACTATTTTCCCGGCGGCGGCAATCTGACCTGGCAGGATTACTCGGTTCTGTCAGTGTTTCTCGTTCTGCTGATTTTTGTCGGCTTTTACTTTGGCAGAGGAGAAAAATCAACCGATGATTTTTTCCTGGGGGGAAGAAAAATCCCGTGGTGGGCGGCTGGTTTTGCATTTGTGGCGGCGGAAACCAGCGCCTTAACCCTGATCGCGGTTCCCGCCATCGCTTACATGGAAAACTGGGAATATGCCCAGTTTTTTATCGGCGATTTGCTGGCGCGGGTCACTATCACCTTTCTGTTTATCCCGGCTTTTTACCGGTATAACTGCACCTCCATTTATGAATTTTTAAGACATCGCTTCGGTCCGGAAACCCAAATCACCGGCTCCATCCTGTTTTTCATTACGCGTCTTTTGGCTTCCGGCGTCCGGTTGATGGCAGCTTGTCTGGCGGTGAGCATCCTGATCGGCTGGCCTATTCTGCCCACCATCCTGCTGTTTTCAGCCATCTGCATTATCTATGTCGCCTGGGGCGGGATCAAGGCGATAGTCTGGACCAATGTGGTTCAAGGCCTGACCTACGTAATTGCGGGAGTGGTCGCCATCGGCTTCCTGCTCACCCGCATTGACGGAGGCGCCGCGGCTGTGGTCGCCATTGCCGGCGCGGCTGGAAAACTGAAAATCTTCAACTGGGGGCCGGGCCTGGCGGGATTCGGATCCGCGCCATTCCTGAAGAGCCTGTTCACGGACCCCAATATCTTTGTTCTGGCGACTTTGAACGGGTTTTTTGGATCCATGGCGGCCTTTGGGACGGATCAGGAGTCCATGCAGAGACTTCTGACCGTGGAAACGAGAAAAGAAAGCCAAAAATCGATGCTGCTGACCCCCATCGGCAGTATTCTGATGATGATCATCTTCCTCTCCGTGGGCGCATGCCTGTATGCCTTCTATGCCCAGCACCCCGGGATGCCTTTGCCGGCAAAATTGGACAAAATTTTTCCCCATTTCATCGCGCAGACCATGCCTCCGGTGATGAGAGGGCTGATGCTCGCGGCGCTGGTGATGGCGAGCCTGGACACGCCTTTAGGTTCCCTGACCACCTCATTTGTAACGGACATCTATCGTCCGGTGATTTTTAAATCGGGCAATGAACGCCACTATCTTTTAATTTCCAGAGTTTGTGTGGTTATGTTTGGCATTATCCTGGCCTTCATCGCCTACTTTTTCAGCCATTTTGAAAAAATCCTCTGGCTCGCTTTTAAAATTGGCGGGGTTACCTATGGATCTTTACTGGGAGTTTTCCTCCTCGGTCTTCTGACCAAGAGGCGATGCAACCGGGTCAATGTCGCCGCCATGGCTCTGTCCGCAATGGGAATGCTGGTTCTGTTGATTCTTTCCGAGAAGAGAATATTCCCGTTGGGATGGACCTGGCTTTTGTTGACCGGCACCTTTTTGACTTTTGCGACTGGTTGGATTTTTGGGAAAAAAGAAGAGAGCGGCGCCGACCTGCCCGCCAAAAACTGATCCTTCCTCTCGCTCCAAAGCTCCCGCCTGGGAAGGCCATGGGTCTTGCCAAGCTCCAGCCTGGCCCTGGCAGCATCGGCGGGGCGGGCCGCAGTAATCGCCGCCTTGAATGGTAGGCAGTGCCTATCCTCCGGCGCGCTCCCTAATAACTTTCCGACAGAACAGAAAACTATTCTTGCAGCCATTGGCGCCGGAGGCGCAGCAAGGTTTGCCGGTCCGACTTATAGACCACCTCCAGGACCGCGGCGTTTATCAGATGATTGCTGATCTCTTGGCGGCGTGCCGCAAATATATGGGGCCAGCTCTCCTCCCAGAAGGGCTCCCCGGCGGTGGCCGCCAGCCATTCGACCAGCTGCTCGGTCCGGGATCCGGAGAGCCCAGCCGGGGCCAGGGCCAGGGCCACCTGGCGCTCCAAGGCCGCCAACCTCACCTTCAGGAAGGAATCCGCCAGGCGGTAGCGCACCGCCGCGGACTTTCTACCGTTATGGAGCAATAGCCCGGCCTGCTGCAATTTCTGCAGGTATTCCCAGGCGGTCTTGGCATCGATGTCGAAGTCCTGGGCCAGCTCCTTCACCCGAAACCAGCGGCCCCGGGTGCGTTGCAGAAAATCTTGCAGGCCCTGCGGATGGAGTTTGCGTTGGGGCCGCCGGGGCAGGATCTCGCTGCCCGTCTTCTCCAGCCACTCCTTAAGGCGGCGCCGGCGCACCAGGGTTTGGGAAGAAGTGCAGACGGCGCCCGGTCCGCCGCCCGGGGGACCGGGCCGCGGCTCTTCCGGCGGCGGCGAGGGGGCTGGCATCAGGGGATAATAGAAGGGGAACCACTGGTCCAGGCGGAGCAGCAGGGCCCGGAAGCGGTCCAGGGTGATGCGCCCGGCCAGAAGCGCCACCAGGGAATCCCGCAGCCGTAACTTGATGAATTGGCGACGGTCTTGGGGATCGCCATCCCAGGGCGTGGTCTCCAGGATGACCTCCAGCATCAGGCCGGCCACCAAGGCCCGCTCCAGCTTCTCTCCTTCCGGGAGCGCCCAATTTTGGCCGCTGCTCCCGTTCTGGGTCGTCCAATAGCCCGGATTCATCCACCAGCCCCGTTAGCCGGCAGGATTTTTTTCCAGGCCGCACCCTCCGGCCCAACTTACGGTCTCTTAGAGACGATGCATCCTGCGGCTCAGACTCTTCAGGGGGCAAGATTCGGGCCAGGTGACTAAATGGCTAACCTGCGATAATTATTCTGTAAATATTAACAAGGACTCCATCCTTGAGGCGCGGTGTCCCATAACCTGTCCTGGTACCCGCAGGTGTCGTGTCCCGGTAAGGCAGTACCCTAATCCCGGGGTGGGCCGCCGTTGAGCGCCGTATGGCAGGCGGGTCAGCGCCCCGCGCCGGCCAGGGCGGTGAGGATGGCGCGGCAGAAGGCCGGCAGGTCGCTGGGTTGCCGGGAGGTGATGATATTGTCGTCTACCACTACTTCTTCGTCCCGATAGCGGGCCCCGCGTGGATCAGGTCATCCTTGATGGCGTGGAAGCAGGTAACCTTCCTTCCCTGAATCACCTCGGCGGAGGCCAGCATCCAGCCGCCATGGCAGATGGCGGCCACCACTTTGTGGTTCAAGGCCGCCTGCCGCACCAGGGCCACCATGGCGGGATGGCGGCGCATGCGGTCCGGGGCGTAGCCCCCGGGAATGATGACCGCGTCGAAATCGGCGGGGTCCACTTCCGCCACCAACCGGTCCACCTCCACCGGGTAGCCGTGTTTGCTGGTATGGGTCCTGCCGGGGCCGGGCCCCACCACCAGCGCTTCGCCCCCGGCTTCCCGCACTCGCAGCAAGGGATACCACAACTCCAGGTCTTCATAAAGGTCCTCGGCCAGGATGGCAACGCGCTGGCCCTGCAACCGGATGGCTTGCGGCATAATCTGTCCTCCTCGCAGTTCCGAAATAGCTGCCAGTTATTAATGGATCGGAAAAGAGACTAAATTCCCCCTCACCCTAAGTCTCTCCCCCAGCGGGGGAGAGGGGATAAATAAGGAACCCCACCATGCTCCATTAATAAAGTAAGGGCGGCCCCGGAGGGGTCCAAGATCGCCCAGGCGGCTTTTTAACCCGCTCCACCTGATCCGGTTTGGGGGATGGCGTCATTCCAGCATGGCGCTGGTGGGGATTTCCGGGGAATATCGCCGCCTGGCCGCCTTGCCGCTGGGGAATCGCCAGTAGGAGCGTTGGCGCAAAACTGGCAGTTGCAGCAGGTGGACCAGGCGGTTGTCCGCGGGCAGCAGGTAAGCGGGCACCCCGATAACTACCTCAGCCTGCGGGACATTGAGCCGGAGGCTGGCGTTGAGCCGATCCCAGCAACTGAAGACCACGGAATAGTTGGAGTTGGTCTCGGGGCCGACGGCCGAGTGGTGGATGCCGTGCATGCGCGGGGTGACCAGAACCTTATTCAGCAGCCGCTCCAGGGCCAGGGGCAGGCGGACATTGCTGTGGTGAAACAGGGTAGCGCAGTTGAAGAGGAACTCATAGAGAAGATAAGTGGCGGGTGAAACCCCGAACAGGCCCACCTGCAAGAGTCGGAAGGGGGTTGAATAGAGGACTTCCCCAAAATGGAAGCGGAAGGAAGTGGTCACGTCCAGGTCCGGGTCCACGTGGTGAACGTTGTGAAAACGCCACAGGAGGGGGCGGAGGTGGTTGAAGCGGTGCCAATAGTAGAAGGTGAGATCCAGCCAGAGGACCCCCACCGCTGCCTGCGCCCAGGGGGACAGAGGTAAGAGGAGGTGTAGCAGCCCGAGGGAATGGTCCTGGGCCCAAAACGCCAGACCCAGGGCCGCGGGCCGGACGGCTAAGGTCCCGGCGGCAAAGCTCAGGGCGGTGAAGCAGAAGTTGACCGGGAACCGTTGCCCGCGTAAGCGTTTGCGGCGGCGCAGGGGACGCCAGGTTTCCAGGACCAGCAGCAGCGCAAAAACTGCCACCATCAAGGCGGTAAACAATCTGGAGATGGGCATGGGCAGATCCATCCTACGATCCGGTAAAAAAAATCCCCCCGGGTTTACCCCTGACGTCTTTTCGCAAGATCGGCCCCCACTCCCAGGCGTCCGGGCCCCCGGGAGTACTCATAGCCCCTGCCGGCCCGGGGCCGTCACCTTCTCCCAGAAGGACCAGGATTTTATGGGCCGTCCCAGGTAATGGAGCAGGAAGACTTTGAAGACGGCCAGGCTCTGGTCCCGTTGCAGCCGGGGGAAACGGAGACGGGACAACTTTTCCCGATCCATCCCCTGGGCCAGCCGCAGCAGTTTCCAGGTCCCCGGGCTCATGGGGAGCAAAGGACCGGGGGCCCCGGGGCGGCAAGCGCCGCACAGGACCCCGCCCCGGGGGATACTGAAGTTAAGCGGCGGGGCCGGCTCCCGGCCGCAACCCGGACACCGGTCCAGGCGGGGGCCGTAGCCCCCCAGGGTGAGGAGGCGCAGCAGGAAGGCGGGCAGCAGCGAATCCGGAGGTAATTTGCCCTGATCCAGCAGGTCTAAGGCTGCCTCCAGGGTGGCAAAGATCTCGCCGATGGCCTCCGGGGGCCCGGCCAGCCACCCCGCCACCTCGGCCAGCACCGCGGCCGCTCCCAGGCGGGGAAGATCCCGGCGCAGCAAGGGAAACGACCGCAACAGTTCACCTTTCTGCAAGAACTCCAGATCCCCGCGGGGCCGGGAAGATAAAAAGAAGACCACCCGGCTCAAGGGCTCCAGGCAGTGGACAAAACGGCGCCGGCTTTTTCTGGCGTGCTTGGCGATGCCGGTGAGGCGTCCCTGCCCGGGGCTAAGGAAGGTCACCAGCAGGTCGGCTTCGCCGTAATCGCGCACCGTCAGGACAATGGCCGGGGTCTGGGGCTCGCTCATGTGGTTCCGCTCAGCGGGGGGGGCCGGTGGCCGCCATCATTCGCCATGGCCGTGGTACGCAAATTACCGGGGATCAATATTTAACTGTCCTATTAATAGTGGAGTCTAATTCAATAAGTCAAGTTTGGCACCAAGTATTAATGGGAGCGGCAAAGAGATTCTAACTAAAAATGCGTTACCCGGGTCCCCGAAGGTTTGTCACCCATCTCCCCGGTCCGCACACCCCCTCGAGGTTGAGAGGGGATAAAGCTGGAACCCCTTTCAGGCCCCCGTTAATAACTGACTACACAGGCCATAGGGCATTACTACCAAGTAGGGGCGACCCGCTGGGTCGCCCATTCCGAGGTCAGGTCGCCCCTACGGATTTGGTAACCTAGGCTTCCCGCCTGGGTACTCTCTTCAGGGTGCGAAACTTGAGTCAAGAAGCGATGCTACGCAACTGGGCACTAATACCGTCCCAGAAATGAGTAGTTTTACCGATATAGATTTAAGCGAAAAGATGATTATAGTAGTAACAAGTTGACAGGTATGGCGGCTACCCCTCGGAGCAAGGAGAGGGTTTGATGGTATCGGGAAATTCCAGGAAGTATAAAATTCTTCTGGTGGATGACTATCCGCCGGTGCGCCGGATAGTGAAGGGCCT
This sequence comes from Desulfobaccales bacterium, assembly GCA_052147455.1. Lineage (GTDB taxonomy): Bacteria > Desulfobacterota > Desulfobaccia > Desulfobaccales > 0-14-0-80-60-11 > JAPLJC01. The sequence goes on along the minus strand of JBKQKO010000062.1, from coordinate 8,790 downwards.
TATCGAAGCCAACCCGGAATTGCTGGTGGTGGGCGAATTAAGCGATGGCCCGGCACTCATGAAATTCTTGGAGACCTCTTCGGCGCAGATGGTGATCCTGGATATTTCCATGCCTTTCATGAACGGTTTCGAGGCCGCCCGGAGGGTCAAGGAGGGCTACCCGGAGGTCAAGGTCCTGATGCTCTCCATCCACAGCTATAAAGAGTACGTGGAGCGGGCCATGTCCGCCGGGGCCGAAGGCTACCTGCTCAAAGAGCAAGCCGGAGACGAGCTTTTGCCCGCCATCACTTCCCTGAGGGCAGGCCAGAGCTATATCTCTTCCCGCTTTTTGAGCCGAGAGGCAACCCTTACCCCGGCTTAGAGGTATCACCCACCAGGTTCTTCAGGGACCCGTCTCACCCGCAGGTCATCTTTAATAATCCGTCATTTCCTGAACCGCGCTCATTTTAACCAGGTCCTGCCTGATGCGGATCGGCCTGACCGGGGCCGGCGTCCCAACCTCCGGGGCGGACCTCCATATCCGCCCCGGCTTTTACTTAAAGGAGTTCTTTGGTTAAAGCGGCTCTTTTCAGGTGGCGCAAATCAGTATGCCATTTCCAGAGCACGTAAATGGAAGGGTAGATGAACAGTTCCAGGAAAAATGAGGTGACGACTCCTCCCACCATGGGAGCGGCGATGCGTTTCATGGCCTCGGAGCCGGCGCCGTGGCCGTGCATCAGGGGAAGCAGGCCCATGAGGATGGCCAGCACCGTCATCAGCTTGGGGCGCAACCGCAGCACCGCCCCTTCCATGACCGCGTCCTCCAGGTCTTGGTAGGAGTTAAGCCTGCCCTCGCGCTCGTGGCGGTGATAGGCAAGATCCAGGTAGAGGAGCATCACCACTCCCGTTTCGGCGTCCAATCCGGCCAGGGCGATGAGCCCCACCACCACCGCCAGGCTCAGGTGGTAGCCCAATATGAAGAGCAGCCAGATGGCCCCCACCAGGGAGAAGGGCACCGCCAGGAGCACGATGAAGACCTTGGCGAGGGAGGCGGTGTTGACGTAAAGAATGAGAAAGATGAGGGCCAGGGTGATGGGGATGATGACTTGCAGGCGCTGCCGGGCTTGCTCCATGTATTCGAACTCGCCGCTCCAGATGTAGTTGTAGCCCGGAGGCAGCTTCAGCCGGGAGCTAATGGCTTTTTTGGCCTTGGCGATGTAACTGCCCACGTCAATGTCCCGGAGGTCCACATAGAGCCAGGCGGAACGCCGGGCGTTCTCACTGCGGATCATGTCGGCGCCCTGGTGGACCTTGATGTCCGCCACCTGGTCCATGGGCGCCTGCACGCCGCTCATGGTGGGGATGAGGATGCGGCGCAGGGCCGGGAGGTTTTCCCGGTAATTCTCGAAATAGCGCAGGTTGACGGGATAGCGCTCCAGCCCCTCCACCGTCTGGGTGATATTCTCCCCTCCCAGGGCGGTGGCGATGACGTCCTGGACATCCCCCACGGTGAGGCCGTAGCGGGCCGCTGCCGGGCGGTTAATGGCGAAATCGAGATAATAGCCGCCGGTGACGCGCTCCGCAAAGGCGCTGGCGGTCTCCGGCAGGCTCTTGAAAATGGCTTCCGCGTCCGAGGCCAGGCGGTTGAGCACCTCCAGGTCGGGGCCCATGATCTTAAAGCCCACCGGGGTCTTGATGCCGGTGGACAGCATGTCGATGCGGATCTTGATGGGATAGCCCCAGGAATTGGCCAGGCCCGGGAATTTTACCGCCTGGTCCATCTCCCGGATCAGGTCTTCCATGGTAAGGCCGGGACGCCAGTGTTCGGGATCCTTGAGGCGGATGGTGGTCTCGAGCATACTCAGGGGCGCCGGATCGGTGGCGGTCTCGGCCCGGCCGGCCTTGCCGAAGACATACTCCACCTCCGGGAATTTACGGATGATCCGGTCCGTCTGTTGCAGGATGTTCTTGGCTTCGGTGATGGAGAGGCCCGGCATGGTGGTGGGCATGTAGAGCAAGTCTCCTTCATTTATGGGGGGCATGAATTCCGAGCCCAACTGGGAGAAGGGGTAGAGGGTGAGGCCCACCAGAATAACCGCCAGGATGATGGCCATGACCGGGATGCGCAGCACCGCCTTCAGGGCGGGATGATAGAGGGACATGGTGAGCCGGTTCAGCGGATTCCTGGACTCCGCCGGAATCCGGCCCCGGAGGAAGGTGGTCATCATGATCGGCACCAGGGTCACCGCCAGGACGGAGGCCGCGGCCATGGCGAAGGTCTTGGTGTAGGCCAGGGGCTTGAAGAGACGCCCGGATTGGCCGGTCAAGGCGAAGATGGGAAGGAAGGAGACGGTGATCACCAGCAGGGAGAAGAACAGGGATGGCCCCACTTCTTTGGCGGCCTCCAGGATCACGGATTGCCGGGGGGCGTCCGGCGGGGCGTGTTCGATGTGCTTGTGGGCGTTTTCAACCATGATCACCGCGGCGTCCACCATCACCCCGATGGCCAGGGCGATGCCGCCCAGGCTCATGATGTTGGCGCTGATGCCGGCCTGGTACATGATGGCCAGGGAGATCAGCACTCCCAAGGGCAGGGTGACGATGGCCACCAGGGCGCTGCGAAAGTGCATCAAGAAGATGATGCACACCAGGGCCACCACCACTATCTCTTCCAGGAGTTTCTCTTTCAGGTTCCCCACCGCCCGGTTGATGAGGGCGCTGCGGTCATAAGCCGTGACCAGGCGTACTCCCGGGGGCAGCCCGGCCTTGAGTTCCTCCAGCTTTTCCTTGACGCCGTCGATCACCGTCCGGGCATTTTCCCCGAAGCGGGCCACCACGATGCCGCCCACCACCTCCCCTTCGCCGTTGGCTTCGGTGAGGCCGCGACGCATTTCCGGACCCAGCCGCACCAGGGCCACATCCTTGATCAGGACGGGGACGCCATTCTTGTCCGCTCCCACTACGATGTTTTCCACGTCCTGGATGCCCTTGATATAGCCAAGGCCCCGCACCATGTACTCGGTTTCGGCATGTTCCACCACCCGGCCGCCGACGTCCTGATTGGACACCTGGATGGCCTGCTTCACCTTGGCAAGGGTAATGCCATAAGAGGCCAGGGTATTGGGGTTGACCACCACCTGGTACTGTTTGACAAAACCGCCCACCGAAGCCACTTCCGCAACCCCCGGCACTTTTTGCAACTGATAGCGGAGGTACCAGTCCTGGATGGAGCGCAATTGGGCCAGATCGTGCTGGCCGGTGGGGTCTTCCACCACGTATTCATAAACCCAGCCCACCCCGGTGGCGTCGGGGCCCAGAGAAGGGGTGATGCCGGGCGGCAATTTCCCCGCGACATAGTTGAGGTATTCCAGGACCCGGGAGCGGGCCCAGTAGATGTCGGTGCCGTCTTCGAAGATGATGTAGACGAAGGAGAGGCCGAACTGGGAGAGCCCGCGCACCACCTTGGCCTTAGGCACCGCCAGCATGGCGGTGGCCAGTGGGTAGGTCACCTGGTCTTCCACGGTCTCCGGCGCCTGTCCCGGAAACTGGGTGTAGACAATGACCTGGACGTCGGAGAGGTCGGGAATGGCGTCCACCGGCAGATTATACGAGGCATAAATGGCAAAGAGGGTGATGATGACGCTGATCAGCACCACCAGGAAGCGGTTATGGACGACGTAGTCAATGAGGCGAGCAATCATGGGATATCCTGGCGCATGGCCTTATGGATCTCAGGCAAGTGGGCCTTTTTTTCTAAGGAATTGGTGGGCAAGGGCCCACCCTACGTTTTTGCTCTCCCACGCTGGGGGAGAGTAAGGTTTACCATTCCCTGGTTAATGCTTAGGCCCCGGCGCCATGGAAGGCATCGGCGCCGCAGGGACGGCCGGAGTCCCGGGAGTTGGCCCGGGAGCCGGCCCTTCCTTGGACTCCTGGGGCTGGGGGGCCAACATCATCTGTCTGGCTTCCTGGAAGCGGGATTCAGAATCCAGCATAAATTGGGCCGAAGTGACCACCTGTTCGCCGCCCCGGAGACCGGCCAGTACCTCCCGGTATTGGTTGCCGTCGCCGTAGACCCCCAGCTTCACTTCCCGGGGTTCGAACTGCCCATTGCCCAGGGCGATGAAGACGCGCTGCTTGAGGCCGGTGTCCAGAACCGCCTCGGAGGGCACCACCACGACCTCTTTGCTGACCGGCGACTTGATCTGCACCTGGACGAACATCTCCGGTTTCAGCTTGAGCTGGGGGTTGGGGAACCTCAGGCGCACCCTCACCGTGCGGGTGGCGCCGCTCAGGTACGGGTAGATGTAATCGATCTGGCCGGCAAAGGTCTCCCCCGGCAGGTAGGCCAGGCTCATCTCCACCTTCTGCCCCACCTTGATCCAGGGCAGCTCGTATTGATAGATATCGGTATCCACCCAGATGGTGGAGAGATCGGCCACTTCCAGCAGAGGCATGCCTGCCTGCACATAGGTGCCCTGGGTCACCAGGCGCTTGGTGACGATGCCCTGGACCGGCGAGGCCAGGTCCAGATGCTTCTTCACCTGGCTGCTGCTCTTCAGGGCCTCGATCTGGGCGGCGCTGATGTCGAAATACTCCAGGCGCCGCCTGGAGGCCTCCGCCAGCCGGCGGGCCCCTGCCGCCATTTCCGGGATGGGACTCTTCTCCAGTTCCTTCAGGTTGCGCAGCGCCAGGAGGTACTCCTCCTCGGCGGACACCAACTCGGGGCTGTAGATGCTGAGAAGGGCCTGGCCCCGGCGTACCGGGTCGCCGGTGGCGTTGACATAGAGGCGCTCCACCCAGCCGTTCACCTTGGTGTTGATCTGGGAGAGACTCCGTTCGTTAAAGGTCACCAGGCCCACCGTCCAGGTATCGTGGCTCAGGGGCCTGACCTCCACCTTGGCGGTCCTTACCCCCATGGATTGGACGGTGGTGGGGGAGACCGCGATGGCGCCGGGGGCCGCCGCCCCGCCCTCCTCCTCGTAAACCGGCACCAGGTCCATGCCGCAGGGGGCCTTCCCCGGTTTATCCCGGACGTAGGTCGGGTCCATGGGATCGACCCAGTATTTGATCTTGCGCTCCTTCTGGGCGCCAGGCGCCGCCGCGGCTGCCGGAGCGCCGGCTGGGGCGGCCGGGGCTTCTTCATAGACCGGCACCAGGTCCATGCCCATGGGCGATTTCCCCGGCTTGTCCCGGATATAGGTGGGGTCCATGGGAGCCCGCCAATATTTGATCTTGCGCTCTTTGGGGGGAGCCGCGCCTACGGCGGGACCGGCGGGTTTAGCCCCGGCTACGGTGGGATAGACCGGCACCAGATCGTTCCCCTCCTGGTCCTTGCCCGGCCCCTCTTTAACGTAATTGGGATTCTTGGGGGAGACCCAGCAGAGCGCCTTCTTCTCCGCCTGCCCCCTGCCCCAGGGGAGCACCCCGGAAAAATAGGAGAATACCAGGGTCGCCAGGACCAGTACCACCAGACCCCACCAAACCTTGCCAGCGCGTGCCCGGCTCATTTCTTGCCTCCGGCCGTCCTGGGGAGTTCGGCCCCCACCAGCCATTCCAATTCAGCCCAGTTATCTTCAAATTCGTTGAGATATTCCTGCAATTGCATCTCGGCGTTATATACCGCAATCTCGCTTTGAGCGAGCTGATTAAAGGATAGGGCGCCCACCTGGTAGGCGGTCAGGGAGGCGGCGGCGGCCTGCCGGGCCTGGGGAATGATCCCCTGGTCGAACAAGGCGGTCTGCTTGGCCAGGCTCTGGAGCTTGGCGTCGCGGTCCTTGATGGCCGCCGCCAGTTGGTTCCAGGCGGATTGGTGGGCCTCTTTGGCCGCCTCCTCTTTGGCCTCCTCCTCCCGGATCTTGGGCTTGATCTTGGAGGCCTGCCAGATGGGCAGATTGACCATGAACTTGCCACCGAACATGTCGGATTGTTTCATCGCCCCGAGGTCTTCCCGGAGGGCGTAGTTGACCCCGACGGTAAAGTCGGGAAAATATTCCTTCTTGGCCAGGTCCACCGACTTTCCCTGTTTGGCGATCAGGGCTTTCAGGGCCTGGAGTTGAGGCCGGGCCTCGGCCTGGGCCAGCAAGTCGTTTAGCTTCAGGGTGAAGGGCCGGGGCTTCAAGGGTTGGGGCCGGGATATGGGGGTATGGGGCGGTTTAGAGCGCAAGGCGTTTAAATCCGCCAGGGAGGATTCCTGTTTCTGGGTCCACTGAAAGAGGCGGTCCAGGTAATTGCCCAGCTCCACCTGGGCCTGGAGGACGTCGGCCTGCAGGCCCTGGCCCACGCCGTAGCGGGTCTCCGCCACCTTGACCACCTCCTCCCAGGCCTGCTTGTTTTTCTGGGTCAGCTCGTAATTGCTGAGGACCATGGACAGGGCCCAATAGGCCTCCAATACCTTGGCGCGCACCTCGTTGACCTTGTCCTGATAGGAGTAATCGTCCGCGTGGAACTGCTCCGCGGCTGCTTCGGAACGGAGGCGCCGCTTCCCGGGAAACGGTAATTTCTGGGAGATCTCGAACATCTTTTGGGTCATTGGATCCGTGTGGAAACTCCAGGTGTCGGTGGGCAGATTGTTGATCTCGAAGGCGGCATCCGGGTCGTCCAGGGCCCCGGCGGGGCGGATCGTCTCCTTGGAGGCCCGGGCCGAGGCCCGCATCTGCCTCACTTCGGCGTTGGCCTTGAGGGCCTCGTCGAGGAGGGCTGCCAAATCAGGGGGTAGTGAGCCGTTACCCTGCGCCAGGGATGGCGCCGGCAGGCTCAAGGTCCCGGCCAGACACAGGACCAGCAGCAGCATGACGCGGGAAGATCGCCGTGGGTGTATCATCTCTCACATCTACCTTTATGAAATCTGGATATCATCAGCCTGGTGGCAATCATAAGCATATGAAACGCAATTTTTCAAGCTGTCTCTGGGCCGTTTTCCCGCCAACCGGCCCGGCCGGGACCGGCGGAAGATGGCATTTATGGCTCTAACCTCATGCCTTCCACCACATAGAGCGTCACCGGGTGGGCGATGCCCTTGAGCGCGGTCTCAAAGGTCCTTTTTACTGCCAGGGTTTCCTCGCAATGATGGAAAACCATTTCGGAAACCACCACCTCGCCGCCCTGAGCCTGCCCCTGGATGCGGTGGGTCAGGTTCACCGCGGCGCCGATGATGCCGTACTTGGCCCGGTTTTCGGAGCCGATGTTCCCCACCACCACCTCACCGGCATGGAGGCCGATGCCCATATGCAGTGCCGGATACCCCGGTTCGGCTAGATTTTCTGCTTTTAAGGCTGTCTGGAGCTTCAGAGCGCAACGGATGGCCCTCTGCACTACCGGCTCCATGGGACCGTCCAACGGGTCGAAGAATGCCAGGATGGCGTCTCCCAAAAAGTCCACGATGATTCCCCGATGGGCCTGGAGCACGTCAATCATCCGGGCGAAGTGCCGGTTAACCAGATTGATGGTGGCTTCGGGGCTCAAGGTTTCAGCGATGGGGGTAAATCCCCGGAAATCGGCAAATAAGATCACCACTTCCCGCTTCACCCCGCCCATAAGGCTGGCCTCCGGACGGCTGAGCAACTCCCGGGCGAATTCCCGGTCAACGTAACGTCCGAAAGTATTGCTGATGAAGTCCCGTTCTTTCAGACCGGTCACCATGTCATTGAAGCTTAAAGTCAACTGGCCGATCTCATCACGGCTGGCCACGGGTAAAGGTTCGCCGTAATTCCCCTGAGCCACCTGGGCGGCCTTTCTCGCGATGCCGCGGATGGCCAAGACCACCGGCTCCATCGCCAGGCGGGTAAGAACTAGAATGACGATAAGACATAGGACGCCGCCCGCCAGGTAGTAATACCGGAACCGTATAATGGGGGCCAGGATCTGGCTGCCCCGGGCGTGCAGCATGATGGCCCATGGGGCGGCGTGAAGCTGGTAATACCCAATCACCCGATCTTTTCCCATGATGGTGCCGTAAGGCTTTTCCTTCATGTCCTTGAGCATGGCCAGCTCCAGAGGGTCCCCGGTTCCCCCCAGACAGTGACGGGATTGCATGGCCGGCGAGCTGTGGGCCAGATAGCGGCCCTCCTGGCTCACCAGGCAGGCCATTTGAGCCACCAGCCAGCCATCCTTGAGGATGTCCTGCATCAGGTAGTCATAGCTCAAGATCACTTCAAGCCGGCCCAAGGGCTTACCGGCCGCGTCCAGGAGTTCCCCACCTATCCCCACGGTTTTCCCGTCCGGCGGGTAAAAGTACCCGACGGAAGGGATTTCTGCGGATCGCTCCGGTATGACCGTTGGGCTTTGGGGCTCGGCCGTCTTTTTCCAGGTCAGGTTGACCTGGACGACGCCGGGCTGGGTCTTTTCCTGGCGCAAGAGCCAAGACTGGATTTCCTTGCCTTGGGGGTCCTGCCCGGCCCGGGCGAATTCCTCCATCCAGATGCTCTGCCCGTGGAGCCGCATATCCATTTGGTGCGCGTCCCGCTCCAGGCGCAGGATGGCGGTATCCTGCCATTCTTTGAATAACAGGCCACTGGTGAAGCGGTAGCCGGCCACTCCCAGGACCAGTAAAAACAGGGTTACCGGGACGACCAGCAGGACTACCAGTCTTCGCTCTAAAGTCTTGAAATTGAACATCAGCATCGGCGCCTGCAAATAAGAGCGGTTCTCGGTTATCTGTTTTCTGTAAAAGGCAAAATCAAAATCAAAGGCCCGTAGCGACTGTCTTTCAAGTCAAGGTGCCTGGGTGACGAATTGATTCCAGGGTTGATTGTTTTTCAGCATGGCGTTGAGTATGAGCACGAGTTTACGCATGCAAGCGGTGAGGGCCAGTTT
>JBKQKO010000061.1:0-25921 GCA_052147455.1 Desulfobaccales bacterium | reverse complement strand
GGGATTCTCCTGAGCGCCACCAAGGGCATGGAGATGGATTCCCTGCTCACCATGGAGGGGGTGACCCGGGAGGAACTGGGTCCGGAGATCCATTACGCGGTGCTCTCCGGCCCCAGCTTTGCCATGGAGGTGGCCCAGCGGCAGCCCACCGCGGTGACCATCGCCTCCCGGCAGCAGGAGGTGGCCCAGTTCTTACAGAAGCTCTGCTCCACCCCCTACTTCCGGATTTATACCAGCCGGGACGTTACCGGGGTGGAAGTGGCGGGCGCCCTGAAGAATATCTTCGCCATCGGCGCCGGCATTCTGGCCGGCATGGGCTTGGGAAACAACCCCCGCGCCGCCCTGATCACCCGGGGACTGGCGGAGATGACTCGCCTGGGAGTGCGCCTGGGGGCCAATCGTCTCACCTTAACCGGAATGGCCGGGGTGGGGGACCTGATCCTTACCTGTACCAGTATCCAGAGCCGCAATTTCCAGGTGGGTTTCAAGCTGGGGCAGGGGCAGACCCTGGAGGAGATCCTGGGAGCCATGACCATGGTGGCGGAAGGAATCAAGGCCTCCCGGGCAGCGCACCTGCTGGCGGAGAGGCTGGGAGTGGAGGTGCCCCTGGTGACCGCCATCTACAAGATTCTCTATGAAGGCCTGGCCCCCAAGGAAGCCATTAAAAAACTGATGACCCGGGAACTTAAAGACGAACTGGAAGCCATGAGCGAAACCTGGTAATGACGATGAACAACGATCCCATTGCTGTCCAAATTCCCGGACTCGGGGAGCCCAAGGTAAATTCCCCCATATCCCGCGCCCCCATGTGCACCCGGGATGGGCTCTGCGTGCCCAAGGCCTTTACCCAGGACGACGATAAGGTCCTGGTCTACGATACCCTCGATCACTTTAAGAGCCTGGGGCCTGGGGAAGAGCCACTGGCCTTTGAAATGGCCGGCCCCCGGGAAAAGATCTATTTTGACCCCTCCAAGGTGCACTGCGCCATCGCCACCTGCGGTGGCCTGTGCCCCGGCACCAACGACGTCATCCGGGCCATCGTCCTGGAACTCTACTTCCTTTATGGAGTGCGCCACATCTACGGGGTCCGGTATGGCCTGCGGGGATTCATCCCTCAATACGGCCACGGGCTGCTGGAACTCACCCCGGAAGCGGTGGCCAACATCCACACCTTCGGGGGCACCATCCTGGGCTCCTCCCGGGGCCCCCAGGACACCGGCGAGATCGTCGACGCCCTGGACCGCATCGACCTGCGCATCCTCTTTCTCATCGGGGGCGACGGCACCCTGCGGGCCGCCTACGACATCTACCAGGAGATCACCCGGCGGGAACTTAGGATCAGCGTCATCGTCATTCCCAAAACCATTGACAACGACATCCCCCTGGTGAGCCGTTCCTTCGGGTTCGACACCGCGGTGGAAGAGGCCACCCGCTCCATCATGGCGGCCCATACCGAAGCGGTGGGAGCCCCCAACGGCATCGGCCTGGTGAAGCTCATGGGCCGCTACTCGGGGTTCATCGCGGCCAACGCCACCCTGGCCCTGCGGGAGGTCAACTTCGTCCTGATTCCCGAAGCCGATTTCGATATCGACGGGGAATGCGGCCTGTTGGCGGTACTGGAACAGCGGCTCCGGGAGCGGCAACATGCCCTGATCCTGGTGGGGGAAGGCGCCGGCCAAAAATTTTTCCGCCAGCAAGACCTGCCCCGGGACCCTTCGGGGAACGTCAAACCGGGAGATATCGGACTTTTCCTCCAGGCGAGGATCCGGAAATACTTCCTGCAGAAAAAAATGGAAGTGAACCTCAAATATATCGACCCGAGCTACTTGATCCGCAGCATGCCGGCCAACCATAATGACAGCATCTACTGCGGCTTTCTGGGCCAAAACGCGGTGCACGCCGGCATGGCCGGCAAGACCGGTATGCTGGTGAGCCGCTGGCACGGCCACTTCATCCACATTCCCATCCAGGCCGCGGCAGGCGGGCGCCAGGAGATGGAACTCAATTCTCCCCTGTGGCGCAGCGTCGTGGAGTGCACCGGCCAGCCGCCCTTGAAGAATCCGTAAGGCGGGAGGCTGCGGGCCATGGAGGCCGGGCGCCCCCGGCGCACCGGGCCACGCGGCGCCTGGAAAAAAGAGGGGAAGCACACCCAGATGGACCAGACCGCCAGATCTCCAGTGTTCGACTGCCAACAATGCGGCGATTGCTGCGCCGGCCGGGGAGGCATCCAGGTGCGCCCCCAGGAAGTGGAGGCCATGGCGGTGCACCTGTCCATGCCGGTAGAGGAATTCCGCCGCTACTTCGTAGAAGCCTCCCTTACCGGGCCCCGCCTGACGGTGGCCAACGGGGTTTGCATCTTCCTACAGGAAGGCAACAACTGCCGGGTGCACCCGGTGAAGCCCTCCATCTGCCGCCAGTGGCCCTTTCTCCCGGCGCTGCTGGTGGAGGCCGACGAACTGGAATACGCCAAAGGCGCCTGCCCGGGTATCAACCCGTCTTGCAGCCACGAGGAATTTGTGGCCGCGGCCTTGAGCCGGGGGCAGGAGATAAATGAATAATTCTCTAATACAATCATTAATGAATATATTTTAAAAATGACTAGAATAAGGAGCTTATATGATGCAATCAGAACCAAGATTAAAGAAGACCAATGCACAAATTTATTGTTCTGGTTATTAAAGAAAACTCCCTCTAAAGTATTATTAGACATCTTAATTGAATCTGGATTGTCAATTGACACAATAGATGATAATATTGATTTTTTAGTTCAATATCCATTAAAAAATAGCAGAGCCGATGCAAAAATAGATTTATCTGATAATTGCTGGTTAATTGTTGAAGTTAAACGATTAGCTAATTTCTTTTATAAAGAACAATTTATAAATCATCTGAAAGGTGCACGACAAGAATTCGGTAATGATAATACTTACTTTTTATTCATCTCAGGCGATAATAATATACCAAATGAATTAGAAACAATAATAACCAAAAATGGAGATAAGGGCAAGATCGGTTTTATTTCATGGAGAAAAATATTTGATCTATTGAATTCTTATAAATATGATTTTGCAGAAAAATACAAAATAATTATTGATGAATTTCTTACATTTGCCAAACATTATAATCTTTGGAGGATAATGCCAATGAATAAACAAGATCTACAAGAGTTTCTTAGTTCATATAATGTAGTATATAAGTACAAGGATACCGTGCTTGAAATATGCGAAGATTTTATTATGTCACTAAAAAATCGCATTATAATTGAATCTAACGAATTGATTGAAGAAAATAAAGGAGATACTTCAGAAGAGTTTCCATGTTTGATTAAATCATTATTTATTGATGGTTGGCATTTAAAAAAGAGAGAAAGTTCTGCGTATATTTTTATTGATGTTTTAAATCATAGACTAGGCATAGTATTAAATGGATATCAAGATAGCAAAGATAAAGCAGAGTTCCTTACCTTGTGGAATAATAAATATAAATTTATCTATGAAAAAGATCCTCGATTAAATAGTTTTGCATGGGATGATGAATATAATGTATTTAGAATCATTGAAGGAACAACGAGTAAGATATTTAATCCTGAGAAGGTATCAGAATTTGAAGATTATTTTTATTGGGGTTATTGTTATGACCTAGATTTTGAAAAACTAAAATTGTATTTAGATTCAATATCTAACGACTTTAAAGCATTATTGAAAGATTTCCGAACATCAAAATAAATATACAAAGGGGAAAATATATTTTGCTGACGCACTATCGTATGATGAAAATCCTTCACACAATATATCTGGCTTTACTCTTAATGGCATTTCTAATTGCCCCCGCCCTGGCCGCCAACCAGCCGGAGGCCGTCCCCAGCGCCTTTACGGAGGGGGTGGCGGCCCTGAACCAAGGCGATCCCGCCGCCGCCATTGATAAGTTTACGGAGGCCCTGAAGCTCGACCCGGACCTGGCGGAGGCCTACCTCAATCGGGGCGTGGCCCGCCTGAGGCTGGGCCAGCCGGTGGAAGCGGTGGCCGATTTTGATAAGGCCCTGGAATTGGTCCCAACTTCTTCCGAAGCCTTATATAACCGGGCCCTGGCCTACAGCCGCAACCGCGTCTATGACAAGGCCCTGGCAGACTATACCCAGGCCTTGAAATACGCCCCCGGGGACTGGCAGATCCTCTACAACCGCGGCAACACTTACCTGGATCTGGGCAAGGGGAAAGAGGCCCTGGCGGACTACGACCGGGCCTTGCAGCTCCACCCCAAGACTCCGGAGATCCTCTATAACCGGGGGCTGGCCCATCTGCAGCTGGGCCAGGCTGAGAAGGCCCTCAAAGACGCGGACACCTCCCTGGAACTCGATGCCGGTTTCGCCCGGGCCCAATTCATCCGGGCCCAAGCCCTGGAAAAGCTGGATCATAAATACGAGGCCATGGCCGCCTACCGGCAATTTCTGAAGAGCAGCAACCCCGATAAAGACAAGACCCTGATGCAACAGGCCCTGGAGCGCCTCAAACATCTGGAAGGAAAATAAAGACCGCGGTCAGTGATTAGTGGTTCATGGCCGGTATGCAGAAAATTCCGAGAGCTACTGGCCCGGCCACTAACCACTGTCCTCGAACCCAGGCCACGATGACCTACTACCTCACCACTCCCATCTATTACGTCAACGCCGAGCCCCACCTGGGCCATGCCTATACCACGGTAGTGGCCGACGCCCTGGCCCGGTTTCATCGCCTTCTGGGGGTGGAGACCCGCTTCCAGACCGGCACCGACGAGCACGGCGACAAGGTGGTGGAGGCGGCTCGCCGGGCCGGCCTGCCGGTCAAGGAGTTTGTGGATCGCATCAGCGCCCAGTTCCGCCAGACTTGGGACGAATTGGACATCAGCTACGATCGTTTCATCCGCACCACCGACCCCGACCACATGCGGGTGGTCCAGGAGGTCCTCAGCCGGGTCCATGGGCAGGGCGACATCTACTTTGGGGAGTACGGCGGCCTCTATTGCTACGATTGTGAAGCCTTCTATCTGGAGCGGGACCTGGTGGACGGCCTTTGCCCGGACCACCGGGTCAAACCCACCTACCTCAAGGAAGAGAACTACTTCTTCCGCATGAGCAAATACCAGGGCTGGCTGCTGGACTATCTCCACGGCCACCCCGGCTGGATCCGGCCGGAGCGCTACCGCAACGAGGTGCTGGCCTTCCTGCGGGAGCCCCTGGAGGATTTGTGCATCTCCCGGCCCAAGAGCCGCCTGGAGTGGGGCATCACCCTCCCCTTCGATGAGCGTTACGTCACCTACGTCTGGTTCGACGCCCTCCTCAACTACCTTACGGGCTTAGACTACCACCAGGGAGAACCTTCCCCTTTCCAGAAATACCCAAATTTCTGGCCGGGCCAGCACCTCATCGCCAAGGACATTCTCAAGCCCCACGCCATCTATTGGCCCACCCTGCTGGCCGCATTGGAGCTCCCACCTTTCCAGCATCTCAACGTCCACGGCTACTGGCAGCTGGACGCCGGCAAGATGTCCAAGAGCCTGGGCAACGTGGTGGAGCCCCGGGCCCTGGCGGCCCAATACGGCGTGGACCAGGTGCGTTATTTCTTTCTCCGGGAGATGGTCTTCGGCCTGGACGCCCACTTCAGCCAGGAGGCCCTGGTCAGCCGCATCAACGCCGACCTGGCCAACGACCTGGGCAACCTCCTGGCCCGCAGCCTGGGGATGGCCTTCAAATACCGGAACGGGGTGGTTCCGGCCCCTGGAGTACCCGACGCCCCGGAACAGGAATTAATCCTCCTGGCCCAAAAGACCGCGGACGACTTTCTCCAGATGTTTCCCGCCCTGGAATTCACCCGGGCCCTGGCCGGCGTGTGGGAGTTCATCGGCTACTTGAACCGCTACATCGTCGCCAATGCCCCCTGGGAGCTGGCCAGGCAGCCGGAAGCTGCGGCCCGCCTGGATACGGTGCTCTACCACCTGCTGGAATCCCTGCGCTGGATCGCCGCCTTACTGCGGCCAGTGATGCCCCGGAGCGCCCTCCGGATGAGCGAACAACTGGGTTTGGGCCTGGCCCTGTGGGACCAGCCCCTGCCCCGGGTGCTGCAGTGGGGCCGCCTGCTCCCCGGCGGCTCCCTGAAAACCGGCCCGCCCCTCTTCCCCCGGATAGAGATAGAGGCGAAGTGATTTTTCCGGGAGGCCCCCCGAGCGCCAAGGTCCGTAGCCCCATGCCTCAGCGCAGCCCAATCTGGCCCCCTGTTGCCTCTCAGGGGGCAATTTTGCCAAGGAAGAGCATACTGAAGGGGGGGTATCTGTTATATATTGTGGGGGTGGGGGGACATCCTATTCGTGGTGGGCTTCTTATTGGCTTGTTTTGGCGAGGTCGCTGCCTTTAACGGCTTTAGGAGACGATTATCCAGGTAATGCGTCTTTAACCATTTCCCTTGTGACTATTAAATCATTATCTTCAATGCCTGTGATGCAATAGATGAACATTGCCAAAAATAAAGCAAAGACGTCTTGCGATAGGGCAATATCCAAGGGTTCTATAGCCGATGGGTTTCTTCCTAATACCACCTGAATCCTGTCAAAACGGGCAACCCCTTCGTTGAAGAGTGGACAGTCAGGGAAATAAAAAAATTGCCTGTAAATCAGACATTTTATCCTTGCCACCATTTCAGGCGGGAAGCCAGATAGGCTTGTCCCTGATTCGATGCTATAAGCCGGAATCACAAATAACGAATCCTCCTGGCAATGCGCTTTCCCCCTCGGTCTCAATAAGCGTTCGATTTCGGGGAAAATATCAACTCCTGTGGATAAGATAATCCCCAATCTTTTTTTGGCTCTCTGCGTCAGCAATTCTTCATGTGACTTTAGATTCAAATTCTTGAGAGGAAGCGTTCGATCGCTTGTCCTAAAATCCCCCGGTTTATTAGCATTTCTCAACACAAAGCTGACTTTATCATGTTCCTCGCGGCTGCTTCTTTCGACATCTAAGATTCTTGGGACTGGATCGATGTATGGAGTGACTACCCAGCAGAATTGACCAGGTCTAAATTCGCGGGGAGCAATAGATATGTAAAATTCTTCAAGAGGGTAAAGTTGAAGGATCCCCATCACTTCACAATTTTGGCTATCCCCTTTAAACCTATTTCAAGGTCCTGTCCATCCATAACTTCAAGAGCCTGGTAATATACATCATCTTTCCATTTAGAAACATCGGCTTTTTCAGACTCCTTGGTTAAGCGGCCTTGCTCAAATTTTAAGGCAAGAGCTTTAACGCGTTGTTTTGCAAGAGTGATTTTATCTTTAGAAAGTTTCTTAAGTTCAATGGGTCTTGAAGGAATAATGGGGTTGCATTTTGTGAAATCTAAAATATCACCCTTGTCCACTTCAATCATTGGCTCGGTTTCAAAATAAACGTGATCCAACAAGAGAGCAGTATCATCTCCATAGCGCTTTATAGCGGCTTTTAGTGGACCCAAAACTTCTAAAGGGATTTCCTCCTCTATGTCATCAACACTCTCATCTGTGCATGTATAAATCTGAAAATCTTTCCCTTTTCCATACCGGCTTTCGAGCGACTTTTGGTTAATCAATCCAAGTGATACTGCTTCATCCAATTCCCCCATTACTTCGCTGCAATAAGGTCCATAATAAAGAAAAATCCAGGGCAAATGAGTAAGGGTTTCTCCTGCATGGTTTCTGGCAAAATATACGTCCGCAAGGTAAACGAACTTAACAAGCCTCACAGTCGTAAGCCTTGTATCGTTTTCCGTGGCGTACCAAGATATGTACCTGATTAAGTCTTGGGTCTTCATTAAAATTGAAAATATCCTACCCGAGATTTATGCAAGATTCAGACCATCCCGAATATTATGGAGAAAGGGGGCAAAGAAAAGTGTTCATGAGGAAGGATTCGATGAATTACAGACGGCCCACGGACGCAATTTTTTATCATAGATCCCGCGGAATGCTGTATTTGAAACAGTGTTCACCTAAGGGATTTGCCAAAAGCGATTCAGGTTCTTTATACCTGGGCAAGCTTTTGGTGTCAATATAAAGATTACTCAGTCATGTAGGCCCTTTGGTGGCCGCCCCCGCCGCCTTCGGTTCATTTTCTTTTAAACCTTTCCTTTTTCTTTCCGGGCCCAGCTAAAATGGTGGAAAATTCCCCTTGCTGCCGGGCAAGTGTGTTATAATCCAGCCAAAATAAACATCCCAAGGGCCGCATAACACCATCTTAAACCCGTGCTGAAGTTTTTTTTAAGAGGGAGGTCCCGGATGGCCGGGAAAACTTGGGGCGTGGTTGCCATAGTTCTGGGGTTGGCGGTTTTCCTGGCGGGCTGCGCCGAGACCCCCCCGCCTCCTGGGGCGCCGCCGCCCCAGGCGCCCCTGCCCCAGGCGCGCCGCAGCCCCCAGGAGGTCGCCCTGGAGCGGGCCCTGGGCGAATTCTACGGCGCCCCTTACCGTGCCGGGGGCACCACCCCCGAGGGGGTGGACTGCTCCGGGTTGGTCCAGGCCCTGCTCCAGAGGGCCGGGGTGAAGCTGCCTCGCACCGTGGCCCAGCAGTATGATGCCGGGCGGCCGGTGGGACCCGGAGAATTGCGCTTCGGTGACGTGGTCTTCTTCGACCGCTACTGCCAGACCCAGGGCCGGGACTTTTACCTGGCCAACATCCTGCCGTCCTTCGCCGCCGAGGAAGTTTGCCACAACGGCCTCTACCTGGGGGAAGGCCGCTTCCTGCACGCCTCCCCCCGGGGGGTTTTCGTCAGCCGCCTGGACGCCGAAGTTTGGCGCGCCTCTTATCAAGGAGCCCGGCGGTATCTTCCTTAGCCATAGCCGCCAGCTCTAACCTGCGCCATCCCGGCGCGGCGCGGTAGCGCCAACCGGACTTTTCCAAACCGCAAAAAACCCGCTTCGCTTTTCTCTGCTGATGCCTTAAAATATATCTCAGGCTTCTTGGAGTTAAGCGGCCGCCATACCCCAACAAAGATCGGGAGCGCCTTATGCAAACAACCCGCCGTCCCTCCCCTGCCTGGCTGGGCTTGCTCGTGTGGCTCGGGATAACCATGGGCCTTTCGCAAGCCTGGGGCCAGTCTTTCCTGGGCGGTTATCGCTGGGGGACCTTCGGTGAGTCCCAGGAAAGCAACCGCCTGGACCGGGAGCAACTGCTCTCCCAGGGAAACTCTTGTCCCAGCGGCGGCTGCGTGTTGCGCCTGGACCAGGTGGAAGTGCGGCCGGCCAGGATCGGCCGCGGCAAGACCGTGGTGCTGGCCACCACTTATACCGTCCTCACCCCGGAGCAGGTCGCCATCCCGGTGACCATCTCCCGGGAGATCAGTTTCCAGGGTAAGCCCCTGGGAGAAACCAAGGAGATCGGCTCCCGCCGCCTCAACGGCACCTGGGATCAGGAGGTGGCCTTCACCGTGCCGGACGATGCCGCGCCCGGGATCTACACCCTGAAGACCAAGGTCAGCACCGGCTACGCCTCGGACCAGAAAGAGGTGCAATTTCAAGTGGAGTGAAACAAAAAATTCCCGGTCCAAAGGTGGCAGAATTTTGCCTTGCGATATCAATTACCTGCGGGTTTCCATCACTGACCGTTGCAATCTCCGCTGTTTTTACTGCACTCCCTGGGGGGGGTGGCAGAAGCTGCCGGCCCCGGAAATCCTGCGTTACGAGGAACTGCTCCGCCTGGCCGGAGTGGCCGCCGGAGTGGGCATCCGCAAGGTTCGGGTCACCGGGGGCGAACCCCTGGTGCGCCGGGGAGTGGTGGAGTTCATCCGGAACCTGGGCCAGGTCCCGGGGCTCGAAGAGGTCTGCCTGACCACCAATGGGGTGCTGCTTGCGGAGCTGGCCCCGGAGTTGTATGCCGCCGGGCTGCGCCACCTCAACCTGAGCCTGGACACCCTGCGCCGGGAGCGCTATCGGCGCCTCACCGGGGGGGACCACCTGCCGCAGGTGTTAGCGGGCATCCAGGCCGCGGCGGCCCTGGGATTCAGCCCCTTGAAGATCAACTGCGTGGTGCTCAAGGGCGCCAACGATGATGAGTTGCTGGAATTCGCCTTGCTGACCCGGGACCAGCCCTTTCAGGTAAGGTTCATCGAATTCATGCCCACGGTGAGCAGAGAGTGCTGGCAAAGCCATTTCTTGCCCATGGCCCAGGTGCGCCGCCGCCTGCGAGGGCTGGGCCCCATGACGCCGGTGGACCGGCCCGCCACCGCCGGCCCGGCCAGGACCTTCCGCATCGCAGGATTCCAGGGAGAGTTGGGCTTCATCAGCTCGGTGAGCGAGCACCACTGCCCCAGCTGCAACCGCCTGCGCCTCACCGCCGCCGGCCATCTCCGGCCTTGCCTGTTCGCGGCCCCGGAGGTCGATGTCAAGGGCCCCTTGCGCCGGGGGGCCGATGATCAGGCCTTGGGCCGCCTGTTCCAGGAAGCCATGGCCATGAAAAAGTTTAAGGCCGAAACCGGAGTGGACGGCGACCTCTTCCGCGGCCGGGCCATGGTCAGCATCGGCGGCTAAAAGCAAAATCCTCCGGCGCCGACCCTGACAGGATCGAGTCTGAGTAGCGATATGGATAGATGCACCACCGCGAACGGCAGTTCAGAGAATAGGCTCTAAGGAGCTTTCGGTATCGGTATCGGGACCCAATTATAGGCTGGTTTTGCTCCGCTTTTTAGCCATGGTCACGCAGTAAATGCCCCTGCCGTCGATTGCCGGGGCAAAACAGGCGTTGTCTGAAACACATGCCGCTTTGCGGCGGTCACCCTCCCGCCAGCGCTTGACGAGCCCTGGCTCGCAAATCAGTGGCCGGCTCATGGAAATATAGTCGGCCGTTGCCTCCCGGACTAACTCCTCGGCCACCCCCAAGGAGCGGATGCCGCCCACCAGAATTAGCGGAATGGTGACTTTCTGCTTATAGAGCCTCGCAGCTTTCCGGTAATAGACCTCTTGCTCCGGTGTCTTCAACTTGCCTGGGCGCACCGGCAGGAACTTTTCGGGGGAGTTCATCGTCCCGCCGGAGAACTCGATTGCATCAATGGATGCCTGCTCGAGCATACCCGAGACCTCCACGGCCTCTGGGCACGTCATGCCCTCATCCAGGAAATCCTCAGAGTTGATTTTGATGAGAACTGGATATTCTGGCCCTACCGCCTCGCGGATGCTTCGCACTACTTGGAGAAGAAGCCGCGCCCGGTTCTGGAGTTCGCCCCCATATTCGTCTGTTCTCTTATTGAACGCGGGCGAGAGGAACTGGCTGAGCAGATAGCCATGGGCAGCGTGGATCTGCACCGCGTCGAAGCCTGCCTGTTTCGCCCGGTATGCGGCCTGCGCGAAGGCGAATACGAGGTTGGCAATATCCTCCCTGCCCGCCGGGCGGCAGGTGGGCCGGCCGTTTTTCTCGACTGCGGACGGCCCGATGGACTCCAAGCCGCTCAGCCCGGAATTGGCCCTGCATCCTCCGTGAGCCAACTGCAGGGCGATCTTTCCTCCGGCTGCCTGCACCGCCCTGACCATATCCCCAAGCCCGGGCAGGAAACGATCCGCGTAGGCAGCCAACTGTCCGGGACCGGCTTGGCCCTCGGGGCTGACGAAGGTGTGACTACTGATGATCAAGCCAACTTCTCCTCTGACCAGCTCGACCATCATCTCAATGAGTCTGGGGGTAACGCTGCCATCCTTGTCCGCCAAACCCTCCCAAGTCGCAGATCGTACGAAGCGGTTGGCCAGCCTCATACCGTTGATAGAGGTGCATTCAAACAATTCCGCCATGGTGATCGTCCTTTGGGTGTTCTGGCCTTCTGGTTATGCCAACGGGCAGCAGTCTTCTTATCCCTGGTGTGGTCATTTCGTCTGCGGTTCCCATTGACCGGAGGCGGCATTATATACCATGCCCTGGCCATTAATGTCACACAGCCACTGATTGCCGACTTTTCGCATATTTCTGGCTTCGGCTGGCGCCAGTGGAGACATCTCGTCTGAAGTTCCCACGGCACTCTTCATCTGGCTCGTTTCTGCGGGTTGTGAGAGTGACGATGATGCGCAGCCACCCCCTAAGATCATCAATATGGCAGCCACTACTGCCATCCCGGAAAGATGCATCTTCATCCGCATCTCTTTGACCTCCTGACCTTGGTTATTATTTCCAAAATCCTTGACCAGGTGAACCTTATGGCGAATAAGTTAAATACTTTTTCCCACTATGTCAAAGAGAAGGGAAAATTTCCAGGGCCACCTAAATCAGCAAAATCACCGCCCAGATGCAAAACGCAGTCAGATGGCCAGTTTTGAGAACAGGTTTTTTAAGTTATCAGGCCGCCTCATGGGGATCAATGCTGCTGATAACATTCC
Organism: Desulfobaccales bacterium; assembly: GCA_052147455.1. Classification (GTDB taxonomy): domain Bacteria; phylum Desulfobacterota; class Desulfobaccia; order Desulfobaccales; family 0-14-0-80-60-11; genus JAPLJC01. Next base: position 13,573 of record JBKQKO010000061.1, on the reverse strand, counting down.
CTTGACTAAAAGGTAATTTTATTGTAATTAAAATTAGACCCTTTTGGCTATGGAGGGATTGCATCGGGGGGGAATAGCCATGCTATACAAGTGCATTTGGCCGGAGTGCGTAAAAATTTGGGGTGAGCCGGAACCAGGCGTTAGTGGCTACAGTCACGGGTTATGTTCTGTCCACGCAAGATTGGCCTTTGAGAACACCTTTCGGAGACTGCAAATCAAAGAAGGGAACCCTGATTGTTATCTAAGGTGTTTTGGTAACTGCCAGCGCCATTGGTGTACATTTTATCCCATTTGCACAGTGGAAGAGCCCGGGCCTGAAGATATGGAAGAACTCCGGGTGCGGCTGGAAGCTCGGAATACTCGCCATAAAGAGACGGTTTAAGTAAACTCTATCCTAACCGGCCCTTTGGTGAAAAGGACTACATCCGAGAATTTGATGGAGATTTAACCCAATATAAAACCACAGATTCTTTCGTTTCTGCTTCTTGAAAAAGGCGGTCACTTGATCGCCTTTTTATGTTTCCGCCAATAGCACAGAATTTATTTTTAGGCGCCCGAGAAAGGTGGCATCCGGTCATTGAGGTCAGATCCGCCCATGATCTGAAGAAAATATCCTTTGCCTCAACTTAGGCAGGCCCGCCAGCTAATCATTTCATGGAATTTACCAACTTTTTCCCCCTCCCCTCGCGGGGGAGAGGAGATTTGCTGGCAATCTATATAATATGTTGATATCATTGAAATTATAATGGTATAGAGTTTAACCGCGAGATAGTGTAAGCTTCTTTAGGCAATTTTGTGCCGGACCCTGCTGATATTGATTACTTTTTTAGGATACGCCGCATGAATCTGAGCATCGTCATTCCGGTTTACAACGAAAAAGGCACCCTGGAGGAGATCTTCCGGCTGGTGCAGCTGACCCCCTACTCTAAAGAGATCATCGCGGTGGACGACGCCTCGGTGGACGGCTCCCGGGAGATTCTCGACCGCCTGGCGGCGGAGTACGAAAACGTCAAGGTTTTCCACCACCGGCAAAACCAGGGGAAGGGCGCGGCCCTGCGCACCGGCTTTGAACAGGTGAGCGGGGATGTGGTCATCATCCAGGACGCCGACCTGGAATACCGTCCGGCGGATTATCCAGCCCTGTTGGAGCCCATCCAGCACGACGTGGCGGACGTGGTTTACGGTACCCGCATGGTGGGCGGCCAGGCCCACCGGGTGCTGTTTTTCTGGCATTCCCTGGGTAACCGCCTGGTCACCACCCTGTCTAACATCTTCACCAATCTGAATCTCTCCGACATGGAGGTGGGCTTCAAGGTCTTCAAGGCGGAGGTCCTCAAAGGCCTGCGCATTAAGAGCAACCGTTTCGGGGTGGAGCCGGAACTCACCGCCAAGATCGCCAAGGGGGGTTGGCGCATCTACGAAGTTCCCATCCAGTACCACGGCCGCGATTACGCCCATGGCAAGAAGATCACCTGGAGGGACGGCATCGCGGCGGTCTATCACATTATTCGCTTCCACTTCTGGGATTAACCGGCTGGGGTTAACCAGGAAAAGGAGGCGGGAAGGTTGGGAAACTTCCAGATCTTTTGGTTATTGAGCCGTTTCCTCCAACCATGTCCATAAATTGGAAATTCTGCCTGACCAGGGCGCTCTATGTGCTTTGGGGCGCCCAACTCATCTGGCTGGCCTGGCATTTCGCCCCGGAGGCCCGGGACCTGGCCCGGAGGATCGCCCTGGGGGAGGTGGGCGCCGCCGTCCGCCAGGAAGACCCCTTGTACCTGTGGTCCGCATCCTTGTCCGCCGTTATCCCCCCCGACTCAGCTTACGTCTTTGTGGATAATTATGAGTTCGGCAAAGAGATCGAGGTCCGTTACTATCTGGCTCCCCGGCGCCACATCCTGGTGTCCCCGGAATCGCCGGCGGCCTTTCTTTTTCACACCCTGCATGAGGAGCAGGCTGCTTATTTAATCGTGCGGGACCAACAAAAGCCCCCCGGACCGGGGGTCCAGGCGGCCGTCCGCTCTCAGGCGGTGCTGCCCCTTCAGATCCAAGGCCCCGGCCGGGTCTATCGGGTGGACCACCTTCGCCTTCACTGGGGCTTCTATGATTGAGGCGGCCTTGAGTCTGCTGCGGCTGCTGGGAGGCCTGGCGGCCCTCTGCTGCTTGGGATCCGGAGTGCTGGCGGCGTTGCTCCCCCAGCCCCGGGAGTTTCGGGTTCTGGAGCGGCTGGTCCTGAGTTTCGGGATCGGCGCGGTCCTCCTGACCCTGTGGATGCTGGCCCTCACCTGGCTGGGCCTGCCCTTCGGTTTGGGGTTGATCTTGGGGCCGTCCCTGGGACTGGCCGCGGCCCTGCTCCTTACTCCCCGGGGCCGCCGGGCCCTCTCCGGGGACCTAAGGGCGCTGGCCTGGCCCCGGCGCCCCGGCCTCCAGGGGTGGGACTGGCTCTTCGCCGGACTGCTGGCGACGCTATTCCTGTATGCCTTCCCCAGGGCCACCCTTTACCCCATGTGGGCCTGGGACGCCATCGCCACCTGGGGCTGCAAGGCCAAGGTCTTTTATATCAGCCACGGCCTGGACCTCACTTGTATCGACGCCCACAATTACTATCCCAACCTGGTCCCCTTACTGCTGAGCTATTTTTATTATTGTCTGGGCCAGGTCAACGACCACCTGGCGCAGGGGCTTTTCCCCCTCTGGGGGGCGCTGCTGCTGGGACTGCTCTATTCCCTGGCCCGGCGTCTGGGTCTGAGCCGGCGCCCGGCCCTGGGGCTCACCGCCTTCCTGGCCCTGAACGGCACGGTGTTCGTGGTTCATCTTTACATCGCTTACGCCGACCTGCCCCTGGCCTATTTCACCCTGGGGGCCACCGGCCTGGTTTACCTGTGGCTGGCGGGTCAGGCGCCCCGGGGGAGCCTCTCCCTGGCCGCCCTTTTTCTGGCCGGTATGGCCTGGTGCAAATACGAAGGCCCGCCCCTGGCCGTCACGGTGATCCTGGCCGCGGTCCTGACCCTGGTCTGGCTGCGTCCCCCCGGGACCTGGCGCCGCCTTTTCAGCCTGAGCCTCCCCCTGGCAGGGCTGGCCCTGGGCTATCTGCCCTGGCGCCTCTTTATCAGCCAGCAACATCTTGAACTCGGCGCCGACCATATCCGGAATATTTATCCGCAGCAGTTGGCCCAGGCCTCCGCTTACCTGGCGGCGGCCCTGATCCAGCCCTACTTCTTCGGCCTCCTCTGGCCGGCAGTGCTCCTGACGGTCATCGTCCTGGGCCGGCGCCTCTGGACCTCCCCTGCCCTCTTCCTGCTCCTCTTCCTCGGGGGCAACCTCCTGGCCATCCTCCTGGCCTACACCGTGGCCCCTACTTCCGCGGCGGAGTTCCCCAGCTACGTCCGAGCCTCCCTGGACCGGCTGCTGCTGCACCTCACCCCCAGCGCCGCTTTGCTGCTGGGGCTGGGACTGAAATATTTGAGGGGAGCGCCGGGGGATCAACGATTCCCCGCCCTCCCCTCAAACTCTCCTCCCAACCCCCTGTAAATAATAGGGGTGACCCGCCGGGTCGCCCTGTTTTGCCTATGGTGGCCTAGAAAATATGGCCGGCTGTGCAGCTCCGCACCGGTCACCTCAGCCCGACCCGGATCTGCCCAAGGCGCCACGGCGCCCCGAGCAGGGCCGACAAGGATAGGGAGGTGAGCAGAATCTACCCGCCCCCTCCCCGTAAGAGCCATCCAACCGCAGCATCAATCGAGGATAAAGATCACCTCAAATTTCACCCGATAGCTGGCGATTTTATTATCCTTGACCGCAATCCGCTTTTCCAACATCCGCAGGCCGGTTATTCCCCTTAAGGACTCGCTGGCCCGCTTAAAGCCCACCTGGAGAGCATCTTCGAAGCTGACTGGAGACTCGGCGATGGCTTCGGTGACTCTGGCGACATGGGTCATAAATTCTCCTCCTTCATGGGTGTGGCCCCAGCCTCTCGGGTGGGCCGGGATACCCTAATCCAGGATGAAGATCACCTCCATCCTCACCCGATAGGTATTGATCTTGTTGTCTTTGACGGAGACCCGCTGCTCCACAATCCGCAGGCCGGTGATGCCCCGTAAGGTCTTGGCGGCCCGGTCGAAGCCGACTTGCACGGCGTCAGCAAAACTTTTGGGAGATTCCGCGATGATTTCGGTTACCCTGGCGACGTTGGTAGTGTTGGACATAGCTATGCCTCCCGTTAGATTTGGTCCGGCCTCTGCCGCCGGCCCGAACCTCTAGCAGCTGCCGTGAGGTTCGGTTGATTACAAGCTAATTGCATTTTCTCCGCGATGCAAGGGAGTCAGGCGGTTTTCTTTTGGTTTTCAATGGACCGGGTAACAGAATTTCAGTCCTGGCCCTATTCCCGGGTGGAGAAAACTCCAGGTTTCCGGTAGGCGGCGAACCAGACAGCAGAGCCCGCCGGGGTTTTTACCGAAAACCGAAAACTAGCTTTTATAGGGGACGGGGTCGGCCAGGCCCGAGGCGGCAAATCCTTGGAGGCGCAGCCGGCAGGAGGAGCATTGGCCGCAGGCCGCCTCCCCGGCCTGGTAACAGGACCAGGTGAGCGCCAGTGGCGCCCCCAGCTTAAAACCCAGGCGGATGATGCCGGCCTTGTCCAGCTCGATCAGGGGAGTGTGAATGCGGATGTGGGTTTCCGGGCGGGTGCCCAATTCTACCAGGCGGTTGAAAGCCTCATAATACTCCGGCCGGCAGTCGGGGTAGCCGGGATTATCCAGGATGTTGGCCCCGATAAAGACCGCCTCAGCCCCCAAGACCTCGGCCCAGGCCACCGCCGCCGCCAGCAGATTGGTGTTGCGGAAGGGGACATAAGTAGAGGGAATCCCCGGAGGCTCCTCGCCCAGGGGGATTGGCCGGCCGGCGTCCGTCAGGCTGGAGCCGCCCATCACTCCCAGGTAAGGAAGGTCGGCCTCCAATACCCGGGACGCCCGGAAGAAGGCGGCCTGGGCCCGGAAGGCCGCCAGTTCCCGGGCCACGCTGCGCTGGCCGTAGTTGGCGTGGAACAGGGCCAACTCGAAGTCCTGCCGGGCCATCGCCGCGGCCACGCAACTGTCCAGCCCGCCGCTCAGCAGGACCACGGCAAGGGGGGCGGTTTCCGGTTTCCGCTTTCCGGTTTCCGGCAACTTAACAGAAGGGCTCTGCCCTGAAAATTTTTTACCGGGTGCCATATGGGCCTCTTGTAAAAACTAGATAACGCCGCAATCGAAGATGCTGGCATGGTTCCCTCCCCCTGGAGGGGGGAGAGCCAGGATGGGGGTGGCAAAAATATTTTGTATTATCCAGTAGTTTTAAAAGGGCTTAGGCCCCCCTATCCCCCTATCCCCCTATCCCCCTCCTCCAGTGGCCAGGGGGATTAAAAGCCTGGACTGGATAGACCAGTGTGATGCTTCATAATTGCTAGGACATTTCAAACTACGGTTTTTTTAACCCCCCTTTGGAAAAGGGGGGCAGGGGGGATTTAAAATAACCTCCTGAAATCCCCCTGAATCCCCCTTTTCCAAAGGGGGACTTTAATACCCTGGGAATTTAGGTTTTCACTTGACTTCATGCCAGGCTATTTATGAAGCCCAACACTAGATTTTTCCTCTCGTTCCCAGGCTCCTGCTTGGGAACGCCCTTTGTCTTGCCAAGCCCCTGCTTGGCTGTGCAAGCATCGGTGGGGTGGGCCTCCGTGCCCGCCGCCTTTCATTTGCCCCGCGCCTCCGGCCCCCAGAGGTATTTGTGCAGTTGCAGATTGAGCCGCAGGGGCAGCCGGCTCTCCAGGATCCAGGCCGCGGCCTCCGGAGCCGAAACCTGGCCGAACACCGGGGAAATCAGCAGAGGTAAGGGCCGCCCGCACAAGCCGTGGTCCCGAATCACCTCCAGCGCCCAAAGAAAATCGCGGCGATCGCTCACCACAAATTTGACTTCGTCCCGGGGAGTCAGGAATTCCAGATTCGGCCAGTAATTATCCCCGGCCATGCCGCTGCCCGGACATTTCAGGTCCAGGATGCGATGTGCCCGGATATCCACCGGGGCGATGGGGCGGGAACCGTTGGTCTCCAGACAGACTTCCCAGCCGGCATCCAACAGGGCCGCCAGCAGCGGCAGGGTTTCCGCCTGCAGCAAGGGCTCGCCGCCGGTCACCAGCACCAGCCGGGTGGGGCTGGTCGCGGCGGCCTTAACGAGGTCCGCCACCGCCATCTCCCGCCCCCCTTCATAGGCATAGGTGGTGTCGCAGTAGCAGCAACGCAGATTGCAGCCGCTGAGGCGGATGAAGAAGGCCGGCAGGCCGACCCGGGTGGACTCACCCATGAGACTGAAAAAGGTTTCGCAGACCTGAAGCGCCATAAGCTGAATCGAATCCAGGCCGGATGGTTTCGCCGGATTTTTCTTAAATTATCCGCCCAGGACCCCGATTAAGCAATAGACACCTTTGCAAAAAGATGGTTGATACTCGGCGGCCACAGGCCGCCCTATAAATCCCCTCTCCCTGCCAGCTCCTGGGGCGGGCTGTGCCCGCCACCGAATTAACCGGCGCTCCCCACGAATTCCTGGTCACCTGGCCACCGGCTGGCTATTGGTCACCAGCGTCTCCGTGAACCCCAATCTCCCCAGGGTTCCGGGGCAGCCGGGCCCTGGCTGTCCACCGGAAGGAGAGGCCCTGGGGCCCCTGCTATTGGTGGAGGGGCGGGTTTTAATCCCGCCCCTATGGCTTGCAACCATAAGGAGCGGTCCGGCACCTGCTTTTGAGGTTCCCCAGGGTTGATCTTAAATTTTCTTTCTTCTACACCCTGGCAGGACAGCAATTGTGCGTAATTTCACATAATTTTCCCTTGCCTTCCGCCAATCCCTGACTTAAAATTAATTCCGTTTCCGAGGAGGGGGAATGAGCCGGCCGGGTCCGCCGCTGCCGGTCAAACCGGTGGTCAGCATAATTCTGGCCCGGCAAGATTTGGGTCCGGCCGTGGTGGAGCGCCTGAGCCGCTATTGGGGACCGCCGGACCTGGTGGGCCCCTGGTGGCCCTTCACTGCCACCGACTATTATACCCCGGAGATGGGCCCCGGCCTGGGGCGGCTCCTGGTCGCTTTTCTCCATCTGGCCGATCCGGCCCAACTGGCGCAGTGGAAGGTCTTTACCAACGGTATCGAAGAGAGGCTCAGCCTGGATGGCCGCCGGCTGGTCAACCTGGACCCGGGGTACCTGACCAGGGAACGGCTGGTCCTGGCCACCGGAAAAAACTTCTCCCACCGGCTCTATCTCGGGGGCGGCATCTACGGCGACCTCACTCTGATCTACGCTCAGGGGGCCTTTCAACCCCTGGCCTGGACCTTTCCCGATTACACCCGGGGTCCGCTGCCGGAATTGTTGCTCCTGGTGCGGAAAAAATACCTGTGGCAACTTAAATTGATGGGGGGCTGATGATCAGGAGCATGACCGCATATGGCCGGGGGGAGGCCGAGGGTCCCAGCCAGAAGTGGGTGGTGGAAATTAGGAGCCTCAACCACCGCTTCCTGGAACTCTCCTTGAATCTCCCCAAGCGCCTCTGGGGGCTGGAGGACCGGCTCCGGAAGCTGATCAAGGGCCGCATTCCCCGGGGCCGGGTGGAGATGCAGCTCACCTGGGAGAGCACCGGAGAAAAGCCGCTGACCCTGAAGGCGGACCAGGCCCTGGCCCGGCAGACCGCGGCCATGCTGGAGGAGGTGCGGGCGGCGGGCGGCCTGAAGGAGCCTCTGCATCTGGAGAATCTCCTGCACTTCTCGGACCTGTTCCTGATCAAGGAGACCCAGGAGCTGGCCCTGGAAGAGACCTGGGAGACGGTCGAAAGGGCGGTGAGCGCGGCACTGGAGGACCTGGACCAGATGCGCCTCACCGAAGGGCAGGCCCTGGCCGCCGACCTGGCTAAGAGCCTGGGGGCCATCAACGGAGAGCTGGAACGCATCCGGGGGCAGGCCCCACTGCTGCCCCAGCTTTGGCGAGAGAAGCTTTTGGCCCGGTTGGCGGAGTTGGGAGGCGAAACCGGGGTGGACGAAGCCCGGCTGGCCCAGGAGGTGGTTCTCCTGGCCGAACGCCGGGACCTGTCCGAGGAGTTGGCCCGCCTTTCGAGCCATCTGGGCCAATTTGGGGAAACCCTGGCGGCCCGGGGGCCGGTGGGCCGCAAACAGGAATTCTTAGTTCAGGAGATGCTGCGGGAGGCCAACACCATCGGCTCCAAAGCCGGCGATCTCCTGATTACGCAAGCGGTGCTGGAGATCAAAGGCTACCTGGAGCGCCTCCGGGAGCAGGTGCAGAATATCGAGTGAGCTCACCGCAGGGGAGAAATTATGGAAGGCAGGTTGATCAACATCGGTTTTGGCAACACGGTGGTCTCCCACCGGGTAGTGGCGGTGGTGATGCCGGGCTCGGCGCCCATGAAACGCCTGCGGGAGAAGGCCACCGGGTCCGATCGCCTCATCGACGCCACCCAGGGCCGCAAGACCCGCTCCATTATCATCACCGACAGCAATCACGTCATTCTTTCGGCGGTCCATGCTGATACCCTTTCCCTGCGCCTGAACGGCAATCACAACATGGCGGCGCGCCCGGACCTGGAAAAGGCCGACTGAGTGTCCGGAGAAGTCTTCATCATCACCGCCCCCTCCGGAACGGGGAAAACCACCCTGCTGAAGGAGCTGCTGGCCGGCGATCCCCGGTTGCGCTTCTCCATTTCCTTCACCACCCGCCCCCCCCGCGCCGGCGAGGTGGAAGGAAAGGACTATTTCTTCATCACCCCGGAGGAGTTTGCCCGCCTTCGGGACCGGGGCGACCTGGCGGAATGGGTGGAACAGTACGGCTACGGCTACGGCACCTCCCGCCCGCGGGTGCAGGAGATTCTGGACTCCGGAGCGGACGTGGTCTTCGACATCGAGCCCCGGGGGGCCCGGGCCCTGAAGCGGGAATTTCCCCAGGGAACCTTTATCTTTATTCTGCCTCCCAGTTGGGAACAGTTGGAGCTGCGGCTGCAGTTGCGGGGCAAGATGGAGCCGGCGGAACTGGCCCGGCGGTTGGAACGGGGCCGCGCTGAGGTTAAGGAAGCCTCCTGGTACGATTACCTGGTAATCAACGATAATCTGGAAACCGCCCTTGCGCAGCTCAGGGGCATCGTCACCGCCAGCCGCTGCCGCACCGCCCGCTTGTGGCCCGGCCTGGCCCCGCAGTTTTTCCCCGCCTGAGGAACCACGGTTGAGGGCATCTGCCACCGGACGGCCATCGAACCACGTTTGATCCTCCCCCCGTTTTTTGCCCGCCCTAATTCTGGTATATTGTAGGCGTGAGGTTTGCCTGCGCGGGCACAGGCGAGAGGCCTGCGCCGCCAGGAACGAACGGGGCGCGCTGCGCGGCGCCCCGACAATTTTCCCTCCCCCTTATGGGGGTTGGGGTGGGTTTCCGGGGGTTTGGCAAGCCGCGGACAGCGGCCCCCGGCACCCTCCCTGAAAAACCATTTTTCCGGAGTCAGGCCATGCCAGAGCAAGCGCCCGTGGAGGCGGCGGCCCAGGACCGGCAGAAGTCCTGGGAGAATGAGCACCGGCGGGAATTCTATCTTATCAATAAGATAGCCACCATCAGCGCCCATAGCCTGGACTTGCAGGAAATCATGGACAAGGTCCTGGCCGCGGTCCTCGATTTCTTTCAGATCGACGCCGGGCTCCTGCTCCTGTGGAGCCGCAAGCGGCAACTCCTCAGCTATGCGGCCTCCCGGGGTTTCCCTGGCGAATACCTGGTGAACATCGCCCGGAGCGGCCTGGAGGCAGTGGTGGGCTCCGATATCTCCCAGGCCGGCCAGCCCGTGATCATCGCGGACGTGCGCAAAGATCCGCGGCTGCACACCTCCTCCTTTACCGAGCTGATCAGGCAGGATCCCCGTTTCCGGTCCCTGGCGAGCATCCCCCTGAAGTATCGCGAGGAGGTCACCGGCTTCCTCAACCTGGCGGCGGAGTCCGCCAGGCCCTTCCGCAGTTCCCGGAGCAAACGCTACTTCCTCAGTACCCTGGGCAACCAGATCGGCCTGGCCATCGAAAACGCCCGCCTGTATCATGAGCTGCGGCGCTCCGAGCACCGTTACCGGCGCATCTTCGAAGGCTCCAAGGACATGATCTTCGTCACCGACCGGGAAGGCCGCCTGTTGGACCTCAATCCCGCCGGGGTGGAACTCCTGAAATTCCCCTCCAAGGGCGAGGCCCTGGACCTCTCCCACGTCCGGGAGATCCTTCACGACCCCCGGGATTGGGAACGCTTTCAGCTCCAGGTGGAGGTGGAGGGCTATATCCGGGATATGGAGTTGACCCTCAGCACCCAGGGCGGCAGGGTGGTGCACACCCTGCTGACCGGCATCGTGCGCCGGAATCAGGATGGGCGGATCACCGGCTATGAGGGGATTTTTAAAGATATTACCGAACGCAAACGGGGGGAATGGGAAATCCTGCGGGAGAAGAAGACCACCGAAGGCATCCTGGAGGGCATGCCGGTGCCCACCTTCGTCATTGATCGGAGCCACCGCATCATTTACTGGAACCGGGCCTGTGAAGAGCTGACCGGCTTTTCCCGCCACGAGATGGTGGGCAGAGACCGCTACTGGCTGCCCTTTTACACCCATGAACGCCCCAGTATGGCCTCTCTGGTGGTGGAGCAAAACATCAAGGCCCTGGAGAAGTTCTTCGGGGACAAGAACCTGAAACCGTCCCCCAACCTGCCGGGGGCCTATGAGGCTTATGAGTATTTCCCCAATTTCCGGGGCCGGGAGCGTTACCTATACCATACCGCCTCGCCCATCTATGACGAGGAAGGTCGCATCCAGGGGGCGGTGCAGGCCATCCTGGACATGACCGAACGGGAGCAATTGTCCCGGGAGTTGAAGGATTCGGAGGAAAAATTCCGGCGCCTGGTGGAGACTTCCCTGGACGGTATCGTCCTGCACCGGGACATGAAGCTGCTCTATGTCAACCTGGCCTGCCTGGAGATGTTCGACTACCAGGAGCCCTCCCAGATGCTGGGGCGCTCCCTGCTGGAGTTTGTGGATCCCGGCTCCCGCCAGGCGGTGTCCCGCTGGCTGGGGCAGATGGAGCGGGGGACGCCCCGGCCCCGAATCTTTGAGATGAAGGCCTTGAAGGGCGACGGCCGCAATTTCGACCTGGAGGGGGTTTCTTTTCCCACCACTTATGAAGGCTTGCCCGCCATCCAGACCCATATCCGGGACATCACCCACAAAAAGCACCTGGAGGAGCACCTGAGCCGCACTGAGAAGCTGGCGGCTCTGGGCCAACTGGCCGCCGGGGTGGCCCACGAAATCAATAATCCCTTGGGGGGCATCCTGGTTTACGCCTACCTCTTGCTGGAGGACCTGGAACCGGGGAAGCCGGAGCGGGAGCAGGTGGAGAAGATCGTCCGGGAGGCCACCCGCTGCAAGGAGATCATCCAGGGGTTGCTGGAGTTCTCCCGGCACATGCCCTCCAAGATGACCCCACTGAACCTCAACACCGTCCTGGAGGAAGTCTTTTCCCTGGTAGCCGATCATCTGCTGTTCCAAAACATCGACCTGGTGCAGAGATTCGATCCGCAACTGCCTCTGGTCCTGGGAGACAAGAACAAGCTGGAACAGGTTTTCATCAATCTCCTGATGAACAGCGGCGAGTCCATGAAGGGAGAAGGGCGGCTGCTGGTCACCACTGGGCTGACCCGGGAAGAGGGGACGGTGCGCCTCAGCTTTGAGGACAACGGTCCCGGCATCCCGGCCAACTATCTCAGCCGGCTCTTCGATCCCTTCTTCACCTCCAAGGAGGTTGGCCAGGGAGTGGGCCTGGGGCTGTCCATCAGCTACGGCATCATTCAGAAACATCTGGGGCGGATTTACGTGGAAAGCACCGACCCGGCCGCCACCACCTTCGTCATCGAACTGCCGGTCTACCAGGGTGGGCAGGAAATCAGGGGCGCCAAGACTTAAGGAAAAAATGCACAAGTTTCCGGCCCGGCCCCGGTCCCCGAAGCCCCTCCAGGAATCACCTCCAAGGATAACTATCAAATATTTCTATTCTTTTTGCTAGTGATTTTTCTTCCAGCCGGGCCCCAAAAATCAATTGACTAACTTTAAGTGCTATGATACGAAGGCACATGTGAAAAGAATCATTTTCTCCCGCCTCGGCTCCGGGGTTTTTTGTAAGGGCGCTTTTGAAGGAAGATACCAAAAAGTTTTTGAAGGAACTGTTTCAAGGGGGTTACCAGGCCAGCACCATCGGCCTGGTCCTGGTCATCTCCATTATTATCGGCGGTGGCATCGGTTACTGGCTGTCCACGGTCTTTAACAGCAGTATTTTTTTCATCCTCGGGCTCATCGTGGGGATTATCGCCGGCTTTCGGCAAGTCTACCTCCTGGGGCAAAAATATAAATAAGTTCCCATGGAGATCCTGACCCCGCGACGGCTGAAGATAGCCAACTGGCTGGTCTTGGCCGTGCTGGTAGTGGCCGGCTTCATCTGGCAGGGGCAAGAGTTCGCCCTGGGGATCCTGGCGGGCGGCCTGGTGGCGGTGATCAACTTCCACCTGCTGCATCAGGCGCTGAAAGGCATGTTGGAAAGGGCGGCCACCGGCAGCCCCGAGGAGGCCAAGGGGCGGGCCCGGGCCTTTTTTGCGGCCCGGCAGTTGTTGCGCTTCTTGGCCCTGCTGCTGGTTATCTTTTTGTTGGTCAGTCGCGGCTGGGTGAACATCTTCGGTCTGGTGCTGGGTCTGTCCACCGTGGTCTTGACCCTGATCCTGGCCGCCATCATCGAGGTGTTTAAGCTTAAGAAGGAGGCAAAAAGGTCCCATGGAACATCCGATTCTCTTTCTTGATCTATTCTTTGAGAAGTTCGGCTTAAATATTCCCCCGCATGTCAGTTATGCGGTGTTGGTGGCGCTTATCCTGCTGGGATTGGGCTGGCTGGCCGGCCGCCGGATAAGCCTGGTGCCTCAGGGCGCCCAGAACGTCTTTGAGCTGGTGGTGAGCGGCCTGGAAGAGTTCATGGTGGACGTCACCGGTGAAGAGGGCCGGGCCTTCTTCCCGTACATCGCCACCATCTTCCTGTTCATCATGCTTTGCAACCTCATCGGCCTGATCCCGGGGTTCTATTCGCCCACGGCGAATGTTAATACCCCCCTGGCCCTGGCCCTGTGCACCTTCTTCTATACCCATTACCTGGGGGTCAAGTTTCACGGGGCTAAATACATCAAGCACTTTTTGGGGCCTATTCCGGCCCTGGCGCCGTTATTCTTCATCATCGAGCTCGTCGGCCATTTTGCCCGGGTGCTCTCCCTGACTTTGCGTCTTTTCGGCAATATCATGGGAGAAGACATAGTGCTGACCATCCTGCTGTTGCTGGCCGGCATGTTCATGGCCCCTTTGCCCATGATGTTCCTGGCGGTCTTTACCAGCGTGGTGCAAGCCTTTGTCTTCACCCTGCTGTCCATGATGTACTTCGCCGGGGCCATGGAGCACGCCCATTAAGGCGGTTTGCGGTTTTCGGTTGCCAGCAGGTGTAGTGCCAG
>JBKQKO010000060.1:0-19064 GCA_052147455.1 Desulfobaccales bacterium | reverse complement strand
TAAGGTGGCCCTTACCGCCTGCATGCGCAAACTCCTGGTGATACTCAATGCCATGCTCAAAAATCGTACCTACTGGAACCCACAGCTGCCTCTGGCAGCTTGACAGAAAAGACAGTCGCTACATTTTTACAGGCGGGGCGCTTGTGCTACGACGAGCGGCTTTGATTTTGGCCGGTGCAGATGGCCCCCTCCGTCTTGGGTCTGTTCCCTGGAAAATTTAGCCGTCGCCCACCCGAGGATTATGGTATAATTTTTAAGAAATTTAGCGTCCCTTCGAGGTCATTACTTTGCAGGCTTTATTGGCGTTGGAAGACGGGTTGGTGTTGCGAGGGCGATCCTTTACCGGCGCAGGAGAATCCACCGGCGAGGTGGTATTCAACACTGCCATGACCGGATACCAGGAGATCCTCACTGATCCATCCTACAAGGGCCAGATCGTCACCATGACCTATCCTTTGATAGGCAATTACGGGGTCAACCCCGAAGATGTGGAATCCCGGGGGATATTGGTGGAGGGCTTCATCGTCAAAGAGTACCACCCCTACCCTTCCAACTGGCGGGCCCGGGGGAACCTGGCCGATTATCTCCGGGCCTCGGGCAAGCTGGGGGTGGAGGGCTTCGACACCCGGGCCATCACCAAGCGCCTGCGGGAGGTAGGGGCTATGCGGGGCATCATCTCCACTCTGGACCAGGACCCCGAGTCCCTGGTGCGCCGGGCCCGGGAGCTCCCCAGCATGGATGGCCTGGACCTGGTGCCCCTGGTCACCTGTCGCCAGCCCTACTGGTGGCCGGAGTTTCCGGCGGACACCGAGGACACTGATCTTACGACCTTGTGGTCCCAGCATAGCGGCAAGAAGGTGGTGCTCTACGATTATGGGGTAAAGTTCAATATAATCAGGAGCTTAATCGAAAAGGGCCTCCAGGTTCTGGTGGTGCCGGCCACCACCCCGGCTAAGCAGGTGCTGGCTCTCAAACCCGCGGGCATCATCCTCAGCAACGGCCCCGGGGATCCGGCCGCGGTCACCTACGCCATCGACAATGTGCGCCAGTGTCTGGGTGCCGCCCCCATGTTCGGTATCTGCCTGGGGCACCAACTTATGGGCCTGGCCCTGGGCGGCCGCACCTTCAAGCTCAAGTTCGGCCACCGGGGCGCCAACCAGCCGGTGAAGAGCAAGCTCTCCGGCCGGGTGGAAATCACCTCCCAGAATCACGGCTTCGCGGTGGACCTGGAGTCCATTCCGGACCCCGGGGTGGAGTTGACTCATGTCAACCTGAATGACGGCACCCTGGAGGGCTTGCGCCACCAGGGGCTCAGGGCCTTTTCGGTGCAGTACCACCCGGAGGCCTCCCCGGGGCCTCATGACGCCCATTATCTTTTTGAGGAATTCCTGCAGATGGTAAGCCAGGTTTAAAAGCCTGGCGGGGAGTGGCGTCGCCGCGGTGGCCTTGCGACCGCCATATTCCCCGGAGATTAGGCCATCCCCGCTTTGCGGAGGCGATGGCAGGGCGGCGCCGGGCTCGACGTAGGAGTTTTTTTTAAAGGGACCACCCAGCGGCTATGGGCCAGGACGGCCTCGGAGTTTTTTGTCTAGCGTGATGGCTCATAATTGCCAGGACATTTCAAACTACGGATTTTTAACCCCCCTTTGAAAAAAAGGGGCCGGAGGGATTTAAAATAACCTACTGAAATCCCTCTATATCCCCCTTTTCCCAAGGGGGACTTTAATACCCTTGGAATTTAGGTTTTCTTGATCTAGGGCCATACTATTTTCGAAGCACAACACTAGCCACCCACAGATTATGCCGAAACGCACCGATCTGAAGAAAATCCTGATCATCGGCTCCGGGCCTATCATCATCAGCCAAGCCTGCGAGTTCGATTATTCCGGCACCCAGGCCTGCAAGGCCCTCCGGGAGGAGGGCTATGAGGTGGTGCTGATTAATTCCAACCCCGCCACCATCATGACCGACCCCGAGATGGCGGACCGGACCTATATCGAGCCCATCACCCCGGAGATGGTCTGCCAGGTGCTCGAACGGGAGCGCCCCGACGCCATCCTCCCCACCCTGGGCGGCCAGACCGGCCTCAATTGTGCGGTGGCCGTGGCGGACACCGGCATCCTGGAGCGCCTCGGGGTGGAGATGATCGGGGCCACCCCCCAGGTCATCAAGAAGGCCGAAGACCGGGAACTCTTCCGGGACGCCATGACCCGTATAAACTTGCGGGTGCCCCGAAGCACCATCGTCCGCACCCTGGATATGGCCCTGGACGCGGGGCCGGAGATCGGCTACCCCATCATCGTCCGCCCGAGCTTCACCCTGGGGGGCACCGGCGGCGGCATTGCCTACAACCTCGAAGATTTGAGGCTGCTGGCCGCGGAGGGGCTGGCCGCCAGTATGATCAGCGAGGTGATGCTGGAAGAATCGGTGTTGGGCTGGAAGGAATTCGAGTTGGAGGTGATGCGGGACTTCCGGGACAACGTGGTGATCATCTGCTCCATTGAAAACCTGGACCCCATGGGGGTGCACACCGGCGACTCCATAACCGTCGCCCCGGCGCAGACCCTGACGGACCGGGAGTACCAATTGATGCGGGACGCGGCCATCGCCATCATCCGGGAAATCGGGGTGGAGACCGGCGGCTCCAACATCCAGTTCGCCATCCATCCCCAGACCGGGGAGATGGTGGTCATCGAGATGAACCCCCGGGTATCCCGCTCCTCGGCCCTGGCCTCCAAGGCCACCGGCTTTCCCATCGCCAAGATCGCCGCCAAGCTGGCGGTGGGCTTCACCCTGGATGAGATCCACAACGACATCACCCGGGAGACCTACGCCTCTTTCGAGCCCACCATTGACTATTGCGTAGTCAAGATCCCCCGCTGGACCTTCGAGAAATTCCCCGGGGCCGAGGACTTCCTCACCACCTCCATGAAATCGGTGGGGGAAGTGATGGCCATCGGCCGCACCTTCAAAGAGGCCCTGCAAAAAGGCATCCGTTCCCTGGAAATCGCCCGTTTCGGCCTGGGCGACGACGGCAAGGACCTGCCGGAGGTGGGTCCCGACGAGCTGCGGGTCCGGCTGCGGGTGCCCAACTCTCAGCGCCTCTTCTACCTGCTGCAGGCCTTCCGCTCCGAGATGAGCGTGGCTGAAGTCCACCAGCTTAGCTCCATCGACCCCTGGTTTCTCCACCAGATCCGGGACCTGGTGTCCTTCTCCGCGGAGTTGGCAATCTTTGGAGAATTGTTGCGCCAGGGGCGGGGCCAGGAGCAGTTAAAGGATATGCTGCGCCGGGCCAAGGAATACGGTTTCTCCGACGTGCAGCTTGGGCACCTCTGGGGCGGCGGCGAGGAGCATCTGGCCGCGATGCGCCGGGAGCACGGAGTCACCCCGGTCTATAAGCTGGTGGATACCTGCGCCGCGGAGTTCGAGGCCTACACCCCCTATTTCTATTCCACTTACGAATGGGAGGACGAGGCCCGAAAAACCTCCCGGGACAAGGTGGCCATCCTGGGCGGCGGCCCCAACCGCATCGGCCAGGGCATCGAGTTCGACTATTGCTGCTGCCAGGCCTCCTTCGCCCTCAAGGAGTTGGGGGTGGAGTCCATCATGGTCAACTCCAACCCGGAGACGGTGTCCACTGACTACGACACCTCGGATAAGCTCTATTTCGAGCCCCTGACCCGGGAGGACGTCCTCAACATCGTGGCCGCGGAGGATCCCAAGGGCCTGATTTTGCAGTTCGGCGGCCAGACCCCCTTAAACCTGGCGGTGCCCCTGGGCCGGGCGGGGGTGCGCATCATGGGGACTTCGGCCGCGGCCATCGACCGGGCCGAGGACCGCAAATTATTCAAGCAGTTGCTGGTCGATCTTAAGCTGAAACAGCCGCCCAACGACACCGCCACCAATGTGGATCAGGCCTTGCAGATAGCCCATGAGATTACCTACCCGGTGCTGGTGCGGCCTTCCTACGTCTTGGGGGGCCGGGCCATGCAGATCGTGGCCGATGACCAGGGCCTGGTGAATTTCATGAAGTGGGCCCTGCAGGCCTCTCCGGACCACCCCATCCTCATTGACAAGTTCCTGGAGGACGCCATCGAAGTGGACGTGGACGCCATCAGCGACGGCAGCCTCACGGTCATCGGCGGCATCATGGAACACATCGAAGAGGCCGGCATCCATTCCGGGGATTCGGCCTGCGTCCTGCCTCCTTATTCGCTATCCACCGACATCCGGGAGGAAATCAGGCGCCAGACTAAGGCCCTGGCGGCGGAACTTGGGGTGGTGGGCCTGATGAACATCCAGTTTGCGGTGAAGGATAATCAGGTCTACGTCCTGGAGGTGAACCCCAGGGCCTCCCGCACCGTGCCCTTCGTGAGCAAGGCCACCGGGGTCTCCCTGGCCAGGCTGGCCACCAAGGTGATGTTGGGCCACTCCCTGGAAGAGCTGGGTTTTACCCGGGAAATCGAGCCCCCCTATTTTGCCGTGAAGGAGTCGGTCTTCCCCTTCCGGCGCTTCCCCGGGGTGGACCCGCGGCTGGGGCCGGAGATGCGTTCCACCGGAGAGGTTATGGGCCTGGACGCGGATTTCGGCCTCGCCTTTGCCAAGTCGCAGTTGGCCGCCGGCCAGGTCCTGCCGCTGCAAGGCGGGGTGATCTTCAGCGTCAAGCACCCGGACAAGCCCGCCACCCTGGAGCTGGCCAGGGGCTTTCAGCGGGAAGGGTTTCCCCTCTATGCCACCGAGGGCACCGCCGTCTACCTTAAAGAGCACGGCCTGCCGGTGACCCCGGTCAGCAAGATCCGGGAAGGGCGGCCCCATATCATCGACCACATCAAAAACAACGAGATCGCCCTGCTGGTCAATACCCCGGAGGGCCGCTACACCCCGGAGGACTCCTACTCCATCCGCCGGGCCGCCCTGGAATACAACATTCCCTATACCACCACTCTGGCGGCGGCCAGGGCCACCCTGGACGCCATCCGGGCCATGAAGCGGGGCAAGCTCACGGTGAAGAGCCTGCAGGAATACCACGCCCTGGTGAAACAATCCACCGCGCAACTGCGGGCGGTTAAGGGGTAGTTTCATTTTGGGTGGCACAGGCGTCCCGCCTGTGCTTAAATGACGAAATAATGCTTGGTAGCCGCAGGCTTTAGCCTGCGTAGATGAGTAAGGATATCGCGGAATGCCAACCGCACACCAATAATGGCAGACCATTCGCCCGTTGAGGCTGTCATGATCGACGAACAAAGCATCCAAGACCTCTGCCACAGCATTGTCCAGGAGTTTCATCCCGAGCGGATTATTCTGTTCGGCTCCTATGCCTATGGGAACCCTACCACGGATTCCGACGTCGATCTGCTGGTGGTCCTGCCTTTTGAAGGCAAAAATTTGCGCAAATCCCTGGAAATCTTGAACCGGACCAATCCCCGGTTTCCCATCGATCTGCTGGCCAGGCGTCCGGATGACACCGAACGCCGCTACCGGGAAGGCGACCCCTTGATTAGGGAAGCATTGGACCACGGCAAAGTGTTATATGAACGACACAGTTAAAGAATGGATCGATAAGGCGGAAAGGGACCTGGCCACCGCCAGAAGGGAACTGACCGCGGTTGAACAACCGAATTACGATGCCGTCTGTTTCCACGCCCAGCAATGTATTGAAAAATTGATGAAGGCTTTATTGATCCAACTGGGAGTTATCCCCACTAAAACTCATGATCTTTCCTTTCTTGATCAGTTACTGACTCCAGTATGCCCGAAATGGTCCTGGCTTTCAGATGATTTGCGTTTTTTGACTCGCGCCGCGGTGGCCTTCCGCTACCCCGGCGAATCCGCCGACCGGGAGGAGGCCGCGCAGGCCCTCGATATTGCCAGCCGTTTGCAGGGAAAACTTCTATTATTATTAAAAGAGATTTAGAATGAAAAAGGCACAGGCGGGACGCCTGTGCCACTAGTTAAAAATGGAAAAAAACGCAGGCTGAAGCCTGCGGCTACCAAACCTTTTGGCCGGTCAGCAAGGGTTTAATGTGAAAACCGAAAACCGAAATCCGAAAAGCGAAAATCCGGTCGTCCGCCAGGATGACGACCATCCCCGGGAACACTGCGGTATCTTCGGCATCTACGGCCACCCGGATGCAGCCCGCCTCACCTATTTCGGACTTTATGCCTTGCAGCACCGGGGGCAGGAGTCCTGTGGCATCATCACCGCTGACGGCAGCCGCGTCCACCAGCACCGGGGCCTGGGTCTGGTGCCCGAGGTCTTTGACCAGAAGACCCTGGAGCAGCTTCCGGGGCATCTGGCCATCGGCCACGTGCGCTACTCCACCACCGGCTCCACCCTGCTGGTCAACGCCCAACCCTTCGTGGTGCAGCACGGCGGCCGAACCCTGGCCATCGGCCACAACGGCAACCTCACCAACGCCCGGGAGGTCCGCTGCCGCCTGGAAGAGGGCGGCTCCATCTTCCAGTCCAGCATGGACACCGAGATCATCGTCCACCTTATGGCCCGGCACCGGGGCGCCGACGTGGTGGAATCGCTGACCTACGCCCTGGAGCACCTCAAGGGCTCCTATTCCCTGGTGCTGTCCACCGCCGACCAGGTCATCGCCGCCCGGGACCCCCTCGGTTTCCGGCCCCTGGTCCTGGGCCAATTGAACGGCTCCTGGGTGGTGGCCTCCGAGACCTGCGCCCTGGACCTGGTGGAGGCCGACTACTGGCGGGAAGTGGAGCCCGGGGAGATCGTGGTCATGGACGCGGCCGGCCTCCATTGCCATAAGCCCTTCGCGCCGGTGCCTCCCCAACGCTGTATCTTCGAGTTTATCTATTTCGCCCGCCCCGACAGCCAGATCTTCGGGAAAAGCGTCTATCAGGTGCGCAAGCGCCTGGGAGCCGCCCTGGCCCGGGAGCATCCCCTCGAGGGCGACCTGGTGATGCCCTTTCCCGACTCCGGCACCTACGCGGCCCTGGGATATGGCGCGGCTACCGGCATCCCTTTCGAGATGGGGATGATCCGCAACCATTACGTGGGGCGCACCTTCATCCAACCCTCCCAGACCATGCGGGACTTCTCGGTACGGGTGAAGCTCAACCCGGTCAAGGAGCTCCTCAAGGGCCGGCGGGTCATTGTCATCGAAGACTCCATCATCCGGGGCACCACCACCCGCTCCCGGGTCAAGTCGCTGCGCGAGGCCGGGGTCCGGGAAGTGAGCATGCTGGTGAGCTGCCCGCCCCACCGCTTCCCCTGCTATTATGGCATCGATTTTTCCAGAAAGGGGGAACTCATCGCCGCCCAGCAGGAGATCGAGCAGATTCGGGATTTCCTGGGGCTCGATTACCTGGGGTATCTCAGCCTGGAGGGCATGGTTGCCGCCACCGAAATGGAGCGCGAAACCTTCTGTCTCTCCTGCTTCTCCGGCGACTATCCCGTTCCCCTGGAGGCCGCCTTCTCCAAGACCTGCTTCGAGGAGGACCTCTGCGCCCCGGGCCCCTGGGAAGGCCGCCCGGTGGTTTGTGAGGCGGAGTAACTCAGAGGCATAAGTTGCGGCGTTGAGGTTATTCCGCCCGTTGCTGGATTAGCGCGGCTTATCGGGGAATTGTGAGTGGGGATACTTAACTGTGCCCTTGAGCCAGCATCTCATCGGCGTCATCTCCGACACCCACGGTCTGCTGCGGCCCCAGGCGGCCCAGGCCCTCCGGGGAGTGGAACTCATCATCCACGCCGGGGACATCGGCAACCCCGCGGTGTTGACGGCCCTGGAGGAAATCGCCCCGGTTCAGGCGGTGCGGGGCAATACCGACCGGGCCGAATGGGCCCGGCGGCTGCCCCTGAGCCGGTTGCTGAAGGTGGGCGGGGCGCGGCTCTATGTCCTGCACGAACTCCCACCCCTGGTCAAGACCTTTCGCCCGCGGGCTCGATTCCAGGCGGTTATCTATGGGCACTCGCACCAACCCAGCTTGGAGTGGCAAGACGGGGTCCTTTACCTCAACCCCGGCTCGGCCGGACCCAGAAGATTCACCTTGCCCGTCACTTTGGCCCTTCTGCGGGTAGAGGAGGGCCGCCTCCAGGCGGAAATGGTAAATTTACTGAGCCCCTAGCCCAAAGAGCGATTTCTGCCCAAGATTTAACCGCCGACGTAACCCCCGGCTATGTGGTTGGCATCCCACCAGTCGATCTTTTCCTGCAGTTGCCCCTTCAGATCCTCGATCTCCATCTTGGCCTTGCTCCAATCGGCGGGACATTCCTTCATGAGCCGGTCGATTCTCCGGCTCAAATCTCCCACCAGGATATGGAGTTCATCTATCTGGGATCTGATTTTGGCCCTGGTCTCCACCGGCATCTGCTCAATCACCCGGAGGACGTCGTAAATCCGCGCCTTCTGGTTGGTCAACTCCGCATAGATGGAGTCGCAGTAGTCTCTGATCTCCATTTTGACATTTCCTTTGTTCCCTTGTGATAGATTAAATTTAGCTCTGATCAGCTACATTGTCAATGGAGTCGGGCGACGATATCATGCCCGAGGCGGCCTTGGGGGCCTGAGGTTTTCTGAGGATTTTAGGGGGTGAAGAAAGGCAGGCGCACTATCAGCAAAAAGCCGTTGGCGGCCAGCAGGGTTCCCAGAATGGCGGAGACCAGGGCGAAGCCCAGGGCCATCCGGGAGTAGGCCAGGATGGCGATGGAAGCCATGACAATGGAGATCGCCAGCAGCACCTCGCCGTACTCGAAGTAGGGGTCCTTGCTGCGGTAAAGGTCCCGCTCCTGCTCCAGGTGTCTGGCCTCTTTCTCGATCTCTTCCTTTTCCGCGTTGTAGCGCCCCTCATCTGCGGTCACCTGCCGCAACTTCTCTTCGTAGCCTTTCCTGACCTCCGGCTTGAGGGAATCTTTTTCCAGCAGGTTCAGTTCCAGGACGATCTTTTGGTTCCGGTCGATATGCCCCCGGATGTTCTTGGCCTGGTACCAGGCCCATTGGTTCGAAGCCTGCTGCTGGGCCAGGAGCATCTCCTTGGTGGCCATGGAGCCCCCCAGGTGGCTGATGGCCAGGGCGACCGCAAAAATGGCGGTGATCAAGGCGACGCGGCGTGTGAAGGCCTTGGATTTGATCTCTTCCAACTCTTCCGGATTAGGTAGTTCCACCTCAGGCACGGCATATCCTTTCTTTGAGAAAGATTTTCCCGCCCTACCGATTTACTGAAAAATCCAGAGGGGGGCTTGTGCCCCTCACCACCAGGGTTATCCAAACAATAATTATTTTTTTTCACCCTTTCCCTGCTGCCGGTGTTGATCATAAAGGGCGAGATGGTCCTTGAGCATCTCCGGGATGGGCAACCCGTAAGGGCAGCGGTCGACGCATTCCCCGCACTCGATGCAGGAGCGCGCCGCTTCCATGGCCTTGGCCGCGAAGCCGGCGGCCTTGCCCGGACCCATCCGCCGGGCGACGATGCCGTAAAGCATGGCCGGGGTGATCATCACCCCCTGGGGGCAGGGCTGACAGTATTCGCAGCGCCGGCAGAACTTATCCCCCAGTTCGGCCCGGTACCCCTCCATAACCGCCAGGTCTTCCGGGGTCACGGCATTATCCGTGTCATAGAGGTCAACCACCTCATCCACCCGGGCCACCGAATCGCAGCCGGGCAGGGGTATGACGTCGGGAAACTGGCGCAGATACTTAAGGGCCACCCGGCCATTGTCCACCATGCCGCCGCAGAAGGGTTTCATGGCCAGCAGACCTAGGTTTCGCTCCCGGGCCAGAGGGTGGAGTTCCGCCGCCGCCGCGGTCTCAATAAAGTTAAAAGGGAATTGGATGGTGCTGAAGAGGTCGGCGCCCACCATCTTCCTGGCCATCTCCAGATTATGGCAGGTAATCCCCAGGTGCCGAATCTTGCCGGCTTCCCTGGCCCGCAGGGCGGCTTCCAGGGCGCCGTCTTTGGCCGTCAGGGCCTGAAAATCCTGCTCTTGAGAGACCTGGTGCAATTGAAACAAATCCAGGTAATCGGTTTTGAGGAGTCGCAGACTCTGCTCCAGGTCTCCTTCCAGCCCCAGCCGGTCCCGTTTAATACTCTTGGTGGCCAGGACCACTTGCGGCCGCAGGCCCTGAAAGGCCCGCCCGATCTTCTCTTCGCTGTCCAGATAGACATTGGCGGTGTCGAACAAGGTGATGCCCCGTTCCTGAGCGCGGCGCAGCACCTTGATGGCTTCGCCCATGCTCAGGCGAATGATAGGGATGCAACCGAAGCCGACCTCGGAAACCTCCAGTCCGGTTTTCCCTAAGAGGCGATGGCGCATGGCTTTGCTCCCTCCCGGCTTAGGATGAACTGCTTTAAGGCGCACTATCCCCGGGATTTGGATTTCTATTATAATACAGCTCGCGGCTCATTCTTTCAATGGGGTGCGGGGCAGTCGCGGCAAGCCCGGGTACGCACCTCCCATAGATTCTTCTACTTTTGCCGGCATCTTTGGTATGATGCTGTCAATAGGCCCCAATCTCTCGACCGCTCCGCCGGGTTCTGTTTATGGCTCCAATTCCCCTAATGGTGATCGCTGCCCTGGAGGACGAGATCCGCGATCTGCGTCTGCGCCTGCAAAACCTGTCCCACCTGGACCCGGACGACCGCTTCACCCTGGGGGCCTGGGGCCGCCTGCCCTTGCTGCTGGTCCGCGCCGGGGTGGGCGCCGCCGCCATGGTCCGTAACTTGAGCCGCGCCCTGGAGCATGGTTATCCCGGTCTTTGCCTGCTGCTGGGCTATGCCGGCGGGATTCTCCAGGAATTGCGCGCCGGAGACCTGGTGATCGCCACGGACCTCATTGATTTTCAGCAGGACCGGGTCTTTAAGGTGCCGCCGGAAATGGTGGCCAGGGCCGCCAGGATTCTCGGGGAAACAGGCCTCCCCGGCCGCCTGGGTTCCCTGGTAACTGTGCCCCAGGCCGCCCTGACACCCGGGGACAAGGCCGCCGCCGGGTTGCGGCCCGGGTCCCTGGCCCTGGATATGGAGAGCGCCGCCTTCGCCGAGGTTTGCCGGGCCGCCGCCCTCCCCTTTCTGGTGGTGCGGGCCATCCTGGACCCGCTTAACCTGCCCCTCCCGCAGTTGACTGGCGATTCCAAGACCCGGATAAAAATCTTCTGGGAAACCCCGCCCCTCCCGGAATTTGCCGCCCTGGCCCGGGCCAGCCTGACGGCCTTCGCGATCGCCTGGATGGATGATATGGCGGGGAACTGGAACAAGCGCCCTTAGGCAGCACGGACGCAGCAAACCGCGCTCAAAGGGCGCCCCAACGGATCCCCCCTGCCATTTTCAACAGGATAGCGATTCATCCGGCGCATTTAATCTGTGTTTCCCCTGGCTATTGCACCAAAAACATCAATAGTGGCTTCATCCGGCAGAGATAGAAAATATTGCCCCTGGCCCGGGCGGGGAAGTTATGATAAACAAGCAGCATCTCTCAGGGGGTTTTGCTTATTTTGTCTGGTTTGTCTATTTTGTCAGGGATGTCGGAAGCGAGGACTCGTTTCTCTCCCAGCCCCACCGGTTCCCTGCACCTGGGCGGGTCCCATACCGCCTTGTTCAACTGGCTTATTGCCCGCCATCGCGGCGGCGCCTTTATCCTGCGCATCGAAGACACCGATAAGGAGCGTTCCCAGGAGGAATTCGTCCGGGAAATCCTGGAGGCCCTGGCGTGGCTGGGGCTTGATTGGGATGAAGGCCCCTTTCGCCAGTCGGAGCGCCTGTCCATCTATCGGGAATATATTGACCGCTTGCTGGCTAAGGGGGGAGCCTATTATTGCGATTGCTCCCCGGAAGACCTGAAGTCGCGTCGAGAGGCGGCCCTGGCCCGGGGCGGCAAGCCCAAGTACGACGGCCGCTGCCGTGATCGCGGCCTCAAGCCGGGGCCCCATACCGTGGTGCGCTTCCGGGGGCCCGACATCGGCGTAACCCGGTGGGACGACCTGATCAAAGGCCCCATCAGCTTCGACAACCGGGAACTCGATGACCTGGTGGTCCTGCGGGGCGATGGCCTTCCCACTTATAATTTCGCGGTGGTGGTGGATGACATCAGCATGAGGATTACCGACGTCATCCGGGGTGAGGACCACATTCCCAACACCCCCCGGCAGATCCTCATTTACCAGGCATTGGGGGCTGACCTTCCCCGTTTTGCGCACATGCCCCTGATGCTGGCCCCGGACCGGGGCAAGCTCTCCAAACGCCGGGGCGCCAGGTCTGTCCTGGATTACCGGGAGCAGGGCTTTCTGCCCCAGGCTCTGATGAACTACCTGGCTCGCCTCGGCTGGTCCCACGGGGATCAGGAGATCTTCACCCGGGAAGAGCTCATCCAATACTTCAGTCTGGAGCAGGCCACCACCTCCCCGGGAGTATTCGACGAAGAAAAGCTTAAGTGGATCAACAGCCAGCATCTGATGGCTTTGAGCCCCCCCCGGCTGGCCCAGGAACTGGCTCCTTTTTTGACCAGGCTGGGCATTGAGTTGGCGGATCAGGATTACCTGGCCCGGGTGGCTGCCACCCTGGCGGCCCGTTGCCGCACCCTCGTGGAGATGGCTGAGGCGGCCCGGTTCTATTTTCAGGACCCCCGCCCTTACGAAGAGAAGGGGGCAAAAAAGTTTTTGACCCCGGAGACCCTGCCGGCTCTGCGGGAGGTGGCCCGGTGCCTGGACGGGCTTACGGAGTTTTCCGAGCCCTCCTTGAACCAACTTTTTAACGACCTGGCGGCGGAGACCGGCCTGAAGATGGCCAACCTGGCCCAGCCGGTGCGCCTGGCCCTTACCGGCCGCACCGCCAGCCCCGGGCTCTATGAGATCATCAATATCCTGGGAAAGCCGGAGACCCTGCGCCGCATCGGTCAGGCCATCAACTTTGCTGAAGGCCAGTGATGAAATCTTTCTGGATATTGCCGGCGTCCGGCGTATAATTCGATCCATCTCTAAGGAGGTTGTTATATATGGCGGAAAGCAATCAGGGTTATCGCAAAAAACAGGCCCTGCTGGTGATTCTGGTCTTCGCCTGCCTGCCGGTCGCCATCTTCTCCGGCAGCGCCCCGGTGAGTGTGGGCGCCATCCTGGCTATCTGCGGCCTCTGCTTCTTGGCCTCCACCCTGGAACCGAAAAAGAGCCACGACGAGCACCATCATTGACCGGAATCTTCCGGGGTGTTTTTAGGTAGATTTTGGTATTTTTGCTATTTTTGGTAAGAACAGTGGCGCCCGCCCCTGCCCTGCCCCTTAATGCCGCGCCACTCCAACTTACAGAGGAGGGCTGCCATGCGCATCGCCTTATTAGGTCAGGCGGCTTTCGGCGCCGACGTCTTGAAAGGGTTGCTGGGGCACGGTCATGAGGTGCCGGGGGTCTTTTGCCCGCCGGATCGGGGCGCCAGGCCCGACCCCTTGAAGGAGGCGGCCCAGGCCGCCGGGGCGCCGGTTTTCCAGCCGGCCCATCTTCGGGACCCTGAGGCTTACGAGGCCATGGTCTCCTTGAAGGCCGACCTGGGGGTGCTGGCCTTTGTCACCGACATCATTCCGCCCCGGGTCTTCAAGGCCCCGAAGTTGGGCTCCATCGGTTACCACCCCTCCCTCCTGCCCCGCCATCGGGGTTCCAGCGCCATCAATTGGGCGGTGATCAACGGCGAAACCCACAGCGGGCTCACCATCTTCTGGGTAGAGCGGGGGATCGACACCGGCGATATCCTCCTGCAAAAGGAGGTGGAAATCGGCCGTGCCGAGACCACCGGAGAGGTCTATTTCAACAAGCTTTATCCCCTGGGGGTGGCGGCGCTCCTGGAAGCAGTGGAGTTGCTCGCCCAGGGCCAGGCCCCCCGGATTCCCCAGGACCATTCCCAAGGCACCTGCGAGCCTCCCTGCGACGAACGGGTGGCCGGAGTGGACTGGAGCCAGCCGGGCCTGCGGGTCTTCAATTTTATCCGGGGCTGCGACCCCCAGCCCGGGGCCACCACCACCTTCCGGGGGGAAAAGGTCAAGCTTTACAACGCCGCCTTTTTGGGCGAATCTCCTGAGGCCGCGGCCGGGGAGATCCTGGCGGTAAGCCAGCAGGGCCTTAAGCTGGCGGTGGCCGGCGGCGCTATTTCGGTCAGCCGTTTCCGCACCAAGGAACTGGGGAAGGTGAAGGCGCCTGAATTTATTGCCGCGAAACAGCCGCAGGTGGGTGATAAGTTCGGAACCTGATGATGGGGGAGTTCCCTGAGATGAAGGAAGTTGGCATCTTTTACCATCCATCTTTCAGCCGCAAGAGCTATCTGACCATCGGCAACCGGCTGCGGGATTTTCCCGAGGCCCTGGAACCCTTGCTGGAGAAGGCCAACGTCAGGATGTTCCAGGCCCCACGCGTCTCCGAGGAGCTGATCCTCAAAGTGCACGCTCCGGAAATCCTGCGCCTGGTGGCGGAAGACGGCTTCTGCGCCACCGCTTACGAGTCGGTGGGTTCGGTGGTGGCGGGGATGACCGCCCTGGCCCGGGGGGAGCTGCAGCGGGCCTTCTGTTTCATCGGGGCCGGCGGCCACCACGCCGGCTATCGCCAGTTCTGGGGCGCCTGTTGTTTCAACGACGTGGTCATCGCCCTGACCCACCTCCGGCAGATCAGCAGCTTCCGGCGCTTCGCCATCGTGGACACCGACGCGCACCACGGCGACGGCACCCGCCAGTTGATCCGGGATGATCCGGAGGTGCTACACATCTGCTTCTGCGGTCTCCATTACCAATCCCCGGACGGCAGCAAGGTGGACGTTGACGTCCAGCATCTCCCAGAGCAACGGGACCCTAACGAGCCCTACCTCGACCTGGTCCGGGAACAATTGGTGCGGATTGCCCCTTTTCGGCCTGATCTCCTCATCTGGTATTACGGTTTCGACACCCATCTCGAAGATTATGGCTCCCTGGGGCTCACTGAAGACGCCTACTTTGACATCTGCGACCTGATGATCAAGGCGGCTGAGGAGACCCAGGTTCCCCTGCAGGTGGTCCTGGGGGGCGGCTCTCTCTCCCACCTGGCCACCCGCACCATCCCGGAAATCATTCGCCGCCTGGCGGAGTCCTGACCCCTGGCCTGACGGACCTGACAGTAAGTCTTGTGGATAGAGTAATCAATCATTCCAAGCCTCATTGCCTTGGAACGAATTTTCTTTTATAATTAATCATTAAGGGCTTGAAATAGACGGGGCTCCCGCCTGGTTTTAACGCCACCGGAAATAATGGACACTAGGTAGAGGGCCGGAGATTTGCCGGGCATCACTGGCCGGCGCCCCGGTTTTCGGTAATCCTATGTTGAACGCCAGACTGCAAAAACTTGAAAGTCAATTTATCGACCTGGAGCAGCGGCTCTCTGATCCTGAAGTCATTCGGGATCAGGAGCTTTATCAGAAATACCGCAAGGAGCACGCCGAACTTAGCCCCGTGATCCAGACCTTCCGGCGCTACCGGCAGGCGCAGAAGGAGTTGCAGGAAAGTCACAACATGCTGAAGGAAGAAACGGATGAGGGGCTAAAATCCCTGGCCCGGGAGGAGATCCAGACCCTTCGGGGGGAGGAGGCCTCTCGGGAGGAAGAGTTGCGCCTCCTGCTGCTGCCCAAAGACCCCAACGACGAGAAGGACGTCCTGCTGGAGATTCGGGCTGGGACCGGCGGCGAGGAAGCGAGCCTGTTCGCTGCCGATCTCTTCCGCATGTATAGCCGCCTGGCGGAGCGCAAGGGCTTGAAGCTGGAGATCTTGAGCCACTCCGCCACCGGTATGGGGGGCCTCAAAGAGGTCATCGCCGCCATTTCCGGCCAGCGGGTCTACGGTCTGCTTAAATATGAAAGCGGGGTGCACCGGGTGCAACGGGTGCCGGTAACCGAGTCCCAGGGACGCATCCACACCTCGGCGGTGACCGTAGCCATCCTGCCTGAGGCCCAGGAGGTGGAGGTGCAGATCAACCCGGAAGAATTACGCATCGACGTCTTCCGCTCCTCCGGTCCCGGGGGTCAAAGCGTCAACACCACCGACTCCGCGGTGCGGATCACGCATCTGCCCAGCGGCCTGGTGGTCATCTGCCAGGACGAGAAGTCCCAGCACAAAAACAAGGCCAAGGCCTTGAAGGTGCTGCGGGCCCGCCTGCTGGACCTGAAACAGCGGCAGCAGCAGCAGAAAATCGCCCAAGAGCGCAAATCCCAGGTGGGCAGCGGCGACCGCAGCGAACGCATCCGCACCTATAATTTCCCCCAGGCCCGGGTCAGCGACCACCGCATCGGGCTCACCCTCCACAAGTTGGAGGCCATTCTGGACGGCGACCTGGACGAACTACTGCAAGGTTTGGCCAGCCATTACCGCACCCAGGCCGTGGAACAGGGCTAAATGAAGGCGGCTTCCCAGCCGGCCTGGACCATCATGGCACTCCTGCGGTGGACCGCCGATTACCTCGGAGATAAAGGGGTTTTGGAGCCCCGGGCCTCCGCTGAGGTGCTCCTGGCGCACGTCCTTAACCTGAGCCGCCTGGACCTCTACCTTCGTTTCGATCAGCCCCTCTCCCCGGAAGAGTTGGCCCGTTTCAAGTCCTTGGTGGTGCGCCGCCGCCAGGGTGAGCCAGTAGCCTACCTCACCGGCCACAAGGAATTCTGGTCCCTCGATTTTCAGGTGCGCCCCGGGGTCCTGATTCCCCGGCCAGAAACCGAGATCCTGGTGGTCTCAGCCCTGGAGGCGGCCCGAACCATGATTGGCCTGGAGCTTAAGGTCCAGGCACCCAATGAATTCGCAAGGCCAGAGAAAACCGTCCTCTGGGGCCTGGAAATCGGGGTGGGCAGCGGCGCGGTAGTGGTAGCCCTGGCCAGGGAGCTCCCCCAGATGGCGTGGCTGGCCCTGGACCTCTCGGAAACGTCCCTGACCGTGGCCCGGGACAATGCCCGGCGGCATGACGCCGCCGAGCGCCTTTGCTTTGTCCGGGGCGACCTCCTCTCCGGGCTCAACCCCGGACCACGCTTCGCCTTGCTGGTGGCCAATCTCCCCTATGTACCCCGGGCCCAATATGAACAGCTTCCCCGGGAGATCAGAGATTTTGAGCCGCAACAGGCCCTTTGGGGCGGGGAAGACGGACTTTCGCTTATCCGGCCCCTGACTCAGGAGGCCCACCGCTATTTAAGACCCGGAGGCTGCCTGGCCCTGGAAGTGGGCGAAGGTCAGGCGAGTGAGGTCCTGGAACTGTTGCGGCAAACCGGGGCCTACCAGGGACTGGAAACGTTGGCGGATTATCAGGGGATCCCACGGGTGCTGCGGGGAATGCGGCGCTTAGATTAGAAAGTCCGCTCAGTTCTCAGCATGATGGACATGTCGTTCAGATCCTTGGGATTCTGACTGTAAAAGCGGGGGGTGATGTTGTAGCTGCCCCAGGTTTGGCCCTGGTCAATGCACAGGCGTTGCACCACGCCGTTGTCGCTCTGTTTTTCATAGAGGACGCCATTGCATCCCCCCACCAGCAGGATCAGGAGGGCCAAGGCAACGAAACACGTCCCGTATATTTTTCTGGCAGACATCCTTTTCTTTTTGCCGTCAGCCGGCTGCCTCATAAAATTTGCCCTAAAAATAGCCATAATTATTTCAAAATGTCAACTCTTTTTTTAGTATGATGCTTGATTCGTTTTCCTTGTGGGGGTTCTGGTCATAGGTGCTCCATTTGCCGCCGGTATCCAGGCGAAGCCTATCCGCCTGCCCGTTCTCCCCCATTTTTTCCGCGAGGATTCCGGAGCAGCCGCAACACAGCAAGGCGGCCACGGCAACCAGCCAAATCCATCTTCCCCGGGCCATAACCTCCTCCAGTCCAATTACTTAGACCAGGCACAGGGCAACAACGCGAGCGCGACCTTGTTTCTACAGTTGCGCCGGCCCGCTAATGCGTCCGGTGACCGCCGAGGCCGCGGCGACCGCCGGGTTGGCCAGATAGACCTTGGATTCCGCATGGCCCATGCGGCCTACAAAGTTCCGGTTGGTGGTGGCTATGGCTGTCTCGCCGGGCCCTAGAATGCCCATATGCCCGCCCAGGCAGGGGCCGCAGGTGGGAGGCCCGATAACCGCGCCGGCCTCCAGGAAGATGGCCAACAGGCCCTGGTCCATGGCCTGCCGGTAGATCAGAGGGGTGGCGGGAATGATGATTAGACGCACCCCTTTGGCCACCCGGCGTCCTTTAATGACCTGCGCCGCCTGCTGCAGGTCTTCCAGGCGCCCGTTGGTGCAGGAGCCGATCACCGCCTGGTCGATGCGCACCTCTCCCAGCTGGGATACGGGTTTGACATTACCCGGCGATGGCGGGCAGGCCACCTGAGGCTCCAACCGGGCCACATCATAAGACTTAATATAATTATAAGCCGCATCCGGGTCGCTGTAAAGGTTGTCAACCTTGAAAGGCCGCAGGGCCCTGCCCTGGACGTACTCCAGGGTGAGCGCATCCGGGGCGATGATGCCGTTCTTGGCGCCGGCCTCCACCGCCATGTTGGCCATGGAAAAACGGTCCGCCATGGAGAGATGGCCAATGGCGTCCCCGGTAAACTCCATGGCCCGGTAGTTGGCCCCATCCACCCCGATATCCCCGATGGTATGCAGGATCAGGTCCTTGCCGCCGACCCAGGGGGGCAGTTCTCCGGTGTAGACAAACTTCAAGCTTTCCGGAACCTTGAGCCAAATGCTGCCGTTGACCATGGCCGCGGCCAGGTCGGTGGAGCCCACCCCGGAGGCAAAGGCCCCCAGGGCCCCGTAGGTGCAGGTATGGCTGTCTGCGCCGATGATCAAGTCGCCGGGAACCACGATCCCTTTCTCCGGCAGCAAGGCGTGTTCTACGCCCATTTCCCCGCCCTCGTAAAAGTGCAGCAGGTCCTGCTCCCGGGCAAATTGCCGCAATATCTGCACCTGGATGGCGGAGGCGATGTCTTTGTTGGGCGCGAAGTGGTCCGCCACCAGCACCAGCCGCTCCCGGTCAAAGACCCTTTTGGCTCCCACCTCGCGAAAGGCCTTGATGGCCAGGGGCGCGGTGATGTCGTTGCCCAGGGCGATGTCCACCCTGGCCAGGATCAGCTCTCCGGGTTCCACGTAT
>JBKQKO010000059.1:0-24980 GCA_052147455.1 Desulfobaccales bacterium | reverse complement strand
GCCCTGGGCCGGGTCTATTGTTTCGGGCCCACCTTCCGGGCGGAGAAATCCAAGACCAGGCGCCACCTGACGGAGTTCTGGATGGTGGAGGCCGAGGCCGCCTTCTATACCCTGGAGGAGGTCATGGAGCTGGCGGAAGACCTGGTGCGCTTCGTGGTCCAGCGGGTGTTGGAGCACCGGGAGGCGCAGTTGCGCCTGTTGGAGCGGGACCGCGCCCCCCTGGCAGAGGCGGTGGCCGGGCCCTTTCCCCGCCTCAGCTATGGCGAGGCCCTGGAGCTTCTTACGGCGCAGGGCAAAGAAATCCCCTGGGGGGAGGACCTGGGAGCAGAAGAAGAAACCGTGCTGTCCCAGATGTTTTCCAGGCCACTGCTGGTGCACCGCTATCCCCGGCAGGCCAAGGCCTTTTATATGGAACCGGACCCGGCAGACCCCAGGCTGGCTCTGTGCGTGGATATGCTGGCCCCGGAAGGCTATGGCGAGATTGTTGGCGGATCCCAGCGCCTGGACGACCTGGAGACCCTGATTTCCAGCTTAGAGGCCCATAGCCTGCCCCGGGAGCCCCTGGAGTGGTACCTGGACCTGCGCCGCTTCGGCAGCGTGCCCCACGGCGGCTTCGGCCTGGGCATCGAGCGCCTGCTGGCCTGGATTTGCGGCCTGCACCACGTGCGGGAGACTATCCCTTTCCCGCGGCTCATCGACCGGTGTTATCCCTGAACCACCCACCGAAAACTGAAAGGCGCACCCTGGAAAGCGGCTCCTGGGGCCTGCAGGCCGTGGTTTTTAGCCTGGTGGCCGCGGCCATCTGTAATGTCTATCTCACCCAGCCGGTGCTGCCGGTATTGCAGGTGGAATTCGGGGTCAGCCCTTCCCAGGCTTCTTATACCGTCTCCGCGGTGATCCTGGGGATCGCCCTGGCTAACCTGCCGTTCGGTTGGCTGGCGGACCGCGTCCCGGTGCGGAGCCTCATCCTGTTGGGGGGCGGGGTGGTGTGCGCCGCCGGGCTCTGCTGCGCCGCCACCCACAGTCTGCCCCTGCTGGTGGCGGCCCGCTTTCTGCAGGGGCTGTTTGTGCCGGCCCTGACCACCTGCCTGGCCGCCTATCTCTCCGCCAACCTGCCTGTGGAAAGGCTCAACGTGGTGATGGGGTCCTATGTCTCCGCCACTACTGCTGGCGGCCTGGGCAGCCGCCTGTTGGGCGGCATGCTCCCCCCCCTGCACTGGCGGTATGCCTTCATCAGCGCCGCCGCCCTGCTGGCCGGGGCCACCGTCATCGCGGTCTGGCGGTTGCCGCCAGGCCGGGGACCGGATGAGGGACGGAGCGGCGACGAAGGCTTCCTCACCCTGTTAACCCATGCGAAACTGAGACGCATCTTTCTGGTGGCCTTCAGCGGTTTTTTTGTCTTCTCCTCGGTGTTCAACTACCTGCCGTTTTATCTTTCCGGCGCGCCGTTCCATGCCTCTACCCGCCTCATCACCCTGCTGTATCTCTCCTTCCTCATGGGGGTCTTAATCGGTCCGCTGTCCGGCAAGTTGAGCAACCGCATCGGCAACGGCGGCACCATGATCCTGGGTTCGCTGCTCTTCGGCCTGGCCATCGCCCTGACCCTGATAACCTCCCTGGTGGCCATCCTGGCGGCCCTGGGCCTGGTGTGCGCCGGATTTTTTTCCATTCATGCCGCGGCGGTCGGTTCACTGAACCGCAAGCTCACCTCCAGCCGGGGCCGGGCCAATTCCCTATACATCCTGGCCTATTATCTAGGCGGGGCGGCGGGCATCACTTTGAGCGGCCATGCCTACGGCCTGGCCGGCTGGCCCGGGGTGGCCGCTTTGGGAATCGCAATGCTGGCGCTGCCGTTCGCCACCGGGCTGGCGGAGCGGCGCCAGGAGCAAGGCCGGGGATGGGCGGGCTCACAATAAAGTTGAGCCCGGGGACCGGATGGGTGATAATAATCAACAAGCAATCCGGAACAAGTAGAGAACCCCTGGTCTTATGAGGATATCACCCGGTGGGAGGATGATTATCGGGATATGCGGCAATTACTATTTAACATTTTCATTTATGCCGGGTCTAACCTATTGAAAGCGGGCGACGAGAGATCATGACTGACGAACAGCTCGTGGCCCGGGCTCAGGGCGGAGACCTGCAGGCCTTCGAAGAATTGGTGGTGAAGTACCAGCGGGAGATTTACGGCCTGGCTTGCCGGATGGTGAGCGATCCGGAAGAAGCGAAGGATTTGTCGCAACAGGCCTTTATGCAGGCCTTCATCTATATCCGGAGCTTTCGCCAGGATGCCAAATTCCGCACCTGGCTGTTCCGGATCGCCATCAACCAGTGTTACAACTTTTTGAAAAGCCGGAAAAAGTTTGGGGAGCCGGTGGATGTTGACGAAGTGGCGCTGGCGGGTGAGGATGACTCCCCGGAAGAGGAGTTGGTGTCCAGGGATGAGCGTCAGCGGGTTTACGCCGCCATGAAAAAGCTGCCCCCCAAACAGCAGGCGGTGCTCGCCCTGAAGTTGGAACAGGGCCTCTCGTACCAGGAGATCAGCGAGGTCCTGGGAGGAACTCCGGGCGCCGCCCGGGTGAATTACTGTCAGGCGTTGAAGAATTTGAAGAAATATCTGAAGAGCGAGGAAGAAGATGAAGTGGCAATGCGCCCTTCTCCAGCGGTGGCTACCCGAGTATCCCGACGGTGATCTGCCCGCTTTTTGGCTGAGGCGGCTGAAGCCTCACGTGGAGCGGTGCACCCGTTGTAGCCAAGAGCTGGCGGCCCTGAAGGAAGTGGCCCAGGCCATCCGGACCTATCCGGTGGCCGATCCGGGACCGGAGTTCTGGAACAACTTTTCCCGGGAGCTGCACCTGAAGCTGGTCCAGGCTGCCCAGGAAGGGAGGATGGCCCCGGCCCGCTCCTCCTGGTGGGGCAGGATTCCCTATCTGGTAGGGGCCTCGGCCCTGGCTGCCCTGCTCCTTTGGGTGGCGGTCAGCTATCATACCTCCCAACAGCCGGGCCCGGCTGCGCCCCAGATTGCCCAACAGGGGGCGGCCACGGAGAAACTGGCGGCTGCGCCCCAGGCTCCGGCCAGCCAGGAACCCAATAATTATCTCTACGTGTCCAGTAACCACGGCGATGGGGCGTCTCCGGACGAAGATCTGGGGGACGACCTGGACTTAACCCTGAGCGGGATGACGGCACAGCAGAAGGAAACCTTCCTGAAAAGGTTAAGCCAGCAGCAAAAGGATGGATCATGCATAAAAAGATACTCTTCTATTGCCTTGGGCTGATGCTGGCCGGGGTGGCTTCGGCCACCTGGGCCCTGGCACAGCCCGCTGAGGGCTTAAGAGGGAGCGGCGGTTTTCAGGAACGCTTTCAGCAAGTGAAACGCACTCAGATGGGACCGGCCCTGGGGGTGAATCAGCAAATTGTGGACCAGCTCCTGCAGATCGAACAGCGTTATCAACCGGGCCGGCGGCAATTGATCCAGGATATGAAGGCGGATTACCAGCGCCTGCAGCAGGCCATGTCCCAACCGGCGCCGTCGGAGCCGGAGGTGCGGGCGATCCTTACCGACATGAAGCGGAAGAAACAGGAGATGCAGGACCTGCAGACTCGCCAGGGCGAGGAAGAGGATGCCCTGCTCAGCCCGGTGCAACAGGCCCGCTATCTCATGTATAACCAGACCTTGATGCGGGAGGCCCGCACTATCAAGAAAGGCGGTCCGGGAGAGACGGCGCCCTTTACCCCGGGTGGCCCCCGGGAGGTTCCGGTGATCAACCCTTCCGGGCGTTAACGGCCGGCGAGCCCCGGGAAAATCTGGAAGCTATTGCAAAACCTGATTTCACTGTCATCCTGAACGAAGTGCAGGATCTCGAGTCCATAAAAATATGAGATGCTTCGCGGCGCGCAGGATGACATTTTGGGGCAGACCGAGGTTTTGCAATAGCCTCTAGCGGCTGGCGCCTTAAGGCGGCCTGAGCCGGAGAACGAGCCAGGAGAAGGCGGCGGGACGATTCCTGCCGCCTTTTTTAGATTTTGGCGAAATGAATTTCAGGATGGGAAATTAAGCGCCCCCCCTTGCCAACCGCGGGGCGAAGGAGCTAAAATATCTCTGTTGCCGGAGTGGTGGAATTGGTAGACGCAGGGGACTCAAAATCCCCCGAGGGCAACCTTGTGCCGGTTCGAGTCCGGCCTCCGGCACCAGCACTTTAAAATAATTTTAGTGTGATGCTTCATAATTGCTATGATATTTCAAACTACGGTTTTTTAACCCCCCTTTGGAAAAGGGGGGCAGGGGGGATTTAAAATAACCTCCTGAAATCCCCCTAAATCCCCCTTTTCCAAAGGGGGACTTTAAGGCCCTTGGAGCTTTGGTTTTCACTTGATTTAATGCCATACTATTTGCGAAGCACAACACTAGTAATCTCCTCCCCCCTAAAGAAGCCCACCTTGAGGTGGCGCTTGCCGCGATCCTTCCTTGACAACGGCCTATCCTCGCGGCATGGTGAACTGAAAATTAGATGACAGACATGAAAAGCTATCGTAAAGAACTCTGGTTCAATGTCCCAGGCCGCAGGGCTTTCATTAACATAACTCCTCAAGTAGAGCATTGCCTGAGGGAAAGCGGCATCACCGAAGGCCTTATCCTCTGCAACGCGATGCATATCACCGCCTCGGTTTTCATCAACGATGACGAATCAGGGCTGCACCATGACTACGACGTCTGGCTTGAGAAGCTGGCGCCCCATGCTCCCACCTCCCAATACCGTCACAACGTCGGGGAAGACAACGCGGACGCCCATATGAAGCGGCAGATCATGGGGCGGGAAGTGGTAGTGGCCGTCACCGGCGGCAAACTGGACTTCGGCCCCTGGGAGCAGATTTTTTACGGCGAGTTTGATGGGGGCCGCAGGAAGAGGGTGCTGGTCAAGATAATAGGGGAATGAGAAATATAGATTAAATGATGGGGATCCACCAGTAATCTCCTCCTCCCCAAGAAGCCCACCTTGAGGTGGCGCTTGTTGCGATCCTCTCCCTATATGGGACCCAACCTTAGCTGTTCAACCCGATGGATTCATCCCGGAGCGGCGGCGGGAAAAACCCTTCATTGATCAGGAAAGTCACCCGCCTGGGCCGCTTGATTCACCGGCCAGAGGCCGGTGCCACTATAACCCCCACAAGCCTGTGCCGTTATCCCCTCTACAGCCAAACCAGTTTCATCCGGACCAGGCCCTCAGGGGTTTATTGCAATCCGGCCCGCCTGGCTCTATAATTACTCAATATGGCTAAGGAAACCTGGATAGAAGCGCGCATCCTGGTCCCTGCCGGGATGCAGGAGGAGGCCGGCCTGTTCTTCACGGAGTTTAGCGGTCGCGGGGTGATCCTGGAGGAAGAGGGCGCCCCGCCGCAAGGGGTGGTCGTCCGGGCCTTTTTTCGGTCCGGGGAGTTCGGCGCCTGGCAACAGCAGCAATTGCAGGAATACCTGGATCATCTGGCCAGCCACCGCCTCTCTCCCCTGGGTCTGGAGACGCGGCTGGTGGCCGACGAGGATTGGGCCGAGGCCTGGAAGTCCCATTTCAAGACGCAGAAAGTCACCTCCCGCCTGGTGATCCGCCCCCCCTGGGAGGATTATGCCCCGGAGGCCGGGGAGCTGGTGGTCACCATTTATCCTGGCATGGCCTTCGGCACCGGCCGCCATCCCACGACCTTGCTCTGCCTCAGGGCCCTGGAAGAAGTCTGGGAGCAGGCAAAGCCTGCGGCCAACGACACCCGGCAGGTGCTGGACGTGGGCACCGGCACCGGCATCCTGGCGTTGGCCGCGGCCCGCCTGGGGGCCGGGGTACTGGCCATCGACGTGGACCCCGAGGCGGTGGCCGCCGCCCTGGAAAACGTGCGCCTGAACGGGCTGGAAGCTCAGGTGCTGGTAGAGCCCACCCTGCTGCACGCCATCCGCCGGCAGTTCGCCCTGATCCTGGCCAACCTCACCACCCCTGACCTGCTGCAATTGGCCGAGGCCCTGAGCGGACATCTCTTGAGCGGCGGCGCCCTGATCATTTCAGGGTTTCTGGAAACCGATCTCCCGGAACTTGAGCCCCGCTTCCTGGGATTGGGACTACGGAGGGCGGGGCTGCTCACCCAGGACGACTGGGGCGCCTTGATCTTGCGGCGGCCAGGAGATTTTTTTTAGCAGCAGGCGCGACAGCGGCACAGGCATCCAGCCTGTGATCGGGTCGCCCGCTGCCGTGGGGGCGGCGTCTCGCCGCCTTGGGTGGGGAAACCCCGCCCCTGCACCAGATAATTCGTAGGGGAGTTAAATATATAATTCTCAAAAAAATGATTAGTTTACCGGGCTCGTGGCACAGTTATTAATGGGAGCGGAGAAGAGATTAAATTTCCCCTCACCCTAACCCTCTCCCCCTCGAGGTGGAGAGGGGATAAAGAAAAAACACCGGGGGGGGAAAAGAAGAAACGCCGGAGAGGGGATAAATAAGGGACCCCATAATGCTCTCACTAATCATTTTTGCCAATCTACATAATGTCAGGTATAAGATTTTCCTTTATTAAAAAATATCATTCATCTTTAAGCCTTTAAAATGTGGCGGCAAGCTTAAGCTTGCGGGAATTCTTAATAAAAAAAACGCCGGCTAAA
Source organism: Desulfobaccales bacterium (assembly GCA_052147455.1). Lineage (GTDB taxonomy): Bacteria > Desulfobacterota > Desulfobaccia > Desulfobaccales > 0-14-0-80-60-11 > JAPLJC01. The sequence goes on along the minus strand of JBKQKO010000059.1, from coordinate 18,340 downwards.
GCCTGCGGCTACAAGAAAATGTAGATATTATTACAGGTATTTCTGAAACACTACCTGAGGAGGAAACCATGAAAGATTTCTTACAGAAGGCATCGTTCTTTTGTCTGGGGTTCTTCGATTTCACCCGGGACAGGATCGAATCGCTGGTGCAGGAAATGGTGCATCGGGGGGAAATCACCCAACAGGAAACCCCCGAGGCGGTGAAGGAGCTGCTGAACCGGGCCCAGGCGGCCCAGACGGCCCTGGTGGACAAGGTGAAAGAGCTGGTAGCCAGGGCTTTGGCGGAGGCGAAACCGGCCCGGGCTGCGGATCTGGAGGCATTGGCGAAGCGGCTGACGGTCTTGGAAGCAGAGATTAAGAAACTCAAGGGGGCCTGAGAAGCTGCCTGAAAACCGGGAAACTCATGTCTCCGGCGGGCAGAGAGCACCCTGGTCTCTTAAAATTAGTTCCTGTAGGGTGCGCACTGCGCACCATTCGATTATAGGAAGCAACCATAGATCGGTGCGCAGTGCGCACCCTACATGGCTGACCGGTTACCTAAAAAACCGGGGAACCTCGTTGCTCTGGTGCGCAGTACCCTTCGATTATAGGAAGCAACCATAGATCGGTGCGCAGTGCGCACCCTACAGGTATTATTACCTTGAACTTTGAACTTTGAACTTTATTGGGCCACTGAGCATTGCCTATGCGTCGTTTCTACGCCCCTCCCGAGCGCTTTCAGGATGACACGGTGTATCTGGACCAGGAGGAGAGCCGGCATCTGGCCAGGGTCTTGCGGCTGGGGGTAGGCGACCGGGTGGAGGTTTGCGATGGCCGGGGGCGCCAGGTGGAAGCCCGGGTGATCAGTCTGGAGGCTCGGGGGGCCCAACTGCAAGTGATCCGGGAACTGCCCGATTGGGGGGAATCTCCCTTGCGCCTGGTGTTGGGCATCGGCCTGGCCAAGGGCGAGGCCCTGGATGGGGTGATGCGCCAGGCCACGGAAATGGGGGTGCAAAGGATTATCCCCTTTTATTCGGAGCGTTCGGAACGTCCGGCCCCGGAGCGGGCCCGGCGGCGGCAGGACCGCTGGCAGCGCCTGACCCGGGAAATCCTCAAATCCTGCCAGCGGGCGGTGCTCCCGGAGATTGGCCCGGTGCAGGAATTCGCCGCGGTGTTATCGGGCTCCGAGGAGATGAAGCTCATCTTCTGGGAAGAAGAGCGGCGCGGCGGGCTGAAATCCTGGCTCAGTTTGCAGCGGCCCGGGTCCGTGCGCCTCCTTATCGGCCCCGAAGGTGGCTTTTCCGCGGCTGAGGCAGCCCAGGCCCGGGAGGCGGGCTTCCGGGTGGCCAGTCTGGGTCCCCGGCGCCTCAAGGTGGAGACCGCGGCCCTGGCCGCCCTCGCCCTGGTACAGGGCGCCTGGGGGGACCTGGGCTGATGACCCGGCTGCCGTATCTGAATTTAAACACCTACCTGCGGCGTCGCTTCGGGCAACGGGTGCAAAAGATCTCATTGGACGCGGGCTTTACCTGCCCCAACCGGGATGGCCTGGTGTCCACCGGGGGTTGCCTCTATTGCAACGCCCGGGGCTCCGGCACCGGCGCCTGGGCCCGGGGAGTGAGCCTGACGGCGCAGCTCCGCCAGGGCATGGCTCGCCTGCAAGAACGCTACCAGGCTTCCCGGTTCATCGCCTATTTCCAAAGCTTCTCCAATACCTACGCCCCGGTGGCGCGGCTTCAGGCCCTCTATGATGAAGTCCTGGCCTTCCCCGAAGTGGTGGGTTTGAGCCTGGGAACCCGTCCGGATTGTCTGGGGGATGAGGTGCTGGAGTTACTGGCGGGCTATGCCCGGGAGCGCTTGCTGTGGCTGGAGTTGGGGCTGCAGTCGGCCCATGACCGGACCCTGGCGGCTCTGAACCGGGGCCACGATGTGGCCTGCTTTTCCCGGGCGGTGGACCGAGCCGCAGCCCGGGGTCTGGAGGTGGTGGCCCACGTGATCCTGGGACTGCCCGGGGAGGGCCCCGAGGAGATCGCGGCCACCGCGGACTATCTGGCCCGCCTGCCTTTACAGGGGGTAAAAATCCACCTGCTTTACGTGGTTCGGGGCTCAGCCCTGGCCCGGCTTTACCAGCAGGGGGCCTACGCCTGTCTCTCGGAAGATGGTTACGTCAGTCTGGTAGCGGACTTTGTGGAACTCCTGCCGCGGCGCCTGGTCATCCACCGTCTTACCGGCGACCCGCACCCTGAGGAACTGCTGGGCCCCAGTTGGTGCCTGGACAAGCCTCGCATCCTGGGGCGCATCCGGGAGGAGTTCCACCGGCGGGGCAGCCGCCAGGGGAGTAGGGCCAGGTTTTAAACCTGGCCCCAGGGTGGTGCCCATGAGCTTCCCTGAAATAAAAGAAGGGGAGGGCTCGGCAAAAAGCCCTCCCCTCGTCACTCCTGCCGCCACAGGGGCATAGGGAAGTTGGGCCCGGCCAGCTGGGTTGGGGAGAATCGCCCGGCAGGCCGATGCTTGGGAAGATCCCAGAAATTATTTAATTTTAGTTTGGCCTTATGGTCACGGACCCCTGCCCTGAAAGGTGGGAGGGCAAACCTGTTTTTACCCCGCACCGACGCCTGCACCGCGGGCCGCCGGCACCGGCCTCATAAGATAATAGATATTTTCCAGAGAGCCTGGGGCGTCATCGCCGGGGCGCTCCAGAAACAAGGATGAATCCTTTATTTTACCAGGTCTTTCAGTTGTTTCCCCGGTTTGAATTTCACCACCTTGGTGGCCGGAATCTTGATGGGCTTGCCGGTCTGTGGATTCCGGCCTTCCCGGGCCTTCCTTTGGTTCACCAAAAAGGTGCCAAACCCCGCCAACGCGTGGCGGCCTTTTTTCTTCAAGGTTTTGGAAATAGTTTTGATAAGGCTATTAATGGCTTTTTCCGCCTCGGCCTTCTTTATCTTGGCCTCTTCCGCCACTGTCGCGATCAATTCTGCCTTGGTCATAATCTTTCTCTCCCTTTCTCCTGGTTTGGGTTGACTGCAATTCCCCTACAGCCATGGCCACTTCTGGAAAATGGGTTTTCCGGCGCCCATCCCCCCCTTAATTTAAAGATATATTTTTTTCAGTCCCGAGGGCTCGCAGGCCGGCTGCTGCAAAATCAGAGTCCATCGGATAAGACAGTGTCCCCTTGATAGCAAAAATATCACCGGATGACAATAAAATTATTGCACGGTTTCCCTTTTAATCATCATATTTTTATCCGCCTGGCGGGGGGGGCCGGAGTTAAGGGGAGGCAGAATTTCTGCCGAAAATTAAACTTCGTAGTCTAACTAATTAACATTAAAGGCTATTTATCGCTAATGACCATATCTCATGAAACCAACCGAACCGGGCCAGCCATGGCCAGGCTTGACCTGAGAGGACAGGTACTATTAGGGGAAGGAGCGAGTAAGCGAGGAAGCGGGTAAAGGTTACGGGTTCCCTTGGATCCGGAGCGCGGGGTTAAACCGGGGCATGATGGCCTGGCAGTCTGGACGGGGGGCTGGGTCCTCATCTGGTAACCCGCCGCAGCAGCCCTAGAGCCAGGCCGCCGAAGACCAGGTGCGGGCAGCTGACCGCCCACAGGGCCGGCCAGCGGCCAGCCTGGCCGAAGGAAGCGGAAAACCCAAAGAAGAGCCAGTAAATGAACATCAGCCCCATTCCCAGGGCCACCACGGAGGTGAGGTGCACCTGGTTATGGCGCAAGGCCAGGGCCAGCCCCAAAACGACCATGACCAGGGGAGTCAGCGCCAGGGAAATACGGCTGTAGAGATCTACCCGGTAGGAGGTGGATTTGTAGCCGTCCCGCTCCAGGCGCCTCACGTAACCGGCGAGTTCATTATAGTCCATCTCGGTAACCTTCTTTTCCAGGTCGGCGAAATCTTCCGGGCGCTCCGTGAGGACCAGGTCACGCTGCTGGAACATCTCCCCTCCGGTGGGGCCGCCGGGACCCAGGGTCTGGATCTGCCCCTGGAAAAAGCGCCAATGACTGCCCTGAAATTGGGCCCGGGCCGCGGCAATGACCTGTACTAAATGAAATTGCTGGTCGAAAAGATAGATCTTGACCCCCTCCATGGTCTGAATATCTCTTCGGAAGAGGAGTATGTTATAAATGGCCTGGTCTCCCTTGTACCAGAAGTGCTCCATGGCTTGCAGGTTGCGGGCGGGTTTCTTGTCCACCCGGCTTTGCCAGAAACTGTCGAGGCTCTCCAGGCTCCAGGGGATCAGATAGAGGTTCAAGGCCAGCATGACGACCATCACCCCGCTGGTCACCACCAGCACCGGCCGCAGCAACTGGAGGATGTCCAGCCCCGAGGTGCGCATGGCCATGGTTTCATAAGAGCGGGACATGAGGCCGAAGGTAAGCATGATACCCAGCAGCGCCGCAGCTGGCAGTACCTGGCCGGCGGCGAAGGGAACTTTGAGGGAGACATAGCGTACCAGGTCCCACAGCCCCAGATGGGCCTGCACCAGGCGGTCTATTTTCTCAAAAAAATCGACCAGGACAAAGAGGGAGACGAAGCCGGCCAGGCTCAGAATCAGGAGTTTGAGAAACTCCCGGGCCACGTAAGCTTCCAGGATGCGAGGCCGCAGATGCGGGTGGGCTGTTTCCATGCAGATGATATATCAGAATGACTGTCGATTTTCATCCGATAAAGGGCGGCTCTTCCTCCGTAATCATCCGCGGTGCCAGAAAATCAGCGAAGATCTTGGGGTGGTCGTGGGCGGCATGGCAGGCGGCCGTGCTAAAAATCCTCAGCCTTGCCATAGCAGGTTTTCGATATTACTATTTGCTGGACGGATACCACCTCTCATCCCAAGGAGAAAGCCATGCCCACTTACGTGTATCTCTGCGATAAATGCGGAGAAGAGTTCAACCTCATCATGAGCTTCAAGGAGCAAGGCGAAGCCAAGGCCGCCTGCCCCAAGTGCAAATCGCGGAAAGTGAGCCAGCAGTTGGTGGAATTCATCGCCAAGACCTCCCGGAAGAGCTAGGTGGTTGTTATCCAAGGCAGGCTGGTTATTTTTGTCCCTTGACCCTTCCCTGGTCTCTGAAAATCTGCCGACTGCGCCAGGCCGGCCCGGGAATCGCCGAGGGCGGCGGTTCTAAATGTTCAGGATGAGAGTGTAACCCTCAGGTTAGGAGGCCTGGCGTTGCGTTGACCGGAAAAAATAGGATTTTAAAATTTATTTAAGGGGTTTTTAACCAGTCAGTATCCCCACTGCCGCACCCGGACCGCGTCCGGCTCGAGAAATACGCTCACCGCGCCGTCCTTGGTTAAATGACAGGGGATTTTGGCCAGGCGCGGGTAATCATCAGGCCGGAGAGCTCCCCCGTAAATCACCAGGAGGCGGGGTTGCAGGCGGGCGAGCCAGGGTTCGATTTCAGGGGCCCGGGCCATGACCGCCGGCAGGATCAGCAGGTCCAGGCTGGTCGGGACGGCCTGGACCGGGAGCGGCGTCCTTAAAAAATCTTGCCGCTCCGGCGGCAGGATGAGGACCCGGCGCCCCTGGCCGGCGACAGCCAGGGCGAAGCCCTCACCCGGTCCCAGCTTCAGGTATTGCAGCTCTGCGCTCCCCAGGCTGGCGGGCGGCTGGGACTTACCCCGCCACGGTTCCAGAGGCCGGGGTAAGCGGCCCCGGTCCCCCAGATAGTTCCACAGATCCCATAAAGCCGGTCCCATCCAACCGCGGTGACCATACCAATACCCGCCCACGTTGAACTGCTGGGCCAGGGGGAGTAATTCCCCGGCATTGTCCTGGGAAAGGGTGAAGGCCAGCACCTGATCGAGGGTGCGAAACTGGCGCCAGTGGCAGTAATCCGGCAGCGCTCCCGGGCCGCCGCCCGCGTGCCCGGGCCAGGAGAGCGCCGGCGCGCTGAATACCAGGCGCTGACCCTCCGGGGATACCACTAGGCCGCTGAGGTCGCCGTAGGTGTCCAGACAAGTCACCTCCAGGCTTCCCCGCGGCCCCAGAAATGGCCAGGTCAGCGAAAGAAGGAGGGCTGCTGCGGCCAGACCGGCGCCCCCCCAGGTCCAGAAACTGCGCCGGGGGGCGAAGACCAGGATGAGCACCAGGTAATAGAGGGCGATTTGCAGCCAGGTGGGTATGCCCACGATGATGGCACTGCCGGGAAGAGCGGCGCCCAGGGTAATGGCCTGCCAACCCAGCCACAGGGGAAATTGCCCCAAAAAAAGCAGGGCCCGGGCCAGATAGGTTAGATGAATGGCCTGGGCGAAGACCGCAGCCTCCCCTAAAGGCAGGGCCAACAGCAAGAACAAGGGGATGGCCACCAGATTGACGATGATCCCCAAAAGAGAAACCACCTGGAAGTAGGCGGCCACCAGGGGGGCGGTGGCCAGGGTGGCCACCGCCGAGGCCGCTCCCCATTCCTTCAACCAGGTGTAGAGGCGGGCTCCCAGACCGGGTTGGGAATCAGAGGAGGAGGCTGCTCCCCAGGCCAGTATCCGGGGCATCAGGTAGATTAGAAACGCCACCGCCGCGAAGGAAAGCTGAAAGGAGATGGCGAAGAGGCGCAGGGGGGTGAGGCTGAGAATGATCAGGGCCGCCAGGGCCAGGGCGCTCCATAACTCCCGGGGCCGTCCCAAGAAGACCAGGAGGAGATAGGCCAGGACCATGACCTCGGCCCGCTGGGTGGAAGGCGACCCACCCGCCACCCAGGCGTAGCCCAGCACCGCCGCGGCGGCCAGCAGGGTGGCAGTTTTCATGACATTGAGACGCAGCAGCAGCCAGGCTGAACGCCGCAGGAGCCAGCTGCTGAAAAAGAAAACCACTGCAGCCACCATCCCGAGGTGCAGGCCATTGACTACCAGGAGGTGGCTGGTGCCGGAACGGGCCAGGTTGCGGCGCATCTGCGGGGTGACCTCTCCCTGATCCCCCAGCAGCATGGAGAGGTAGATAGCCCGCAATTCCGGCGCCAGGGGCTTCAATAACTGGCGGATGCCCCCCCGCAGCCGCTCCCCCAGGGGATAGGCGGCCCCGGAGGCCAGAAAGACCAGGTCACCATCTCCCTTAAGGCGCAAATCCCGGAAGATGCCGTCCGTCGCCAGGGACCGGAGCCGATTGAAGGCGCCGGGATTATGCAACTCCCCGGGAACCCGCAATTTCCCCCGGACCACCAGGCCGGTACCCACCGGCGGTGGTTCCAGGGGGGGAGCGCTCACCAGGAGCCGGCCCGTGGCTGGACGCCACCCCTGGGGGCTCAGCCAGGCCTGGGCGGTCATAAATAGTTGAACCCGTGCCGAGCCCATCTTGCTCGGACGGTTCAGGCGACCCTGGATGATGAGTTCCTGCTCCTGGGGCAGATTTACCAGATGGTAAAGAGGAAAGACGGGTTGGACGGCTTGCTGGTAAAAGGCCACCCCCAAGAGCCAGAAGAGGGCCAGGGGCAGTAGCCGGACTGGACGCCGGGCCAGCCACAGGACTCCCAGAATCGCCCAGAACAAAACCAGGCCCGCGGCCAACCATTTCTCCGGCAGGCGTAACCCCCAGGCGGGGGAGGCCAACCCAACCATCAAGGCCAGGACCACCGGCAGCAGGGGCCGGGAGAAGGGGGTAGGGTTTTCCCTTGGCGTTTTGCAGTTATCGCTGGTCAAGTTAGCGGCTGCCGACACGATTTTGGCCCAAGCTCGCAGGGTTTTAGGCTAAGCGGTTTAAGGAAATAGTTGGTGTGGCCCCCTTGGCTAAGATTATCCCGCCGGACCGCAGGCAGGCCGGGAAGCAACCTCCTGGAAGGTTAAGATAACTTACAACATATCGTCTCATTTGGCAAACTTACCGCTGAATTAGCGCGTCTGCGGCTGCCGCCGCGGCCTTGGATTTGAGCACCTCCGGTCTCTCTTTCTGCTTGACAAATTCGGGGAAAAAATTAATAAATGTGGTCATGAGGAGAGGATTATTCATCCTGATCCTGGCCCTGTTATTACCGGGGTGGGCGGCTGCTGTGGACGGAGTCCCCCAGGTGGGGTCTAAAGGCGGCTCACTGGTTCTGGAGGGCGTCAAAGATTCCCCCAAGGCCGCGCCCTCCGGCGACACGCTCTATGACCTGCTGGGCGGGGAAGTTCAGGTCTACATCTTTAAACAGCAGAGCCGGACCTGGCCACAGCCCATGGGGCGCGGTTCCTGGGTTTCCCGGAGTTCCCCGGGCGGCTGCCCCGACCCCAGGGTGGACCTGTTGATCAACAAGTATGCCGGGGCCTACGGGGTGGACCCGGCCCTGGTGCGCGCCGTGATGCGCAACGAATCGGATTTCAATCCCATGGCGGTCTCTCCCAAAGGGGCCCAGGGGTTGATGCAGTTGATGCCCGGCACCGCCGCCCTCATGGGCGTCCAAAACCCCTTCGACCCGGAACAGAACATCGCCGGTGGGGTGGGCTATCTGCGTCAATGCCTGGACCGGTTCGGCCACAACGTCCCCCTGGCGGTGGCCGCCTATAATGCCGGCCCCGATGCGGTGGCCAAGTATTGCGCCATCCCGCCGTACCTGGAAACCCAAGTCTTCGTCAACCACGTTCTGGGGACTTACGGCCTCGGTGGCCTCAATCAGGCGTCCTACAACGCCGCCGGCAAGGGAGTCGCCAGCCCCCCCGGCAATGTTAAGGCCGCCCCCCCGGGGATGAGGAAGATCACCGGGGAGACTGCCAGGGCTGCCCAGGGAAAAGACCCGGCCACCCCCCACCGCCCCAAGGCCAAGATCATCGAAGTCGGCTCCCATAAGATCCAGACCCGGGCCATCTCCGTCCTCAAGGATTGAGCCCGGCGCCCACCTTGGCCGGGCAGTTGCTCCTTAAGGGGCTTTTCGGCAGCCGGCCCGGTCAGCTCCTTCCTCCTTGCAGGCCGCCTCCCTGTCTTTCGGCTCCGGCTGCAGCCCAGCCGGTAATTGCTTTATGTTGCTCCAGGGCCAGACCTTTCGGGTCTGTCTGCGGCAGGTGGAGGTGAGGCGCAGGGCTTTTACGAAGGCCAATATATCTCCCTTTAAGTGATGAGATGAATTTCAGGAAAAAACCGGCGCGCCAAGTTGACTTCCATTTTTCCCTGTCATAAACTGAATCCACCTCAGTTAGGTGAGGCTCCTGCATAAACATAAGCCACTGCCCAGAAACGTCGAGAGACGCCAATGGGCCGAACAGGTATCACCGGATTAAGGTTTTACTTAACGTGGCTGAGTAGATAGCTCTACGTTATGCAGTGCCGAAGCTCCACGAGTGAGGAAGGTCGGAAGTCAGCGTCTCTACTGGGGCCTTCCACGGCGTGGGAGGTCCTTTTTCTTTGGCATCCGCCCGGATGAGGAGGGGCAGCATGGATAATAATAAGGTGCATGTCCAGGTACTGGGGGAATTTTTCTTCAGCCGGCTCCGGGGAATCCCTATTTACGACGGGGATGGGCAACGGGTGGGGGAGTTGCGGGATCTGGCCATCCATTGGGAAGGGGAAACCCCCAAGATCACGGCCATCAAGTATGCCAAAGGGGTCCAGGAACATATCCCGGTGGAGCAGGTTGAGGATGTGCAGCTCACGGGGATCAAACTCAAAGGGCGCCTGGAAGCAGAGCAGCTCGTCCCCCTGCAGCCCGACGAGATTTACATGGGCAAGTGGCTGATGGATAAACAGATCATCGACACCAAAGGGGCCAAGGTGGTCCGGGTCAATGACATCAAGGTCTTCTGGCTGGAGAGCGGGCCGCGCAAATATCTCCTGCCGGTGGCGGTGGATATCGGCCTGCGGGGTCTGGCCCGGCGAATGGGAGTGGAGTTTTTGTTCAAGAAACGGGAAAACCAGTACGTCTGGTGGCAAGCCATCCAGCACCTGGAGGAAAAGACCGCCAATTTGCAACTGCTCTCGGAAAAATCGCAACTGGATAAGCTGCACCCCGCCGACCTGGCGGATATTCTGGAGGACCTGGATTACAAGAAGAGAACCGACTTCATCGAAGACCTGGACGTGGAGACCGTAGCGGAGGCCGTAGCGGAAATGGAGCCGGATACCCAGATGGAGATCCTCGAGCACCTGGACAGCCGCCAGGCCGCGGAACTCCTGCAGGAGATGCCCCCGGACGAGGCCGCCGACCTGTTGGGGGAGTTGACCGAGGAGAAATCCGACGAACTCCTGAAGCTCATGGAACCGGAGGAGGCCCAGGAAGTCCGGGAGCTCATGGAGCACGAAGAAGGGACCGCCGGGGCCCTGATGACCACCGAATACATCGCCTTGCCGCCGGAAATCACCGTGGCCGAAGCCTTCTCGCGGCTGCGGAAACTGGCGGCGGAAGCGGAGACCATCTATTACCTTTACATCCTGGGGGAAGGAGAGACCCTTCTGGGGGTCGTCTCCCTGCGGGAACTCCTGATCGCCGAGCCGGAAACCGGGTTGCAGGACCTGATGCAGACCCGGATTATTTCGGTGCGGACCGAAGATTCGGACCATCGGGTGACGGAACTCATCGACAAATACGGCCTCCTGGCCATCCCGGTGTTGGAGGAAGGCGGCAAGCTGGCGGGCATCATCACGGTGGACGACGTCCTGGAAATGCTGATCCCGGACCGTGGCAGCCTGGAGACCTTCGCCAAACTATTTCTCAGAAAACGCGCCATGAAGTGAGACATTAATGAAGCTTAAGTTAAAATCGTCAATTTTCGGCAAGCTCCTCATTTTCTTGGCTATCATGGGGCCGGGGATTATCACCTCCAACGTGGATAATGACGCCGGTGGCATTACCACTTATTCCGTGGCCGGGGCCGCCCTCGGTTATAAGATCCTTTGGGTCTTTATCCCCATGATCGTAGCCCTGGTGGTCATCCAGGAGATGTGCACCCGCATGGGCGCGGTCACCGGTAAGGGCCTGGCGGACCTGATCCGGGAGCGTTTTGGCGTCAAAATCACTTTCTATGCCATGCTGGGCTTGATTCTGGGAAACCTGGGCAACATTATGAGCGAATTTGCCGGGGTGGCGGCCAGCATGGAATTGTTCAAGGTAAGCAAATACGTATCGCTGCCGTTGGCGGCCCTGTTCACCTGGTGGCTGGTGCTCAGGTGGTCGTACAAAGTGGTGGAGCGGGTCTTCCTGGCCGCTTGTCTAGTGTATTTCTGCTATATTTTTTCCGGTGTCTTGGCCCACCCCAATTGGGGAGAAGTGGCCAGGGAACTGGTGGTGCCCAACTTTTCCTTTAGCAGCTCCTATCTGGTGATCCTGGTGGGGGTCATCGGTACCACCATCGCCCCCTGGATGCAGTTCTACATCCAATCGGCGGTGGTGGAAAAAGGTATTACGGTGAAGGACTATACTTATACGAAATATGATGTCATCGTGGGAAGCTTTATGGTCAACATAGTGGCGGTTTTTATCGTTATCTCCTGTGCCGCCACGCTGCATCAGCACGGCATCAAAGTGGACAGCGCCGGGGAGGCGGCCTTAGCATTGGCCCCGCTGGCCGGGGCCTGGGCCTCCACCCTCTTTGCCATAGGTCTTTTAAATGCTTCACTCTTTTCGGCGGCGATCCTGCCTCTGTCCACGGCCTATATCGCCTGCGAGGCTTTCGGCATAGAAGCAGGCATAGATAAATCCTGGGGGGAAGCGCCGGAGTTTTACTGGCTCTACACCATCTTAATCGTCGTCGGGGCCGGCTTTATCCTGATCCCTAACATCCCGCTGATCCAGGTAATGTTCTGGTCTCAGGTCCTCAATGGGGTCATGCTGCCCTTTGTCCTCATCTTCATGTTAATTTTGATCAACAATAAAGACCTCATGGGTGATTACGTCAACACCTGGACCTATAATATCATCTCTTGGGTTACGGTGGTTATTATGGTCGTCTTGACCCTGATGATGGTGGTCACTTCCTTTTTCCAGTAGTTCCCGGTTCCCAGTTGAGACCTCTGGGAAAGTCCCCATTCTTGTCATTCTGAGGGAGCGAAGCGACCGAAGAATCTCATAAATACTAAAGCAATGCGAGATCCTTCGCTTCGCTCAGGATGACAAAGTTTAGTTTTCGCAGAGCTCTCCAGTTCCAAGTTCCCGGTTGCCGGTTCACAATTTCCAGTCGCAATTTCCAGATTACAGTTGCCGGCTTCCAGTTTTTGCCTTTGACTTTTCTGCTCACTGCTCAATGGTAACTCTCCTTGCCTCTTGGGCCCGGAGTGATTAATTTCATAGCTCATCCGGCTCAGGGCCGGAAACCAGATACCCGCGGCCCGCGCGTTTTTTTTAAGGGGCCGCGGCGCAGACGAGGAAAATGGCATGAAAGTCTTTATGACCGGCGGCACCGGCTTTGTGGGCGCCTATCTCTCCCGGGAACTGGTCAAGCTTGGCCATGAGGTCACCATCCTCAGCCGCCGGGAGAAGCCGCCTGCCGCGCCGGTGCCCGGGATCAGGCTGATCACCGGTGACCCCACCCAGGAGGGGCCCTGGATGGGGGCGGTGCCGGAACACCAGTGGATTATCAACTTGGCCGGGGCCTCCATCTTCGGCCGCTGGAGCCCGGCGTACAAGCAGGAGATCTTCGAGAGCCGCATCCGCGCCACTCGGAACCTGGTGATCGCCCTGGCCGGCGGGGACCGGCGGCAGCTTTTTTGCAGCACCTCGGCAGTGGGTTATTACGGGCCCCGGGGGGATGAGGTGCTCACCGAAGAGTCGGCGCAGGATTCCGATTTCCTGGCCAGGCTGGGGACGGACTGGGAGGCGGAGGCCCTGAAGGCCCGGGAGTTGGGGCTCAGGGTGGTAATCACCCGCTTCGGCATCGTTTTGGGGAGGGGGGGAGGCGCCCTGGGGCAGATGGCCCCCATGTTCCGCAGATTTCTGGGAGGCCCCCTGGGCTCCGGGCAACAGTGGTTTTCCTGGATTCACCAGGGTGACCTGGCCCGGGCCTTCTCCTTTATCAGCGAGCATCCGGAAATCCACGGTCCGGTGAACTTCACCGCCCCCAACCCGGTGCGCAATCGGGAGCTGGCCCGGGCCCTGGGGCGGGTGCTCCACCGTCCCGCCTGGCTGCCGGCGCCGGGGTTCATGATGCGTCTGGCTATGGGAGAACTTGCCGAGTCCTTGCTGACCGGTCAGCGGGTCATCCCCAAGAGACTGCTGGACGCCGGGTTTAAATTCAACTTCCCCACCATTGCAGCAGCATTAAAGGATTTGCTGGATTAGCCGGCCTCACCGGCCGGCGGCCTGTGCCACTTTTCATCTGAAAATGATGACTGGCGGGCTGGGTCCGCCCTCTGCATGGAGGCCGCAGGTCGCGCCGCCAACGAAGGGTGTAAGGCGCACCTTGGCTCAGTATTGTCCGGCAAGGTTTTTCCTATGAGGTTTTGCTATGAAGCAAGCAGAAGAGAATTATTTGAATTTAGGTATGCCCACTAGGGAATCAATTCATGGAATTTACAAGCTATTTCCCTCTCCCCTCGCAGGGGAGAGGGGATTTAGTTGCATCGCTATAATATGTTGATATCGCTGAAATTACCATGCTCAAGATTTTAACTGGGAGATGGTGTAATCTTCTCCATAAAATTTTGTTGCCGGACACTGGTGGCCCTGGCTGGCTTTCCCACCCTTTATTTCTTTGCCGCCAGCAAGACGCTGGTTTCGGGGCTGGTGGGGATGAGCGCCGGAGACGTCAACCCTTCCTCCTGCAGCCATCCCGCCACCTCAGCATGGGTGTAGGCCTGGCCCCGGGGGGTGCAGGCCAGCATGTGCACCCCGAACAGGGCGGCGCCCGGCGGGGTGCAGCCGTCGGGGTTGAGGAAGAATTCCTGGATGGCCAGCCGGCCGCCGGGAACCAGGGCTGCCGCCGCCTTGCGGATGATGAGCCGGCACTGCTGCCGGTCGTGGCTGTGGAGGATTTGGGAAATCCAGATGAAGTCGTAGGACGAGCCGATGTCATCCCGGAGAAAGTTGCCCGCCAGGATGTCGATCCTGGAGCTAAGGCCGTGTTTGGCGATATTTTCCCGGGCGATCTCGCTGGGGGCCGGCAGGTCAAAGACCGTGGCCCGCAAGTCGGGGTTGGCCTGGGCGAAGGCGATGGCGTAGGTGGCCGGGCCGCCCCCCAGGTCCAGGAGGCGGCGCACCCCGGATAACGGCAATTTCGTGGCCACCTGGGGCGCCAGGTCCCGGGCTATGGCGTGCATACCCCAGATGAAGGCCTGAACGCCCTCCTCGTCCCGGCTGCGCCGGGTATCCACCCAGGTCTCCGGTTCCACCCCCTGGGGATAGCCCACCAGCACGGTGTGCCGGAGGTCGTTCCAGCCGCGCTCCCAGGTCTGTTCCAGGTGTTTGAGAATAGCCCCGCGGTAGTCGTCCTTGCCCTGCACCAGGTAGCGGGAGGCGATCTCGCTGTTGTGGAAGGAATCCGTCTCTTTGACCAGCAGTCCCAGGGCCGCCAGGCCGTTCAGGAAGATGCCCGCCGCCCGGGCGTCAGCCTTGAGCCAGGCCGCGGTTTCCACCGCGCTGCGGGCCTGGTCCAGAAAGTCGAACACGCCCAGGTCCACCGCCACCGTGAGCATCCTGGCCGCCTGGAATCCCCGGGCCATGGACATGAGCTGTTCGAAACCGCCTTTTGGATCCAAAGTCATGGTTATTCCCCTTTCGCTGAAGTGGCAATTGTTTAAGGAATTGGTGGGCAGTGCCCACCCTACATTTTGGGAAAGGCAAAAGTAAAAAGTAAAAAGGCAAAAATGAGCCGGCCTTCGAGTTTATTTTTCACTTTTGCCTTTCTGACCCCTGATCACTGATCACTGATCACTATTTCTTGGTGGGCAGTGCCCACCCTAGATAATCTTGGCTAAGCAGCCTTTTACTTTTGACTTTGGCCTTCCGCCAGCGCCCCCTGCAGGGCCTGCTTCAGGGCGGGCAGATCCTCCGGCAGCAGGGTGAGCATATCCAGGAGCAGGGTGTCTTGTTCTATCCGGGCGATGATGGGAGGCCTGGCCTGGCGCAGGCGGCCTTCCAGTTGCACCGGGGTCAGGGGCGGCAGGCTGAGGGCCAGGGCGAAGCTAAGCAGGCTCACCTGGGGCAAGGCGCCGCCCCCCACCTTACCGCGGCTTTCCACTACCTGCACCTGGACCCCTGGCCCCATGACCCGCTGCAGGTGGCGGGCCAGGGCCCGGGCCTGCCGCTTAAGTTCCGGCAGCGGCCGGGTGAGCAGCCGCAGGGTCGGGATGGCTGACATGGCCTGGGATTCCTCCAGGTAGAGGCGTAAGGTGGCCTCCAGGCCAGCCAGGGTGAGCTTGTCCGGCCTCAATGCCCGGGTGAGGGGGTGCCGGCGCAGGCGGGAGATCACTTCCCGGGAGCCCAGGGCCAGGCCGGCCTGGGGGCCCCCCAGGAGCTTGTCGCCGGAAAAGAGCACCAGGTCGGCCCCGGCCTGCAAGGTCTCCTGGACGGTGGGTTCCCGCTCCAAACCGTAGCGGGACAGGTCTACCAGGCAGCCGCTGCCCAGGTCCTCCACCACCAGGAGGCCGTAGCGCCTTCCTAAGGCCACCAGCTCCGGCAGGGCCACCTCGGAGGTGAAGCCGGTGATCCGGAAATTGCTGGGATGGACCTTCAGCAGCATGGCGGTCTCCAGGCTGATGGCCTGTTCGTAGTCCTTAAGATGCGTCTTGTTGGTAGTGCCCACTTCCCGGAGGAGGGCGCCGCTCACCGCCATGATCTCCGGCAGGCGGAAGGAGCCGCCGATCTCCACCAGTTGCCCCCGGGAAATGATGACCTCCTTTCCCTGGGCCAGGGCGCTGAGGGCCAGAAGCACCGCGGCGGCGTTATTGTTCACCACCAGGGCCGCTTCGGCGCCGGTGAGCTCCTGAAGCAGCCCTTCCAGGTGGTCCTGGCGGGAACCGCGTTGGCCTCGACTCAGGTCGTATTCCAGGGTACTATAATAGAGCGCCACTTCGTGGATTTGCGCCAGGGCTGCCGCGGCCAGAGGGGAGCGTCCCAGATTGGTGTGGATCACCACCCCGGTGGCGTTGAGCACCCGGCGCAAAGAGGGCTCCCCGGCGGCCTCCAGGATTTTCAGGAGTTCCTGCAACAGGCTGGCCAGATCCAGTTCGAGTGGCAGGTCAGCGGCGGGGCAGGCGGACCAAAATTGCCGCTGCTCCGCCAGGCCGCGGCGCACCGCGGCCGCGGCCTGGGGGCGGGGCAGGGAGGCCACCGCCAGGCTGAGGTGCGGGTGGCGCAACAATTCGTCCACCTGGGGCAGTTGCCGCAGCAGTCGGGCGCGGGCCGGGTCCATGGGAGCAACTCCTTTAGGGGCGACCCGTTGGGTCGCCCTGTTTCGAGTTTTGAGTTTCGAGTTTCGAGTTATTTAATTGTTGCCTTCATTTATGGGTACGCCCATAAAGCATATACGGCGACCGGGACCTATGCTTAGCCGAATCTGGCCGCGGCTAGCTAGTTTAGCAGACAGCTGGCAGCGCAAAAAAACCTTCTCGATTCCTTTGCTGGCAACTGGCAGCCGAAGGCCTGGTCAAAATATGCCACTTCGGCGCGGGCCTGTCAAATGGTAAGGATGGTTATCTGCGCCGGGGAAGGATTTTTTCCAGACCACCCTATTGACAAATGTCCTGACTTCAAATAAATTTTATAAGTTATAATATGAGCAGTTCTGGCCTATGGTGCGGGGCTTGCGAGGCTGGCGTAGCTCAACGGTAGAGCGGCTGATTTGTAATCAGCAGGTTGCGGGTTCGACTCCCATCGCCAGCTCCAGGGATGACATTTCAGTCTGGAGAGGTTCCCAAGTGGCCAAAGGGAGCAGACTGTAAATCTGCCGGCGCAGCCTTCGGAGGTTCGAATCCTCCCCTCTCCACCATTTGTCCTCAGGAAGCGGGAATAGCTCAATGGCCAGAGCATCAGCCTTCCAAGCTGAGGGTTGCGGGTTCGAGTCCCGTTTCCCGCTCCAGTTATTGGGCCCACGTAGCTCAGTTGGTAGAGCACTTCCTTGGTAAGGAAGAGGTTCACCGGTTCGATCCCGGTCGTGGGCTCCATTTTTGCCAGGGAGCCCATGGAGGCCGGGGAAGCTGCAGGCGAAGCCAGCGTGATTAATCTGCATCGGAACCTGAATGGGGAGAGAGCGCAGCTTCACGGCTGCCAGTGATGACCGGGACTACCCCTTAGTCCTGGGGCGCACCGGGATTTGCCTTCTGGAGAGAAGAGATGGCCAAGAAGAAGTTTGAGCGGAAGAAGCCGCACGTGAACGTAGGGACGATAGGTCACATCGACCATGGGAAGACGACCTTGACCGCGGCCATTACCAAGCATTTGGCCAAGAGGGGGTTGGCCCAGTACGTGCCCTTCGACCAGATCGACAAGGCGCCGGAGGAGAAGGAGCGCGGCATAACCATCGCCCTGGCGCACGTGGAATACGAGACGGACAAGCGCCATTATGCGCACGTGGACTGTCCGGGGCATGCGGATTATATCAAGAATATGATAACCGGGGCGGCGCAGATGGACGGGGCCATCCTGGTGGTGGGGGCGGACGACGGCCCCATGCCCCAGACGCGGGAGCACATTTTATTGGCCCGGCAGGTGGGGGTGCCGTACATCGTGGTCTTCCTGAACAAGGTGGACCTGGTGGACGACCCGGAGCTCATCGAGCTGGTGGAGTTGGAGCTCAGGGAACTGCTCTCCAAGTACGATTTTCCCGGGGACGACATACCCATCATCAGGGGATCGGCCCTGAAGGCCCTGGAAGCGGATGACATCAAGGCTCCGGAGGTGCAGCCGATCTTTGCGCTGATGGATGCCCTGGACAGCTACATTCCGTTGCCGGTGCGGGACATCGACAAGCCCTTCCTGATGCCCGTGGAGGACGTCTTTACCATCTCTGGCCGGGGCACGGTGGTCACCGGCCGGGTGGAGCGGGGCCAGGTCAAGGTGGGGGAAGAGGTCGAGATCGTGGGATTTGCGCCGACCCAGAAGACGGTGTGCACCGGGGTGGAGATGTTCCGGAAGACCCTGGACTATGGGCAGGCGGGAGACAACGTAGGGCTGCTGCTGCGGGGCATCAAGAAGGATGAGGTGGAGCGGGGCCAGGTGGTGGCCAAGCCGGGATCGATCACGCCACACACCAAGTTCAAGGCCGAGGTTTACGTGCTCACCAAGGAGGAGGGTGGCCGTCACACGCCGTTTTTCTCAGGATACCGGCCGCAGTTTTATTTGCGGACCACCGACGTCACCGGGGTGGCGACCCTGCCCGAGGGGGTGGAGATGGTGATGCCCGGGGACAACGTCGCCCTGGAGGTGACCCTGATTACCCCGGTGGCCCTGGAAGACGGGCTGCGCTTCGCCATCCGGGAAGGTGGCCGCACCGTGGGCGCCGGCGTGGTGAGTCAGATTTTGGAATAA